>NZ_MKJY01000020.1 GCF_001942465.1 Actinomadura sp. CNU-125
GCCGGCTCGACGCGCTCGCCGCCGCCCTCGCCGTGGGCCGGCTCGGCACCCGTCCCCTCCCGCAGGCCGCGCGGGCCGCGACCGGCCACGGCCGCGACGACCGGCCCGTCCGACCTGCTGCTGGACGCCCTCGCCGCGCAGGTCACCCGGGGCGACGCCGCCGCGTCGGTCGCGCTGCGGGCCGCCGTCGACGCCCACCTCGCCGCGCCGGACGACCTCTCCGCCTGGCTCGCCTGCGGAGCCGCCGCCGACCTGTGGGACGACGAGGCCGTGGCGCGTCCTCGCCGAACGCCAACTGGACGCCGTCCGGCGGACGGGCGCGCGCGGCGTCCTGCCGCTCGCGCTGCGCCAGCTCGCGCTCGCCGCGTCCACGCTCGAGTTCGACGACGCGGCGGCGCTCGTGGCGGAGGCCGCGCGGCGACCGGCCCGTGGGAGGTCACCGCGCCCGTGCACGCCGACCTGGTGCTGACGGCGTGGCGCGGCGACGCCGAGCGCCTCGACCGGCTGATCGGGAGGGCGCCCGGGTGGCGCACGACCGGGGGCGCGGGCAGCTGCTCTCCGTGCTCGACCACGCGACGGCCGTGCTGCACAACGGCGCCGGACGGTACGAGACCGCGCTGCGCGCCGCCCGCCGCGCCGCCCGGTACGACGATCCGGGGCTGCACGCGTTCGTCCCGTCGGAGGTGGTCGAGGCCGCGGTCCGCGCCGGCCGGCCCGAGCTCGCCGAGCCCGTCATGGAACGGCTCGTCGAGCGGACGCTGGTGGCGGGCACCGACTGGGCCGCCGGGATCGGGCTCCGCTCGCGCGCCCTGCTGACCGGCGGTCCCCGCGCCGAGGACCTCTACCGGGAGGCGATCCACCGGCTGGCGCGCACCCGCGCGGTGCCGCAGCTCGCCCGGACCCGGCTGCTCTACGGGGAGTGGCTGCGCCGCGCGTCCCGGCGCGGCGACGCGCGCGCCAGCTCCGCCGCGCACACGAGACGCTCGCCGCGATCGGCTCGGCCGGGTTCGGCGGCCCGCCGCCGCCCGCCGAGCTCGCCGCCTGCGGCGACCGTCCCGCCCGGCCGGGCACGTCGCCGCTGGAGCGGCTCACCCCGCAGGAGACGCGCATCGCGCGGCTCGTCGCCGACGGCGCGACGTCGAAGGAGGCCGCCGGGCGGCTGTTCCTCAGCCCGCGCACCGTGGACGCGCACCTGCGCAGCATCTTCCGGAAGCTGGGCCTGACCTCGCGCAGGCAGCTGCGCGACCTGCGGCCGTACCTGCCGGAGCCGGACGCCGCGCCGTCCGCCGCGCCGGGCGGCGGGCCGGACGGCGTCAGCCGGTCCCGTGTTCGGGGCCGCTGAGGGCGGTGTAGCCGAGTTCGAGGCTCTGCCGCAGCAGCGGGTGCTGCACCGCGGGGATCGCGCCCAGCATGTCGTCCTCGATCGCCTCCACCAGCGGGTCGCAGCGCCGCAGCAGCGCCCGTCCGGAGCCGGTGAGGCTGATCAGCAGGACGCGCCGGTTGCCGGGGTCGCGGCGGCGTTCGATGTGCCCGTGCTTCTCCAGCGCGCGCACCATCTCGTTCATGGTCTGGGGCGTGACGAACGAGCGGCGGGCGAGCTGCGCCGACGACAGGCCGTCGCGGTGGCGCAGCGCGGTCAGCGCGGTGAACTGCAGCGTCGTGAGGCCGTGCGGGCGCAGCGCCTCGTCCATCCGCGCGCGGATCACCAGCTCCAGGCGCTTGACGAGGTAGAGCGTGAGCGGCTCGGGCGGGTCGTTGCGGGCCATCGCCCGATCATCCCGCACCCGCCCGTCCGGCACCGGCACCGGTGAACCGCCGGGAGTCATCGCAGCCGCTCCCGCACCGCCGGCTTCCGGATCTTCCCGGACCCGGTGCACGGCAGGTCGTCCCAGAACCCGACCGTTCCGGGCACCCTGTACCCGGCGAGACGGCCGCGCGGGTGGGCGCGGATCTCGTCGCCAGAGACGATCACGTCCTTGATCCGGTCGACGATCGTCGTCCGGGCCCGCCGCAACGGCCACGAGCCCAGCCCCTCGTAACGCATCGTCGTCCCTCCCGCTCGGACCGGTCAGTCGTTCGAGTAGGCCGAGAGCCCCGGCCGGTAGGACTTGGCGTCCAGGAACTGCGACATTCCCTTCTCCCGGCCGTGCTCGGGGTCGAGGAACTGCGACTGCTCCAGCTTGGCGTACAGGTAGTCCTCGGCCTGCTCCCAGGACATCTCCTGCGCCATCTTGAAGCCGACCTTCGCGGCGCGCAGCACGACCGGGTTCATCCCGGCGAGCCGCAGCGCCAGCTCGCGGGTGCGCTCGCGCAGCCGTTCCGCCGGGACGGCCTCGTTGACCAGCCGCATCTCCGCCGCGCGGCGGCCGTCGAACGGCTCGCCGGTCATGATGAAGTACAGCGCGTCCCGCTGGCTGACGGTCGCGGCCAGCGCGCGGCTGACCACGCCGCCCGGCGGGATCCCCCAGTTGATCTCCGACAGGCCGTACCGCGCCGCCTCGTCGGAGATCGCGAGGTCGCAGGCGACGAGCGGGGTGAAGGCGCCGCCGAAGCACCAGCCGTTCACCATCGCGATCGTCGGCTTGGACCAGTTCGCGAGCCGCTTCCACTGCCACTCGGCGCTGGCCCGGCGGACCCGGATCTGGACGGACGGGTCGTCGGCCCGATCGACCTCGCGGAAGTACTCCTTGAGGTCCATCCCGGCGGAGAACGACTCACCGGCGCCGGTGAGCACCAGCACCCGGCAGCGGGGGTCGGCTTCGAGCGCGTCGAGGGTGCGCACCATCTCGTCGTTGAGGGCGGGGTTCATGGCGTTGCGTTTGGCGGGACGGTTCAGGGTGACCCACGCGATGCCGTCCTCGAAGTCGACGAGGACGGTGTCGCCCCACGGTTCCTTCGTGTCGCCGGATCCGGTGCCGTGCTCGGTGGCGGGTGCGGACATGTCGGTCCTCTCGGTCAGAACGGGTACCGGTCAGAACGGGTACTCGGCGGATTCGGCGCGCACGGTGCCCCACTGGTGCCGTCCGGTCCACATTCATCAGGAATCCTGATGAATATGCGGACATCATGCAGCGAGTAATGCAGGCGGTCAAGGGATAGTGACGATCATCACGAGGAACAATCAACAGAGACCCTGATGGTCATGGGGTCGCGGCGGGTGTCGAACGCGGGGTGACGCGAAGGTCAGGAGGCCACGGGGACGGCGTCGGCGGCGTCCCCGGCCGCGCGGACGGCGATGCCGTCCGCGAGATCCGGCGCGTAGCCCTCGACGATCTGCCGGACCCGGTACAGCGCGGGCGTCCGCAGCCCGTCGTACACCGTCTCCCACAGCCGCCGGGCCTCCCGGACGGGCCAGTCCGCGGGCAGCAGCTCGGCGGGCAGGTCCGGCACGTCGTTGACCAGGCCGACCCAGCGCACCATCAGCCGCGTGCGCACCCGCAGCGCCTCGGCCGGGGCGACCAGCCCGGCCCGCATCCGGCGCTCGCTCTCGGCGGTCTCGGTCACGAACCGCTCGCACTCGGCGCGCACCTCGGCCAGGTCCCAGGCGTCGAGAGCGCGGCCGAAGTCGGTGCCGCTGCCCGCCTGCTCGCCGACGAAGACCGTGGCCGCGCCGACGCCGAGTTCCGCGAGCACCGCGCGCAACTGCCGGTCCACGGCCTTCGGGCAGACCCACACCCCGTCGTAGAGCGGGGCGAACCCGAGCCAGCGCAACCGGCTGCGCAGCCGGTGCCGCTGGTCGCGCTGCTGTTCCGGGATGGAGAAGGCGACGCACGTCCAGCGGCCGTCCCACTCCTGCGCGGCGGTGCCGAACTCCACCAGCCGCTCCCACGCCTCCGTCAGCGTCCGCCGCCCGGAGTCGGTGAGGCCGTAGTGCGTCGACCGGCCCGACCTGCTGGACGCCAGCAGGCCCCGCTGCGCGGAGCGGCGCAGCGCCGCCCGGGCCGCCGGGACCGACACCCCGTAGTCGCCCAGCATCTCCGCCACCGCACCGGCCGGCGCGAGCGCGCCCTCGGCCGTCCAGTAGTCCCCGAACAGGGTGCGCAGCAGGCGCTGGGACTGCCTCGTGGTTTGCCCGGACATGGCGACCACGATATTCCCCCGGCTCCAGCGGCTCCCGTCCGCCACTCGTCGCCCGCCTCGTTCACGGTCAGCGACTTCCCGGGCTGCGGGTGCACCTCGCCGGTCGCGGAGTCGAGCCGGAAGAGCAGGTCGTAGATCGCCGCCGTCCGGTTGGCGTCGCCGGACGGCGTGAGGTCGAACGGCTTCGCCGGATCGAGCCGCCGGACGGCCTCGACGCCCAGCACGATCCGCGCCTGGCCGCCCGCGCCCGCGCATGCCCGCCCCTCCCCTCCGCCCTGGTCACCGCGTCCCCGTGGACACCTGGCGGCGAAATTAATACCGCTCACATGTCGCCCGTCAATTGTGATGTAGCCTTTTCTGCGGATCTGCACCGAACCGCGGGACACCCGCCTCGACGACGTCCGGGCGCAACAGGCGCTCTCGGCCGTCACAGCGAACAGAAACAGGTCTCCTGCGACCGAATACTGTCCGAGTAGGGTGACCCGCGAGAGGGGAAACCGCCCATGGCGGGACGGAACGGCCCTGCGCTTCCGGACGACTTCGACGCGCGCGCGCCGGAGACCTTCGACAGCCCCCACCGCACCTACCGCGACCTGAGAACGCGGTGTCCCGTCGCGCACTCCGGCGAGTACGGCGGCTTCTGGGCGCTGACCCGCCACGACGACGTGGAACGCGCGGCGCGCGACTCCGACCTGTTCATCTCTTCGGTGAAGGCGGTGGTGCCCAGCGACCCGCGCGGCATCCGCCGTCCACCGCTCAACTTCGACGCCCCGGCCCACACGCCGTTCCGCCGCGCCCTGGACCGCACCCTCCACCGCACGCGCCTCGAAAGGCTCGAACCCCGGCTGGCCGAGCACGCGCGCCGCGAGATGGCCCGCTACGTCGCCGCGGGCGGCGACATCTGCCGCACCTTCGGCACCGTCTACCCCGCCTACACCGCCGCCGAATGGCTCAACCTGGACGACGACCAGGTCCCGGTGCTCGCCGACCACGCCACCGAATGGGTGGACGCGTGGCGCCGCCAGGACGTCGAGGTCGTCTCCGCCCGCAGCGAGCGGCTCTACGACATGGCCCGCGCCCTCGTCGCCGACCGCCGCAGGCACCCGCGCGACCCCGAGCAGGACCCGGCTAGTTCCCTGCTGGACGAGACCGTCGACGACGCCCCGCTCCCGGACGAGCTGGTCGTCGGCGCGCTCCGCCAGTCCCTGGTCGTGGGCATGGTCGCCCCGCCGATCCTCTTCGGCGGGATCTGCGTCCACCTCGCCCGCGACCCCGAACTCCAGGACCGCCTCCGCCGCGACGCGTCGCTGCTCCCCGCGGCCGTCGAGGAGTTCGTCCGGCTCTACACCCCGTACCGCGGCTTCGCCCGCACCGTCAGCGCACCCGTGACCCTGCACGGCCGGACGATCGCCCCCGGCGAGCCCGTCACGCTCGTCTACGCCTCCGCGAACCGGGACGAACGCGTGTTCGCCGAACCGGACCGGTTCGTCCTCGACCGGCCGAACATCATGCGCCACCTCGGCTTCGGCCGCGGCCGGCACCGCTGCGTCGGGATGTCCCTGGCCCGGCTGAGCATGCGCGTCGGCCTGGAGCAGTTGCTCGCCCAGACCACCCGCATCGAACTCGACGGCCCCGTCGAGACCACCCGCATGCCCGAGGTGGGCGCCCAGGCCGTCCCGCTGCGGGTGACCGGCCGGTGAGCGGCGACATCGACCTCCCCCGCCGCCAGGCCGGGCCCAACCCGCAGCACCTCCTGCTCAGCATCCTCGGCGACTTCTGGCCCGGCTCCACGGCGCCGATCCCCGCGGCCGCGCTCGTCGCGCTGCTCCAGGCGTGCGGGACCACCCCGGACGGCGCGCGCGCGGCGATCAACCGGCTCGTCCGGCGCGAGGTCTTGGTCCGGGTGCGGCGCGGCCGAACGAGCCTCTACCGCCTGTCCGAGTCGGTGGTCGTCAACGGCGTGCACGGCCTGCCCCGGATGACGGCCTTCGGCGGCCCCGACGACGCCGAAGCCGAATGGGACGGCACGTGGGTGCTGGTGTCGGTCGGCGCCACGGCCGAGCAGTCGGCCCGGCGCAGATCGCTGCGCACCCGGCTGCGCGCCCTCGGGTTCGGCATGCTCTCCGACTCCCTCTGGATCGCTCCCTCGACGCAGCGGGACGCGGCCGTCGACCTCGCGGCCGCCTCGGACGTCCCCGTGGTCGTCGTCCACGGAACCGTCGTCCACCCGGTCGCCGACGGGGTGCTCGACGCGCTCACCACCTGGCCGCTGACCGAGATCCGGGACGAGTACGAGGCCTTCATCGCCGCCTACCGGCCGGTGATCGACCGGGCCCGCCGCGGCGAGGTGAGCCCCGACGAGGCGTTCGGCGTCCGGGTGCGGATGACCGACCACTGGCGCGGCCTCTACCGCCACGCCCCCGCCTGCCGTCCGAGGTCCTCCCGCCCGGCTGGCCGCGCACCCGCGCCCACGAGGTGTTCGCCGAACTCCACGACCGGCTCGGCCCCCTCGACGAGCTCCGCTGCGCGCAGCTCGTCGCCCCGCACTCGTCCCCGGACACGCCTCCCCCGCGCCACTACGCGATCGGCGACGGCTTCGCCGCCGTCCGGAAGCGGACCGCCGGGGAGTGACCGCTATCGGACGATCAAGGGCTGGCCCGTCCGGGACGAAACGGGAGAGGCTGGGCACAGTCGTCGAAGCCGGAGGCCGCAAGTGGGCGTGGTGTTCAACCCCTACGACTTCTACGAAGTCGACTCGGACCCGTACCCCGTCTACGCACGGCTGCGGGAGGAATCACCCGTCCACCGCAACGACGACATGGACTTCTGGGCCCTGTCCCGGCACGCCGACGTCGTCGCCGCCTTCCGCGACCCGGCCCGCTTCTCCAGCGCCAACGGCCCCCTCCTGGAGCGGCGCGCCTGGGGCCCGCAGGCCCAGCAGGCCATGTCGTTCATCGCGATGGACCCGCCCCGCCACACCCGGATGCGCCGCCTGGTGTCCCGCGTGTTCACCCCCCGGCGCATCGCCGAACTCGAAGAGCACATCCGCGCCGCCGCCCGGCACCACGTCGGGACGGCCGTCGAACGCGGCGAGTTCGACCTCGTCGCCGACATCGCGGCGCCGCTCCCCACCGACGTCATCTCCGAACTCGTCGGCGTCCCCCACGAGAACCGGGCCGAACTCCGCCGCCTCGCAGACCTGTCCCTGCACCGCGAGCCCGGCACGCAGGAGATCACCCGCGAAGGCGCCGACGCCCTCCTTCAGATGGTCGGACATTTCGCCGAAATCGTGGCGGACCGCCACCGGCAACGCCGCGACGACCTCGCCTCCGCACTCCTCGACGCCGCCGCCGAAGAGGAACCGCTCACCGACGCGGAGATCATCGCGTTCCTGCACCTCCTCGTCGGCGCGGGCAACGAGACCACCACGAACCTCATCGGCAACGCGTGGTACTGGGCCTGGCGGAACCCCGCACAACGCGACAAGGCGTTCGACGGCCGCGTCCCCGAGTGGGTCGAGGAGACCCTCCGCTACGACACCCCCGCCCCCACGCAACTCCGCACACTCACCGAGGACGTCGACCTGCACGGCACGCGACTGGCCGAAGGCGCCCGGATCGTCCTGCTCCCCGGTGCGGCGAACCGCGACCCCCGCGTCTTCGACCGTCCGGACGACTTCGACCTCGACCGCGACACCTCGCAGAAGGTCAGCTTCGGCAGCGGGCCGCACTTCTGCCTGGGCTCCTCCCTCGCCCGGCTGGAGGCCCGGATCGTCCTGGAGGAAACCGTCGACCGCATCCGCGGTTTCGACCTCGACCCCACCCGGGCCCGCGCCCCCACTCGGCCTACATCCGCGGCTTCTCCGCACTCCCCATGTCCGTGACCCGCCGCTGATCAGGTTTTCCGCGCGACCGCCGCGAGCCAGACGCCCCGCAGTTCCTCGTGCAGCAGCGGCGGGTCCGGATTCGCCCACTCCGAAATACACGTGACCCCGGGTTCCACGATTTCCAGCCCGCGCAGAAACCGCTCGACGTCCACCCGGTTACGCGGATGCATCGGTGCGTTGCTCTTCGCATATACCGCGAGCCCCGACCGGTTATCGCTCGGCCGCGTGTCCCGGACGCGCTCGTCCGTGATATGCGAGATCACCAGGAAACTCCCCGGAGCCATCGCCTCGACCAGGCGCCCCACGGCCCCGAACGGATCGTCGTCGTCCGGCACGAAATGCAGTATCCCGGTCACGAGAAGGCACATCGGCTCGTCCATATCGAGCGACGCGCGCGCCCCGTCGAGAATCCGCTCCGGAAAGCGCAGATCCTCCTCCAGGACCGCGACGCCCGCATCCTCCGCCAGCAGCGCCCGCGCGTGCGCGCACACGTTCGGATCGTTGTCGACGTAAACCACCCGCGAACCGGGCGCCCGCCGATGCGCGATCTGATGCACGTTGTCCATCGTGGGCAGCCCCGTGCCGACGTCCAGGAACTGCCGGATCCCCCGCTCGGCCAGCACCCCGATCGCCCGACCGATATACCTCCGATGTTCCCGCGCGTACAGCGGAGACAGGGGTTCCAGCTCGGTCAGCCGCTCCGCGGCCTCCCGATCGACGGCGAAATTGTCCTTCCCGCCGAGCATCGCATCATAGATGCGCGCAATGTTCGGGACGTCAAAGTTCGGCGACATCGTCTCCCCGTAAGACTCGATCGGGAACACACACTATCCACCACCCTGACACCCCTCAACAAAACTCGTGCATGGCCGGATTCGGCCGCACGAAAAGCGACCTTGTCGAACCGCAGGCCGCCGACCGCACCTCCACTGTGCGGCTTTGCCGGCGACGCGCCAGTAGATGATCACTCCGTTCCAGAAGAACCCATACAAGAAGGGTGAACACCACAAGAACGATCAGGGCCAGGGCGACGGCGTAACGGGCCGCGACACGGCCACCGCGCCCGACAGCCGCCCCGGACCGTCCGCACCACGCCCCCGCACCCGAGGTGCCGTCGGTCACAGCACTTGATTTATTTGCTTGCGCAGGCAAATAATGAGGTGTCCGCAGCGGACCGCCGGTCAAGACCGGACGGCCCCGAAGGTCGCCGAGGTCATCGGTGACCACCCGTCGTCACCGAAGGAAACGCAATGGCAACGACACCCCTCACCCCCGACAACAGCGCCGTCGTCCTGATCGACCACGAGGTCGGCTTCTCCAACCTGGTCAAGTCCCACAGCATCGAGGAGACGCTCAACAACACCCTCGCGCTGGCCAAGGTGGCCAAGGTCTTCGACCTGCCACTCGTGGTCACCGCGGCCCGCGAGAGCGACCCGGCCGGCCCCCTGTACCCCGAACTCAAGAAGGTCCTGGGCGACCACCCCGTCATCCACCGCGCCCCGATGTTCGACGCGTTCGACAACGCGGAGTTCGCCGCGGCGATCGAGGCGACCGGGCGCGAGAAGCTGGTCATGGCGGGCATCCAGACCGATGTCTGCCTCGCCTTGACGGCCCTGACGGCGATCAACCGCGGCTACGAGGTGTACATCGTGGTCGACGCCTCGGGCGCCACCACCAAGGAGACCCACGACACCGCGGTCATGCGGCTGGTCCAGGCGGGCGCGGTGCCGGTGAACTGGCTCGCGGTCGCCTCCGAGCTGCTGCGCGGCTGGGTCGACCAGCCCCTCGCACCGGCCGTCGGCGAGATCATCTACGAGCACCTGCCCTCGTGGGGCCACCAGCACGCCCTGACCGCCTCCGTGGAGGAGTTCGCATCCGCATCGTCCAGGTAAACCAGTGCCGGCCACCTCTCCCGTTCGCGGCTCGGTGGCGTCGGGCCCTGATGACATCGTGACGAGAAACGGCCGAGGGCCCGGTCGGAGAATTCTCCGACCGGGCCCTCGGCCTGCGTTCCTTGGTGGAGCTGAGGGGATTTGAACCCCTGGCCCCCTCGATGCGAACGAGATAAACTCAAAATTCTAGCAACTCGCGTTCAACAACTTTGGGGTAATATCCCAGGTGAGACGCAGCATGTCTGCCACCTCATGTCACCAGGTATCAAGATCGCCCACACCGTCCTGATGACATCTCGATGACACGAACGATCATCGGAGGCACCCATGGGTTTCGCTCGCCCCCGCAAGACCAAGGACGGCAAAGACCGCTACATCGCCCTCTATCGCGACCAGCGAGGCCGGGTCCGATCCGCGGGAACATACACAACCCAGCACCAGGCAGACAAAGCCTGGCAAAAAGCCGAAGCGAAGCTGCAGTTAGAACGGCTCCCCGACGCAGGCAAGGGCCGTCAACGCTTCCGCCGCTACGTCGAGGACGTCTGGTTCCCCAACCACATCGTTGAGCTCCGCACCCGAGAGAACTACGACTACGAGATCAACCGGCACATCATGCCCTGGTTCGCGACCATGCGGATGATCGACATCATGCCCATCGACGTCCGCGAGTGGATCACCCACCTGCAAAACGAGGGCGTCAACCCACCGACCATCCGCTACTGCATGACCGTCCTCAGCGCCATCTTCACGACCGCGCTGAACGACCTCGTCATCGTCCTACACCCCTGCAAGGGCGTGAAGACACCGCCCGTCCCGAAGAAGAAGCGCCCCATCATCACACCCGAGCAGTTCGACGCGCTCTACGACGCCCTGACCGACCCCCGCATGCGACTCCTCGCCGAACTCAAGATCGAGACCGGGCTCCGGTGGGGCGAGATCACCGAGCTCCGCCCCAAGGACCTCGACCTCACCACACGAACCCTCACGGTGAGCCGAGTCATCATCGAACTCACCCCGAGACACCACCCGGAAGGCGAGCGCTTCCTGGTGAAGGACTACCCCAAGGACCGAGAGCACCGCACCGTCAAGCTCAGCCAACAGATCACGAACAAGCTCAAGATCTACATCCAGAGCAAGCACATCACCAACGACGACCTGATCTTCCGCCTGAACCCCGAAGAGCTCCCACGCCCGCCCCGCCTCCGAGTACTTCTCCCTCCGGAAGACCTCGGCTACATCGAGCCCGACCGCCGGTACCGCCACGGCACCCTCAGTGGTTACTCCGCAGGCAAGTGCCGCTGCCAGCACTGCCGCGACGTCTACGCCGACTACCGGGCACGCCGCCGCGAAGCGGGCAAGGACTCCCCGAGGCGCCGCCGCCGAATCAACACCGACGGCCACATCCCCCGAAGCTGGTTCCGCGAACGCGTGTGGAAACCCGCGATCGAGAAGGCCGAACTCCGCGTCCACGTCCGTCCGCACGACCTGCGCCACGCCCACGCGTCCTGGCTCCTGGCCGGCGGCGCCGACCTCCAGGCGGTGAAGGAACGCCTCGGCCACGCGAGCATCACCACGACGGAGAAGTACCTGCACACGCTCCCGGACGAGGACGACAGCGCCCTCGACGCCTTCGACAAGATCCGCAACCGTTCCAAGCCCACCACGGAGATCAAAGCCGTGTAGCCCACCGTGAGCGTCGAACGCCAAAGGCCTGTACGACTACTTGTCGCACAGGCCCTTTCCTCTTACTTCTTCTGCATCGCGGGCGCGAAGACGGTAGCAGTGAGCTCGCCGCGACCTCGCCGCCCCGTCCGGCGGCGTCCGCGCCGTCCGCCGCGCGGCGGACGACCGTCCGCGGCGCCGTCCGCCCGGACGGACACCGTCCGCACGCAACGGGGGCCGTCCGCAAGCGCGGCGGCGGGGATAATGTCCACCTCACCCACACACGCCCCCGTTTTCCCGCCTGAGAACATGGCCCTCAAGGCAGCCGTCGGCGTAGTTGCTCCCCCAGTTCGTCCAGTCGGCGGACGGTCCGCGAAGCCTCCTCGGCGTACCGCTCCACCTCCGCTTGTGTCTCGCCCGAATGCAGCGCGGCGACCACCTGGTTGAAGTTCACTCCGATGCGGCGCGCCTGCCCCACCGCTTGCAGCACCGCGCCCAGAGCATGCCGAAGGACGGCGTACTCGGGACGCGCCGTACCGCGCGCCGCCTCCAGCGTCGACTGCGCGGCAAACGCTCCGACCGCCAGCTTCTCGGCCTTCGCCGCCGCCACCACGACCGCGTGTTCGTCCTCCGACAGCGAGAATCTGACCGACCGATCTCGGCGCGGAGTGCGATGCGATCGCCGGTTCTGCTGCACCAGCTTCATCGTCGGCCTACGTTCGTCTTCACCGATCATCCGTCACCCCCGATTGGATCGCGCTCGATCCGTCCGCCAGCCGGACCGCGCCCGGTCCGGCTGTCATAAGTGCACGATTTCCATTTCTTGCCCCGCGCCGCCGGAGCGCGGCGAAGCCCTGCCGCGGAGACCGTCATCTCGGGGTGCCGACCGTGCCGACACGCCGCAGCCGAACGGTCGTCCGCGCAGGCGAAAGCGCGCCCAGCTCGCAAGGACTACATCGTCCGATACGCACGAACGGTCGGCGCCGGGCCCAGCAGACGCGCCGCCTCGATTACGGCACCGTCGCGTGCACGGGCTGGGCCGCCCATGCCGGTTGCAAGCCTTCCTCAGCTATCAGGCCGCTGTTGATCGTCCCGGTCTTGGGTAGCACATCTGCAGGCTTCGGACGGGGACCAGGCGCTGCACGGCGTGGGGCGAAATAGTCCTTTCCACGAACACTCGAACTGCGCCGTCTCAGGCTCCGATCCAGCCCATCCCGGTGCTGTTGGCCTGCCCGAGCCCCCACGAATGTAGCGCGGCGAGTGTCCTGGGCGGCCCCGACACGGCGACCTCGACGCAGGCCCCCGGCTTCTTTCCTTTTCCACCGCGACTACCTCCGACGATGAACGACCGCTTCGCCCCAATCCAACGAACCTCGTCGAGCGTGACGTCCGAGTCCAAGCCGAGGGTCTCAGCCTTGCGCCGCAAGTTGCTCTGCACGTAGACGTCCCATTCAGGCTCTCTCGGCAGGCGCCACACTTGGCGATGGACACGCTCATCGTTCTCGTCGCGTCGTGGGACCTTCATGACCACGGGCGTGACCGTTCGGAATACGGCCCGGCCGGAAGTGAACTCGGGTGCCTCCACGGACTCGACCTGGTCAACTATGAATGCAGTCGCTCCCCAGGCGATCACCGGGGACGACGCCAGCGCCTTGGCCCACCCCTCGACCACCTCCGGCAGTGGGCTGCCCATCTCCAGCACGCCCGGCCCGTCGCTCGTATAGACGCCACGGCTACGCCGAGCCGACGGGAAGACCGGCGCCCCGTACCCGAACGGCACCAGCCCGTGCGGTCCCCAGCCGTTGGCATGCAGTGTGCGCGCCAGTTCAGGCGCCCCTGACCCCAGCAACGCGTAGGACAACGCCCGTCCGGGAGCGAGCACATCGTCCCACGCTAGCTCCCGCGCCCCTGTATGAAAGGTCAACCGCAACCGCACGATGCCCTCCGTCGTTTCTCGCTCAAGCCTCGATCGGCGACGAACCCTACGCCCGTCTCGTACCGAAGATCGACGAAACCGCCGACTCGCCACGAAAGCCGACCTTGACGATCACGTGGCATGCTTCGCTGGGATGGACACACATCCGTCCCACCCATTTCAGCAAGCCTCCCGGCTCCACTGCACAACCGGAGGTTCGCTGCAAAAGCAGCCGAGCTTCGGCCCCGCAAGTAGCACGCAACCTGCGGCTTTACCATCGGGTCCTCATCGCCCCTACCAGGGATCGCAACCGTGTTGGTACTGGCTCGGCGCGATCAGCGACACGTCCTCATCGCCCCTACCAGGGATCGCAACTACTGGATGCCGGTGCCTCGCCAGGTGTGGACGAGTCCTCATCGCCCCTACCAGGGATCGCAACAGCGCGCACGGCCCGTGCCATGTCCGGTCACCCGGCCGTCCTCATCGCCCCTACCAGGGATCGCAACGTGATCTGCAGGAGGCCGTCCGGGAACAGGTCGGTGTCCTCATCGCCCCTACCAGGGATCGCAACATTGCGCTCACGAACTTGAAGCCGGGGACCGGCAGTCCTCATCGCCCCTACCAGGGATCGCAACGCGACGAAGCAGCACCGGGTGCAGGGGTAGCCCCGTCCTCATCGCCCCTACCAGGGATCGCAACTGGTCGGGCGGGAACTGCCCGGCGCGCATGGCCTCGATGGTCCTCATCGCCCCTACCCAGGGATCGCAACAGGCCGCTGTGGAGGCTGTGGCCGCAGTCGCCGTAAGTCCTCGTCGCCCCTACCAGGGATCGCAACCGTTCGGCGGCGGCGTTCTGCCATACCTTGTGCTCGCGTCCTCATCGCCCCCACCAGGGATCGCAACGGCCCGAACGGCGCGAACACCTTCGTGTGCAGCTTGCGTCCTCATCGCCCTACCAGGGATCGCAACAGGGCGCGTAGGTTCGTCCATCGGACTGTCGTACGTGCTGGGTTCGCCGGTGAAGGGTGGTTCGGGTTATGCCGGTACGGGTGGTCGTCGAGCTCGGCCCTCTCGACGGGCAGGCACCTCCGGTGCCGCCGCCGCACACGGGGCCCGCCATCAATGCGGCGTTCCTCGGCGCGCTGAGGGGTGCGGGGGAAGACGAACTTCCTCGTTCCTGCACGAGATGAAACCGCCCAAGGCATACACGCTCACCCCGCTCCTCGACGAACGGAACCGGCGCGCCGACGCGTCCAGCAAGCGCGTCCGGTTCGAAGTTGCGGTACTGCAGGACGAGCTCGTCGGACGGGTGCTGGGAGCAGTGACCAAACTCGACGAGGTACGCGTCGCCCGCTGCCGGTACCGAGTGGAGGCACTCGGCACAACGGTGGAGACGTACCGGGAACTCTGCGAGGCCACACGCCCAGAGACCCACTGGGTTTTCAAGATCTGCACCCCTGTGGCGTTTTTCACCGCACGGGACGAAGGGGTCCGACGGGTGCGGCCGTTCCCTGAAGCGGAGTGGGTGTTCTCGGACCTGTACCGCCGTTGGACGGTTTTCGTGCCGGACGTGCCGCTGGACGCATCGGTCCAGGAGGCGATCGTCGGCAACCTCGAAGTCGATGAGCACCGCCTGACGACGACAGCGCACCTGCTGAAGGCAGGTGCGCCGCTGACGCACGGGAGCGTCGGAACGGTCGGGTACCGCCTCGCGGATTCGCGGCGGGTGTCCACCGAGGCCCGGACGTCCTTGGACGCCCTCGCCCGGTTCGCCCTCTACGCGGGCATCGGGGACCGCACCAACATCGGCATGGGGCACGTCCTGCCGCTCAGCCCACGCACGCCTCGACGCCGCTGAGCATCGAGAAGGTACTCACCGCCCGGTTCGCGCCCGGAGGGTCACGCGCGACGGGTCATAGGGCCGTTCCCAGCAGATAGGGCTCCGCCACCTCGATGCGGACGAGCCGTTCCTCTGCGACGTACGCGTTGCCGTGCCCGTCCCGCGTGACGTACTCGTGCACTTCGAGAGAAGCGTGCTCCCGGACGGGGATCTCTGCAGGGATGCGGCGCGCACCGACGCGCGCTGTGGTCAGGGTGGTGTACCCCTGAGGGGCTTCGTCATCGCGCACCGCCGTCCCCCAAAGCAGGTAGTAACCGGGGATGACATCGACCGCCTCCACCGGTGCGAGCCGGGTGAGGCCATCCGGGAGCAGCTCTTCGTACGGCGTCAGGAACACGGCAGTGCCCCGGCCGTCGTCCCGATTCTGCCAGCGCAGCTCGGCGCGCTCGTCGAATAGGCGGGCCTCGAAGACCCCGTCCGGCGGACGGGCCGCGGCGTCGGCGGCCGTGACCACCTCGTAGCGCCAGGGTGTGGACAGTAGCGCGGTCCCGGCGGGCGCGACCGCCAGCGCCTCCGCGAACGTGACCTCGTCGCGGGACGCCGCATGCAGGACGCTCCCCGTCATGACGTCTCCCCCATCGAGCAGCTCCAGTACCGTTCCCAAGCGACCGCGAGCTCCCCGTCGGCCAGCGCCTCGTCAAGGCTCTCCCAGCGCGCGCCCGCGAGGGCGACGGAGCCGACCTCGATGTCGCCGAAGCCGCGCGTGACCATGCCACCCAGCGGGACGAGCCCGTCCCGCATGTCGCGCAGGACGATCAGCAGCAGCGCCAGCGCGCTGTCGCGGTAGTCGCCGAGCCGCGTCAGGTCGATCTCCAGCCTGACGGGCCGCCACGTCACGCCGTGCGGTTCCAGGACGTTGAACAGCAGGTGCTCGGCGGCGCCGCCCGTCCACCGGTCGATCGCGACGTGGTCGGCCTGGTCCATGCCCTTGCCCGCGAGCTCCGCGCGGGTCGCCGGGTCGAGAACCGGCCGGTCCTTGTCTCCGTCTCCCTCCTCCGGTGCCGCCCCGACGACCTTCTCCCAGGTAGAGGGGGCGAGTGTGACCGTGCTGACGCAGTCCTCGACGGTCAGCGCCGCGCTCCCCCACCGGTGTTCCGGGTGGCCGGCGACGTTGGGCGTGGCGGACGCCTCGTCGGTGCGGGCGGTGCCGAACAGGGCCCGGACGACGTCGAGCTGATCGAGCTGCGCCCGGAAGGCGCGGCTGAAATCGTCCGCGTCCGTTCCGTTCCCGCGCGCGTCCGGTGTGTCGACCCCGCAGGCGGTGCGTTCGACGAACTCGGCGTGGCTGCGCAGCGCGCCCTTGATCGAGCTGCCCGGCAGCGTCAGCGCAACCTCGTCGGGCCCGACGCGCGTGGTCAGCGGCAGCGTCTTGACGGCCGCGCCCTCCCTGCCGTCCCGCACCATCACCGGCCCGGTCGGCCGCCATGCGAGCTCCACGGTGAGCACCTCCCGCCGGTCCGGCAGGTCCGCCTTCGAGACATCGGACGGGACGTTTCGCTCCGCCGTCCCCCGGACGAACGCCAGGAGCCCGTCCCGGGTGGTGAAGTCGTGCTCGCGGACGTCCAGCCGCTCATCGAGCAGCCGCACCTTGCCGAGGCCCTTGCTGCCGGACGCGCCGAGCCGCACCCGTTCGTCCCGCAGCGCCGCGATCAGGGCGGCGAGCCGGGCGCGGTCCCGCTCCAGGTCGCCGTCCTCCACCTCGATGTCGAGTTCGAGGAACAGGTAGAAGCCGGGCGGCACGACGGTCCGCGCGTACAGGAAGCCGGGCGCGGCCGCGCCGGTCACGCGGTCGATGCCGACGCCGTCGCGGATGCCGAGGTCGGCGACCTCGAGCGGATGCTCGGGCCCGCCGTCCTCGCCCTCCTCGGTCCGGGACGCGATCGGGGCGTCCCGCACGACGACCCGGCTGGCGCGCCCCGAGTTCGGCTGGTTCTCCTTGACGAACCCCCAGAAGTCCTGCAGCTTCTCCCCGGTGGTGTCGGCGCCCTCCATCCACGCGCGGAAGGCGCCCGCGAGGCTCGTCCCCGGCACGTACAGGCGTTCCCGGCCATCGACGGCGACAGGCAGCACCTCGGCGGGGTCGGCGGCGATCCCGCCGACGTGCAGCGGTGAGGTCGTCTCCAGCAGGCCCCGCAGCCGCAGCCGCCGGTCCATCGGACGTCCCCTACGGTTCGACTTCATCGCCGCTCCCCTTCCTCGCGGGCTTCCCGCCGGGTGCGCACGGCCAGGCAGGCGGCGATCATGCTGCGGCGGGCCTCGGCGCGTAGCTCGGCGCGGCACCGGTCGACGCCGTCGGTGGTCAGGGACAGCCGGTCGAGGCCGTCGATGTCCAGCAGCTCCCACGGTTCGGTATCGACCAGGACGCCCTCGACGGCCTTGCCCGCCGCGTCCCCCCAGTCGCGGGTGAGCCGCCGGATGCGTCGCGTCAGCGTGGCACCGTCCTCGGCCAGGTAGGGGAAGAGCCCCCGGAGGTTGTTGAGGCGAGTCGACGTCAGCCCGGCCAGCCCGCCGAGGACGCGGCCGTCCGGTGCGGCGGCGGCGCGCTCGCTCGCCCGCCGGATCTCCGCCCGCCAGGCGGCCCGCTCGATGACCCGCGCGGCGTCGTGGCCTTGACTTGACGGTTCGAGGGGCTCGGCCTCGCCCGCCGGACGGGCGTCATCGTCCGGCGGGTCGGCCGCCTCGAGGTCGTCCCGCTCCAGGAACGGGTCGTTGATCCGGACCTGCCCGAACCCCTCCCCGCGCCGGTCGCCGACCCCGGCGAGCTCCACGGCCGCGATCGCCTCCGGCGTGACCGTTCCCTCCGCGATCTCGAAGGTCAGGCAGCCGCCGGCCGCGAAGCCGGGCAGGACGGGCCGGGGCAGTCGCCAGCCGGTGTGCCACGACTCGGTGCGCGCCGTCTCGTACCGGTTCGGGACGAGTTCGGCGTCGCCTTCGACCGGGTCGAGCACGACTCGTCCCGCCCCTGTCTTCTCCAGGGCGTCCTCGAGCGCGCGCGCCAGGTCCTTGGGGGCGTTGCTGGGGGCGAGCCGTTCGTTGCGGACCTGCACGTCCGACATCAGCCACACCCGCAGCGTCGTCCCCGCAGGGTTACCGGGCGGCGTGCCGTCCGGCTCGCCGAGGTCGACCTGGACGATCCCGTAGTCGTCCTTGCGGGACCGCCCGAGCCGCCACGTGCCCGCCAGGGCCTCGCCCCAGCCGCCCGGGAGGATCCCGGCGCGGACCCGCACCTCGCCCGCGAGGACCGTCTCCGCGGCGAGCGCCCGGTAGACGTAGACGCCGCCGAGGTCCTCGGTGGGGCGCTGCACCTCGTCGTTGATCGTGTTGTGCATGCGCATCTCGAACTTCGGCCGGTGCACGGCTACGGTGTTCCCGGCGCCGGAGATGTAGCCGTCCCGGAGCCGCTTCGTCGCGGCCTCGGACATGGCCCGCATCCGGTTGACCAGCACGTCCGGGGCGTCCTTGCCGCGTTCGAGGACGCGCGGGACCGGCCTGCCGGGTCGTCCGTCCACCACCGGCGTCGCGTCCGTCACCACCAGGTCGCCGCGCCGGAGGGCCGCGGCCGCCGGGTCGTCCAGGCGCCGCAGCACCTCCCGCAGCATCATCCAGCCGGGGATGTGGTCGCGGCCCTGGACGAGGTTGCCGACCGTCCGGTGGTGCGCGATCAGCGGGGCCTTCAGGGTGATGCGCAGCGGCACCCGCTCCCACTCGCCGTCCACGGCCGCCCCGTCGCCGCCGTCCGGCCCGTCCGGCGGTTCGGGCTCCGGCGGCTCCTCGGACGACGCGGTCCAGGCGTCCAGTTCGCCCTCACTCGGCGGCTCCCAGCCCAGCTCGAAGCGGCAGCGACCCGACCCGCGGCGCCGGTTGGCCCCGACGCCCTCGACGAGCCGCGCCCCCAGATACAGCAGCGTCCGGACGCGGTTCAGTTCGTCGCCCGGCAGCCCGTCCGGCAACTCGACCCGTCCGGCCAGGGCGACGCCGCCGCGCGCCATCTCGTCGAACCGCAGCATGTTCTCCTGCGCTGCCCCGGACACCCGGTCGTGCGCGACGCCGGGCTTGACGAACGTGACGGCCTCTTGGAGCCGCGGGTCCGCGCGCAGCGCCGCGCCGAGCCCCGCGGGGAACCGGAACGGCCCCAGAAAGCGCAGCGCCGCACTCCGGGGATGCTCCACCCGCGCGTCCGGAAGGCTCCGCGCCTCCGCGCCGGGGTGGGCAGGCTGGCTGCCGAAGACGTACTCGACCCGGCGGTGCCACGGGCCGAGGCCCCCGCCGTCGAGCGCGCGCGCGGCGACCTCGCACGCGTCCCGCCACACCCCGTTGACGGTCTTCGCCGGAAGGTACGGCAACCCGTCGTCGTCGCGCAGCACGCGGGCATTGAGCTGCCCGTGCCTGCCGGTCCCGGTGCCGATGTGCCAGTCGCTCAGCATGTGCACCGTCAGATCGATCGTGGTGCCCACCGTCACGCCTCCTTCGGCAGGAACGGGGCTGCGTTCATCGCGTCCAGCAGGCCCGTGCGGGCGATGCCCTCGTCGTCCGTCCAGAACAGGGAACCCTCGTCGCAGGCGAGGCCGACGACGTCGTCCGCACCGAGCCATGTCTGCAACATCCCGAACCTGGCGTCGGCGACGTCCCGTCCGTGGAACAGCCCGGACCGCAGCTCGTGCGCCTGCACGGACGGGATCACCCGCTCGCCTTCGCGCTCCGCGACCAGGGCGCGCACCCTCGCCTTCAGGTCGTCCCAGTGGCGGTGCCTCACGGCGCCGTCGCCGACCACGTAGGGCTGGGCGGTGAGCCGCACGTCCTCCCCGACCTGAGCCTCCCGGCGCAGCCTCCCGAGGTCGGTGAACGCGCTCTCCTGCAGCACGTGGAACGACAGGGCGCAGTGCTGGGCGTCCAGCTCCTCCTTCACCCGCTTCGCCTCGCCCGTCAGTTCCTCGGCCAGGTCGGCGGCGCTGTGGAACGGATAGTTGCGCTTGGTGATCGCGACGCCGGCGCACGCCCCGAGCCGTTCCAACTCGTACCCGGCCTCGCGCATCCGCTGCCCCACATGGCGGTGCGCGGCGCTCTCCGCCGCGAAGTTGGCCAGGTAGCGCTCGGCGAACGGCAATGCCAGGCCGCCGTCGCACACGACGGTGACGTCGTCGCCGCCGAGGACGAGCGGCAGCAGCTTCGGCACCTCGCCGTCCAGCTCCTCGACCGTCCGGCGGAAGGCCGTTCTGGTGCACTTGTCCACCCCCGCCGACAGCTCCCGGAACCGCTCGAGGTAGCCGAAAGGGTCGTCGTCCCCCGTCATGAGCTGTGGGAACTCCCGGAACACCTTGCCCATCGCGTTCCCGTCGGCGTGGACGACCGCGACCCATTCGGCCCGGTCGTTCAGGTGCTCCACCACCCCGGCGAGCTTGCGCTCGTCCACCCCCATGTCGTCGGCGAGCCGCGCGAGCGCGTGCGGGAAGACATCCAGCTTCGCGAGGCTCGGCGCCGACCGGGGCTCGGTGGGGCGTTCGTCCGCGTCCTTCGGCTTGGGAGCCTGGACGATCCGGGCCGCGGGCAACCCGCTGGACGTGCACCGCGCGGCGATCGGCAACCCGAGGAACCGCAGGTCCGGCCCCGGCCGGGCCATCCGCACCCCGAGCAGTGCGCCCCGCGCCTTCTCGACCGCGTCCGCCAACGCGGCCGCGCTCGTGAGCTCGAACTCGTCCCCGACGACCCCGCACACGTCCAGGCCGGGGGCGTCCTGCAGCGCCCGTCCGGTGACCTCCGCGACGATCCGCCGCCCCTCGTCCGCCGTCTCGACGAGCAGCGTCACGCCTCCGGCGTTGGCCGCCATGACCTCGACCCCGTGGTCCCGGAACCGATGCTCCTCTCCCCCGCCCCCGAGCGCATCCGCCAACCACCGGGTCTCCACCCAGGTGATCAACTCCGACGCCCCGACGTTCTCCCGGCGCTTGTTCGACCCGAAGATGTAGGCCTGATTGCCCGCCGTCTCAAGCACCACCACGTGCGCCCGCACCCCTGACCCCCTCCCGTCGTCCACGGCCCTCGCCCAACACCGATGGACGAACCCAACGCGCGTCCCGTCCACTCATCCCGCGAGTTCGGACCTTACGGCCACGCCACGGCTATGTCCGTCGAGCCGCTCCGGTACCGGACGACCTGTTCCGGGCACGGAGGATCCATCACTCTACTTCGCGGACGCTATCTGACGATATGAGTCCATTCAAGCGACCACTCATCAAGACTACACACCCATTTGGAGATGACTTACAAGTACAGAAAAGCGCCAATATTTGTCAATTATAGTGCAGTTCCGCGTGGTACAGGAACCCGAGCACGTCCACCATATCACCAGAACGACCAAGTTTTACTCTGGTGCACTTCTGCAGGGCACGGAGACGTGTTCTTACTTTTCTGCTTTTCTTAAACGTTTCAATCTGATGCAGTTTCGCAGGGTGCGGAGACAACACCCCGAACTTCGGGTCCGTGACCTGCAGCTTCTGCAAGATCATGCACCAACCCCCCTCGGGAGATCTCGGCGACCGACCAACGGATGATCTTCACTGGGCACTCCATGCAGGTCAGCAGCACATCAAAGCAGGGCGCCAACCCCCTCCTAAATCCGCCTCCAGAGAGGTTGGCACGCTTTCACCGATCACTCCCCCTTGGCGATCTCCGTGACGCGAGAGAAGTCAACTCGCCTCAGGAGCAACTTCGGCCCGTTCGAATCTTTGCTGTCGCGGACAGCAACCCCACCAGAGACGGCCGCCAACTCGATGCAGTGGTCGCCCTGCTCGCTGCTGCGGGACGCCTTACGCCACCGAGCGTTACCCGAATCCATCGTTCACTCACCACCTCTGCGGAACGCAGGATGCGGGCCGACCACCCAAAGCCGCGACACGGCAGCCGACCCGTCCTACCCCACCGGGAAGGTCCGAATCAGAGCTTCTTGATTGCCTGGGCGATGGCACTGAAATCGGCCTGCCCGAAAATCAGCTTTGGCCCTTCCGGGTTCTTGCTGTCGCGCACGGCAACACCATCGAGCGTAGCCCCCACTTCGATGCACTGGTCGCCCTGCTCGCTGCTGCGGGACGCCTTACGCCACCGTACGTTGCTCAGGTCCATCGTTCGCTTACTACCTTCCGCATGAGTCGCCGGGTCTCCTCTGGATTGAGGGATCCTGCCTGCAATCTAGTGAAAACTTGAACGCCTTCGTTGAGGTTACACGGATCGCTGGTGATCTCACCACCCACAGCGTGCTCGGCAAAGAGCAGATTGGACTGGTCCGCTTGGGTAGCGATCGAAAACGACGACCGCAACCCTCGGTAGAAGCCGAACGGCGCCACCTGGACGAGTACGTTCTCTCGCAGCGAGAAGTCGGCAAGGAACTCTATCTGCTCTTGCATCGTCTCCCTGGAACCGACCTGCCGATACAGCACACCCTCGTCCAGTACAAGGCAGGCCATTGGCGGAGATGGACGAATAAGTATCTCTTGCCGCCGCAGCCTATAGGCTATGGCCTCCTCATCCGTCAGCAGCGCACGCGAGTACGATTCCACCTGGAAGAGTCCATCGACAAGCACCATGGAGAGAGTCCGCAAGAGCACTGCGGTCTCCTCGGCGCTTGGGAAGTCTTCGTAGTAGGCCGGGTAGCCAACCTTCTTGACGATGTTTTCCCACGCCTTCATCACCTCGCCGTCGGCGTGCAGGCCGTCGTCGAGGCGCATGGCGAAGTCTCGTCGGCAGCGCGTCCGCCCCTTCTCAACCTGACCCACATAGCTCGGGGTCACGGCGACGACCTTGGCCAGGCTTGCACGGGTCAACTGAGCCTTCTCACGAAGCTCCTCGACCACCGCACCGAACTTGATCAAGTCCGGGGAGGGTTTCCGTGCAGCCATACGAACCTCCATCAAGCGCCCTGAAGCGAGATCGAAGCGGACCGAACGAATCGAGTGCACTGCGTTACTCCATCATCACAGTAAGCCTTCACGTGAGGTCATAGGGCCGATTCGTCGTTCTTCCCGAACACAGGAGAGGCACCGTCATGATCCACAGCAGTCCAACTCCGCCAGCCTGGCCGGAGCCCATGGCGATGATGGTCGTTCCCGCAGAGCCCGAGGCCGTGAAAAGGGTCCGCGACTGGGCCGGGGCATGGTTCTCCGGCCAGGGACACACCCCCGACGTGGTCGACACCGCCCGCCTGCTGGTCAGCGAGCTTGTCACCAACGCCTGCCGGCACGCACCTCCGGACACGAACGTCCTCGTCCGCATCTACAACTCGACCGCCGGCCCAACACTCGAGGTCTGGGACCGCGGTGACGGACGGCCCACAGCGAAGCCGCTCGACGAGACGAGCCAGTCCGGACGCGGCCTGGCCATGGTCGAACTCATCGCCGAGACGTGGGGCGTCACCCCGCTCGCCGGCGGCGGCAAGGCGACCTACGCGGTCCTGGCAACGCCCTCGGTCCCTGCGCCCCCGGCCGTCCGTCCATCGGTCACGGGACATAAGCCCCGACGATGAGGGAGCCAGCGTGGGCAAGACCATCCGGATCAACGGCATCGACGTCCCGGTCATCGCCGACCAGCTCAGCGGCAACGAGATCAAACGGCTCGCCGGGATCGCCCCCGACAGGGTCCTCGTCAAGCAGGACCGGGACCGCAACACCATCGTCCCGGACGCGAAGCGGCTGAGGGGCGCGCGACGACAGCTTCACCCATCACGCGCGCCATTCCAAGGCCGCGCCGCTCGACCGGCGAGCGGCGCGCGTCCGGCTGGAGGCGGCAACGCTCGCAGCCGCGTACCCGTCGCTCCTGGTCCCCGACGACACGTCCTACGTCTACATCAAGGACTTCCGGCTCCCCGCGGGATGGGTGCCGGACCGGACGAACGTCCTGATCGTCCCGCCCGCCGCCTACCCGGAGTGCGCGCCGGACGGCTTCTACCTCGGCGCGCGGCTGCGCCGACGCTCCGGCAACCACCTCGTGCAGCCCGGCCACTACTTCCGCGACTACCACAACCCGTTCAAGGAGCTGGGCTACCACTGGTACTGCCTGGAGGACACGGACCGGAAGTGGCGGGCCGACCAGGACTCGCTGGTCACCTTCGTCGAGGCGATCCGCACCTACCTCGGCACGGTGGACTGATGCGCTGCATCGTGCGCGTCCCGTCCGGCCTGTGGCGCGAGGCGTCGCGACACCTGCTGGTGTCGCCGTCCGAGCGGATGGCGTACCTGCTCGCGCGGGCGAGCCGGTGGGACGACCCGTGGCGCGGACCGACCACCGACCTCCTCGTCCGGCGGGCACTGCTCGTTCCGGACGCGGCGCTGCTCACCCAGTCGCCGACGCGCCTCGAGGTCGAGCCGGCGTTCACCCAGGAGGTCCTGCGCGCCTGCTACGAGACCGGCATGTCGTTGATCGACGTGCACACGCACCCGTTCTCGTCCGGCCCCGTGTGGTTCTCGAGTCACGACGAGACGAACATGCAGGTGACGCACCGCGAGTTCGCGACGATGATGCCCGATGAGCCGGTCGCGGCCGCCGCGTCCCTCGTCCTCGGCCCCGGCGGGTTGGCCGGGGCCTGGTGTCCAGACCCCGACGACGTCCCGAAGTCCCTGGACATGGTCACGCTGGCCGGTGTCCCACTCACGGACGAGTGGGGGTGTGCGGCATGACCGTCCGGGACACCGACCGGCACGACCACCAGGTCCGCGCATTCGGCGCAGCGGCCCAGCGGCGGTTGCGCGCGCTGACCGTCGCGGTCGTGGGCGTCGGCGGCATCGGCTCCCTGGTCGTTCAGGGGCTCGCGCACATGGGTGCCGGACGCCTCATCGTCGTCGATCCGGACCATGTGGAACCCACGAACCTCAACCGCTTGGCCGGAGCAACCGACGTCGACGCACGCTCGGAAACCTCGAAGATCGAGGTCGCGGCAAGGCTCGCGCGCAGCATCGACCCCGACATCGCCGTCCACCAGCTCCCCGCGTCGGTCTTGGACGCCGACACGTGGCGGGAGCTCCGCTGCGCGGACGTGATCGTCGGGGCGGTCGACGAGCATGCACCGCGCTGGGCGCTGAACACGCTCGCCGTCCAGTACCGAAGGCATTACATCGACACCGGAACACTGGTCAGCGACGAGAGCGGCACGCTGGACGTCTCCGGCCACGTCGCGACCGTCACGCCGGACGGGCCATGCCTGCTGTGCCTGTCCGGGTACGACCCGAGCCAGGCGTCGATGGAACTCGACCCGGGCCTCACGGCGGCGAAACGCGCCGCCGGTTACCTCAGCGACGCCCCGGACGAGCCCGCCCCCAGCGTGATGTTCCTCAACCAAGCGGTCGCGGCCGTCGCACTCGGCGAACTACTCAACATCGTCGGCGACTGGCACGCTCCCCGGCCCTACACGCTCGTGGACCTGGGCCGACCGTCCCTCACCGCCATGCACGCCGAGGCATCACCCGACTGCCCCGCCTGCGGCCCCGACTCCACCCGAGGACTCTGCGACACGGCGCCACCGCCCTGCTTCACACCGCCGGAGCCACCGCCTCCAATGTGAGCCCGTCCGTAAAGGGGTGTGTGGCCTACACAGGCCACACACCCCTTTTGCTTGTTCACTTAAAACTTTTCCACTTGCTCACCCTGGTGCAGTTCTGGGAGATATGGGGGCTTTTGCACTACGGCGCTAAGGGCATGTAGTGGGGGTTTAAGAGCGTGTATCACGTGGCGGAGTGAGGCGTGGTGCGGGATAATGCTCGGCTGTGGCGTCGGATCTTGCGCTCCG
>NZ_MKJY01000021.1 GCF_001942465.1 Actinomadura sp. CNU-125
ACCCTCCGCCGAGGGGCCCGCCGCCCCCGCGCCCTGACCCGCCCCGGACGCGCCCCCTCCGGGGCCCGTCACGGCCGCGTCGAGGCTCCACCCGACCCCGTCCGGACTCCGGCCCCGATTCCGTCCGGGGCGGGTCGGCCTCGTCTGGGCTCGCCTGGACCGCGGCCCGGGGGTTTCCTGCGGGGCTCGCCGGTCTCGTATCGGCTCTGGCTCCCGTTTCGTCTAGGGCGCGTCGGGTCTCGTCCGGGCTCGGCCTCGGTCTCGTCTCTGCTTCGTCTAGGTCTCGTCTGGGCTCTGGCCACGGTCTCGTCCATGGCCCGCCCGGAAGTGGATCTTGGTCGGCTTCCCTGGCGGACGTCGTCGTGGTGCGGCGTTCGTCCTGACTCCGGGTGGGTCATGTTTCGCCATGGACGCGGCGACATGGGCGAGATGTCGCGTCTGCGGTGATCGGTGGCGAAGATACATGGATGTCCGGAGGGGACCCCCGGTGCGGCATACCGGCGCTGACGTGGGACGATGTCCGGCGGAGGTCATCCCGGAGGGGTTCGTGCTCCGTGCCATGGCGGTCGTCCCGGCGGCGGCGCGGCTCGTCCTGACTGGGGGCGGGTCACGATGCGGGTCATGCCTTCCGGGCGGCGCGCCGCATTATGGGGCGCGCGTGGTCCGTATGGCGAGATTTGCTTTGCGAGCCGGATTTAGCGGCGCGTGCAGTGGGCGCGCAGTAGGCGTGTCCTCGATCACCCAATGCGGTTTTAGCGGGCACGCGAATGCGGGCCCGGGACTTCCGCAATGCGATACGCGGTGAACGTCCGGGGCGTTCACGAACTGGTCTCGCCGGAGCGTTTCCAGCGCGACGGGACCGTTCTCGACCCGACGGACGAGCGCGGTCCCGGACGGACGCGAAGGCGCGCGCCCGGACGCGAGACAGACGCGAGCCGGGCACGAGACGGGGGGAGCGATGTCGGGCGGCGGGCCTCCGGTGCGGAAACGATCTTGGCGGGCGGGTGTTGTCGAGGATGGCAGTTGCGCGGCCGTCACGACGTGCGGAACGGTGCGGCGTGACGAGCGTCACTCGGTCGGGACGTCCTGTGGGGAGGTTCACACGGCGGGTTCCCCGGGGGTTCCGGACGTCCGCCGGACCGTTCCGACGGGGCGGCGCGGAGGGGCTCGCGGGGTCCGGAACGCCGTGCGGACCGGTACCTAGTGCCGCAAAGCGGGTCGGATTGGGGGGTTTTTCACGATCTTTCGAAAGTCCCAGCAAGGTGCAGGGGTCGACTTCCGGACCGTCCAAGTTGTGTACACTCTGTATTGAGGACACTCCGGGGAGTGATATTCGTGAATTTGTGGTGGGCTAAACGGCACTTCACGTTGCCTTATGGGGGAAGAACTCGCTAGTTTCCCAACCCGTCCGACTCCGTCGAGTGGAAACCTGAGGTGACCCGGCGTGGCTCTTCCGCCCCTAACCCCCGAACAGCGCGCCGCAGCCCTGGAGAAGGCTGCCAAGGCTCGCAAGGAGCGGGCCGAGGTTAAGAACAAGCTCAAGCACGGGGGAACCTCGCTCGCCGAGGTTCTCAAGGAGGGTCAGACCGACGACATCATCGGAAAGATGAAGGTGTCGGCCCTCCTGGAATCGCTGCCCGGTGTGGGCAAGGTTCGTGCGAAGCAGATCATGGAGCGCCTGGGCATCGCCGAGTCCCGCCGTGTGCGGGGCCTCGGCGCCAACCAGCGTGCCTCCCTGGAGCGTGAGTTCGGCGGAAGTGCGAACCGCTGACGCGCGACTCACGGACGGGCGCGGCGGTTCGACCGCCGCGGCCGGCTCCGGGCTCCCGGAGGACGGGGCGCCGGGCACCGGTTCGACCGGTGCCGGGCTCCCCGGCGGCGAGCCCGCGGACGCCGGCACCATCCCGCCCGACTCCGGCGCACCCATGACTGCGCCGGACGGCTCCCGAACGCACGGGCCGCTCGCCCGGCGGCTGACGGTCCTGTCCGGACCGTCGGGCGTCGGCAAGAGCACGGTCGTCGCCGAGATCCGGCGCTCACACCCCCGGGTGTGGCTGTCGGTCTCGGTGACCACCCGGGCCCCCCGCCCGGGCGAAACGCACGGCGTGCAGTACTTCTTCGTCGACGACGCCGGTTTCGACCGGCTCGTCGCCGAAGGGGAACTCCTCGAATGGGCGGAGTTCGCCGGCAACCGGTACGGCACCCCCCGCAAGCCCGTCGAGGAACGGCTCGCCCGCGGCGAGCCCGTCCTGCTGGAGATCGACCTGCAGGGCGCCAGGCAGGTGCGGCAGACCATGCCGCAGGCGCAACTGGTGTTCCTCGCGCCCCCCTCGTGGGACGAACTCGTCCGCCGCCTCACCGGCCGCGGCACCGAGCCCCCCGAGGTGATCGAACGGCGCCTGGACGCCGCGCGCGTCGAGCTCGCCGCCGAGAAGGAGTTCGACCTGACGCTCGTCAACACGTCCGTCCGGGACGTGTGCTCCGAGCTGGTAACCTTGATGGCTGTTCAATGACCGAAGTCCGCCCTCGGCGGACGCGGCCCGCACCCTAGTGGAAGGCCACGGAGTGGCAGCCAGCAGCGAAGGCATCACCAACCCGTCGATCGACGAGCTTCTCGAGGTCGTCGACACCAAGTACGGCCTCGTGAGCATCGCGGCCAAGCGCGCCCGGCAGATCAACGCCTACTACGCCCAGCTCGGCGAGGGCCTGCTGGAGTACGTCGGCCCGCTCGTCGAGACCCAGGTCCAGGAGAAGCCCCTGTCGATCGCGCTCCGCGAGACGCGCGAGGGCCTCCTCAACGCCGAGCCCATCGAGGGCTGAGACCAGCCGGGCCGCCCGCGACCGGAACCGGCGGACGCGGCCCGAACGGACCGGGGACCCGCGCCTGGGGGAGCGTGCGCCGGACCGGTGAGCCGGGAGAGTGATCGGCATGACGTCCGGTAAGCCCCGCGTCGTCCTCGGAGTCGGCGCGGGCATCGCTGCCTACAAGGTGTGCGAGCTGCTGCGGCGGCTCACCGAATCGGGCCACGACGTGCGCGTCGTCCCCACCGCGGACGCGCTGCGCTTCGTCGGCGAACCCACGTGGGCGGCGCTGTCGGGCCACCCCGTTTCCCCGCAGGTCTGGGACGGCGTCGCCGAAGTCCCGCACGTCCGGCTCGGGCAGACCGCCGACCTGGTGTTCGTCGCGCCCGCCACCGCCGACCTGCTCGCCCGCGCCGCGCACGGCCTGGCCGATGACCTGCTCACCAACACCCTGCTCACCGCCCGCTGCCCGGTGGTGTTCGCGCCCGCGATGCACACCGAGATGTGGGAGCACCCCGCCACCCGCGACAACGTCGCCACGCTGCGGTCCCGCGGCGCGATCGTCGTCGAGCCCGCCGCCGGTCGGCTCACCGGCGCCGACACCGGCCCCGGGCGACTGCCGACCCGGCCGAGCTGTTCGAGGTGGCCCGCCGCGTCCTCGCGCGCGGCGCCCCCGCGGACGGGCCCGACCCCAGCGGACGATCTCGCCGGACGGCACGTCGTCGTCTCGGCGGGCGGGACGCGCGAGGCGCTCGACCCCGTCCGGTTCCTCGGCAACCGCTCGTCCGGCCTGCAGGGGTACGCGCTCGCCCGCACCGCCGTCGCGCTCGGCGCCGGGCTCACGGTCGTCGCCGCCAACGTCGCCCTGCCCGACCCCGCGGGCGCCCGCGTCGTGCCCGTCGGGTCCGCGGAGGAGATGCGCGAAGCCGTCCTGAAGGCCGCGGGGGACGCCGACGCGGTCGTGATGGCCGCCGCCGTCGCCGACTTCCGGCCCGCCGCCTACCGGGGCTCGAAGATCAAGAAGACGCCGGACGGCGAGCCGGAGCCGATCGAGCTCGTCAAGAACCCCGACATCCTCGCCGAGCTCGGCGAGCGCCGCCGTCCCGACCAGGTGATCGTCGGGTTCGCGGCGGAGACCGACGACGTCCTCGCCAACGGCCGGGCGAAGCTCGCCCGCAAGCGCAGCGATCTGCTCGTCGTCAACCAGGTCGGCGAGAACCTCGCGTTCGGGACGCCCGACAACGCCGCGGTCGTGCTCGGCGCGGACGGCTCCCGCACCGACGTCCCGCGCGGTGCGAAGGAGGCGCTGGCCGACACCGTCTGGGACCTGGTGGCCGCCCGCCTGAAACCGCGGGGTTGATCGCGCCCGCTAGACTGCCCGATTGAACCCTCAGGGTCGCCCGGGCGGGGCGACCCCCGCCGACCCGAGTACCATTCGTTCTGCGACGTCAGTCAGCAGCCGCTGCAAGGAGTTCACGTACGTGTCTCGCCGCCTGTTCACCTCCGAGTCCGTCACCGAAGGACACCCGGACAAGATCGCGGACCAGATCAGTGACGCGATCCTCGACTCGATGCTCAAGGACGACCCGAAGAGCCGGGTCGCCGTCGAGACAATGATCACGACCGGTCAGGTGCACGTGGCCGGAGAGGTCACCACCGACACCTACGTTGACATCCCGGCGCTGATCCGGGAGAAGATCCTCGACATCGGCTACGACTCGTCCAAGAAGGGCTTCGACGGCCACTCCTGCGGCGTGTCGGTGTCCATCGGCGCGCAGTCGCCCGACATCGCCCAGGGCGTCGACGACGCCTACGAGACCCGCGACGACGCCGACCGCGACAAGCGCGGCGACGACCTCGACAAGCAGGGCGCCGGCGACCAGGGCCTCATGTTCGGCTACGCCACCAACGAGACCCCCGAGCTGATGCCGCTGCCGATCACGCTGGCGCACCGGCTCGCGCAGCGGCTGTCGGCCGTCCGCAAGGAGGGCACCGTGCCCTACCTGCGCCCCGACGGCAAGACCCAGGTCACCATCGAGTACGACGGCGACCGCGGCGTCCGCCTCGACACCGTCGTGGTGTCGTCCCAGCACGCCCCCGACATCGACCTGCGGGAGCTGCTGACCCCGGACATCAAGGAGCACGTCGTCGACCCGGTGCTGGCCGCCTTCGAGCTCGAGAACGAGGGCTACCGGCTGCTGGTCAACCCGACCGGCCGCTTCGAGATCGGCGGCCCGATGGGCGACGCCGGCCTCACCGGCCGCAAGATCATCGTCGACACCTACGGCGGCATGGCCCGGCACGGCGGCGGCGCGTTCTCCGGCAAGGACCCGTCCAAGGTCGACCGTTCCGCCGCGTACGCGATGCGCTGGGTCGCCAAGAACATCGTCGCCGCCGGCCTCGCCGACCGCGCCGAGGTCCAGGTCGCCTACGCGATCGGCAAGGCCCACCCGGTCGGCGTGTTCGTCGAGACCTTCGGCACCGAGAAGATCGACCCGGAGAAGATCGAGAAGGCCGTCCACGAGGTCTTCGACCTCCGCCCGGGCGCCATCGTCCGCGACCTCGACCTGCTCCGCCCGATCTACTCCCAGACGGCCGCCTACGGTCACTTCGGCCGTTCCGAGCCCGACTTCTCCTGGGAGTCCACCGACCGCGCGAAGGCCCTGGCCTCCGCCGCCGGGCTCTAGGCTTCCGCCCGCAACCGGGCCCCGGGCGCGTCGCGCGCCCGGGGCCTTCGGCGCGCGGTCACGCCGGGCAGTGCGTCCCGTGGCCCAGGGCGCCGTAACGCGCCGCCAGGGTGTAGCGGCCCGCCGACGGGACGCGCAGCCGCACGAACTCGCCCTCGCGCCGCAGGCAGCCCGCCCCCGGGCCGGAGACGTCCAGCCACGGCGACCACGCGACCCGCACCAGCACCGACCCCGCGGACGGCATGTCGACGACGAGCTCGCCCGCGGTCAGCCGCGTCACCGTGCCCGGCGCGTCCACGAGCGGGGTGGCGTGCCGCACCCGGAACAGGCGCCAGTGGTCGTCGCGCCACACCTCCGCCAGGTACGCCGGTTCCGACCGGACGAGCGCCGCCTCGTCCTCGGCCGCCCAGTCGACCTCCTGCGCGGGCAGCACGACCCACTTCACCGCCCACTCGTCCAGCCAGGCGCGGTACGACTCGGCGGTGAGCGCCCCGTCCTCGTAGAACAGCCCGTGGCGTTCCGCGTCGACCTGCCGGTTCCAGCCGCGCGCCAGGACGAAACCGCGGGCCAGCCCCGACGACTCCCAGTGCGACCGCAGCGGCACGACCTCGATGCGGCTCTCGTCCGCGTCCAGGGCCTCCAGTTCGGCCACGAGGCCGCGCGCGTGGTCGGCTGCGCGGCCGGCGGGCTCGGTGTGGACGAGGTCGTCGACGGGCTTCACGACCTGCCAGGCGGCCGTCACGACGAACGCCAGCGACAGCGCCGTCAGCTTCGCCCGGCCCCGCACGCACCCGATGGCGACGAGCAGGAACATCCCGCCGAACAGCAGCGACAGCCGTTCGACGTTGCTGCCCACCGGCGACGGGATGAGCCACGTCAGCAGGATCCCGGCGAGGTACACACCGGCGGCGATCCGGACGAACCACCAGGTCGCGGGCGCGCAGAACAGGATCGCGAGGACGCTCGCGACCGTCGGGAGCACGATCGCGTCGAACGAGATCGGCTGCACCCCGTTGAACGGGAACAGCACGCTCGTCGTCCCGGAGACGAGCGGGAGCCCCGCCCCGACCGCGACCGCGACGCGGAACCGCCGGGTCAGCACGAGGGCGCCCGCCAGCACCAGCAGGAACAGCCCGGCGACCGGGCTGGCCAGGGACGCGGCCAGGCCGCATGCGACCATCCCGGCGCCGCGCAGCGCGGGCGTGCCGCGCCGGGTGAACACCAGGACCGTCGCGCCGAGCGCGAACGTCAGCCCCAGCCCGAACGTCGTGCGTCCGGACGCGCTGTTGCAGGCCAGCGCGAACGCCGCCCACACCGCCGCGGGCAGCGCCACCGGCGCGCGGAACCGCACCAGCAGGTGCGCGGTCAGCACCGCCGACAGGACGCCCGTCACGGTCGCGACCGTCCGGATCCCGAACAGCGCCATCACGTACGGGGAGACGACGCTGTAGGACGCCGGGTGCATCCCGCCGTACCAGGAGAAGCTGTAGGCGGCGCCGGGATGTTCGGCGGCGAAGTCCGTCCAGGCGGCCTGCGCGGCGAGGTCGCCGCCCTCGGTCGCCAGGAACAGCGCCCACACCAGGTGCAGGACGGCCGCCGTCAGCGCCGCCGCGGTGACCGGACGCCGCGGGTCGGCCCAGCGCCGCCACGACGGCGGCGCGGGCGCGGCGGGACGCCCCGGCGGTGCCTCCTCGAACCGGACGCTCAGCGGCCCGGGCGCTCGCGTGACGCTCACGGCGCCTGCCGGGACACGATGAACCGATGTGGCGTGGGAGGCATCCGCCAATGATTCCGCGAACCGTCACCAGGTACAAAACGGGCCCCGCCCGACCGCGCGGGGCGGGGTGCGGTCGTAGGCGTCTGGTAGGACGGGGACGTGACGAAGGCGGGCGGGGGAGACGGCGGGGGAGCGGAGCTCATCCCCGGGCTCGGTGATCTCCCGCGGGTCCCGGCGAAGGCCGGGGAGGCGAAGAAGGCGGCGAAGAAGCCGCCCAAGAAGGGGGCCAAGGTCCCCGCCGCGGAGCTGCCCGTCGCGCGGGTCGCCGTCGACATCCCGCTGCCGCACCTCGACCGGCCGTTCGACTACCTGGTGCCCGCCAAGCTGGACGCCGAGGCGGTCGCGGGGTGCCGGGTGCGGGTCCGGTTCCGGGGGCAGCTCGTGGACGGCCTGCTGCTGGAGCGCGTCGCCGAGAGCGACCACGAGGGCGCGCTGATGTTCGTGGAGCGGGTCACCTCGCCCGAACCGGTGCTGACCCCGCAGATCGCCGCGCTGGCCAGGGAGGTCGCCGACCGGTACGCCGGGACGTTCGCGGACGTCGTGCGGCTCGCCGTCCCGCCGCGGCACGCGCGCGTCGAGGCGGAGGAGGCCCCGGAGCCGCCGCCCCCGATCGAGGAGGACGCGGGGCCGGGGCCGTGGGCCGAGTACCCGGCGGGGGCGTCGTTCCTGACCGCGCTGGCCGAAGGGCGGGCGCGCTCGCGGTGTGGACGGCGTGCCCGGCCCCCGCTGGACGGACGCGATCGCGCGCGGGCCGTCGCGACGGCGCTGCGCGCGCGCGGCGCGCTGGTGGTGCTGGCCGACGGCCGGGACGTGGCGCGGGTGGACGCCGCGCTGACCGCGGAGCTGGGGGAGGGACGGCACGTCGCGCTGACCGCCGAGCCGGGGCCCGCGGAGCGGTACCGCAGGTGGCTGGCGGTCCTGCGCGGGACGGCACGCGCTGTCGTCGGGACGCGCGCGGCGATGTTCGCGCCCGTCGCCGACCTGGGGCTGGTCGTGCTGTGGGACGACGGCGACGACGTGCACGCCGAGCAGCACGCGCCCTACCCGCATCCGCGCGAGGTGCTGGCGCTGCGGGCGCACCGGTCGGCCGCGGCGGCGCTGATCGGCGGGTTCACCCGGACGACGGAGGCGACCCGGCTGGTCGAGACCGGCTGGGCGCACGCGCTCGCCCCGGACCGGGCGCGGATCCGGCAGGTGATGCCGCGCGTCCGGTTCATCGGCGAGGACGCGGAGCTGGCCCGCGACGCCGCCGCCCGCACGGCGCGGCTGCCGAACATGGCGTTCCAGGCGGCGCGCCGCGCACTGGCGGACGGTCCGGTCCTGGTGCAGGTCCCGAGGCGGGGCTACGTGCCGGGGCTGGCGTGCGGCCCGAGGACGCCCGCGCGGTGCGCGGCGTGCCAGGGCCCGCTGGCGCTGCCGTCGTCGCACGCCGCGCCGTTCTGCCGCTGGTGCGGCCGCATCGCGGGCGACTGGCGGTGCGGTGAGTGCCGGTTCTTCCAGGTCCGCGCGGTGGTGGTGGGCGCCAAGCGGACGGCCGAGGAGCTGGGCCGCGCGTTCCCCGGCGTGGCGGTGCGCACGTCGGGACGGGACGCGATCCTCGACGGGATCGGGACGGAACGGGCGCTCGTGGTGGCGACGCCGGGGGCCGAGCCGGCCGCCGGGGACGGCTACACGGCCGCGCTGCTGCTGGACGGGTGGGTGCTGCTGGGCCGCCCGGACCTGCGGGCCGCCGAGGAGGCGCTGCGCCGGTGGATGAACGCGGCGGCGCTCGTCCGTCCGGGCGGGCCGGTGGTGGTGGCGGCGGAGGGGTCGCTGCCGCCGGTGCAGGCGCTCGTCCGGTGGGATCCGGTCACGTTCGCCGAGCGGGAGTTGGCCGAGCGGCGCGAGGCGGGGTTCCCGCCGGCGGTGCGGATGGCGTCGCTGACCGGCACGCCCGCCGCGATCCGGCGACCTGCTGGGCGACGGCGCGCCTCCCGGACGGCGCGGAGGTGCTGGGGCCCGTGCCCGTCCCGCAGGCGCCCGGCGCGCAGCGGAGCGACGGCCCGGAGCGGGAGCGGGCGCTCGTCGCGTCCCCCCCCGAGAGGGGGCCGCGCTCGCGCGCGCGCTGAAGGAGGCCCGGGGTGTTCGCAGTGCGCGGAAGGCCGCGGAGGCCGTACGCGTCGAGATCGACCCCCTGGAGCTGATCTGACCAATAGGGTGCTCTGGTGGCCGATAACTGGGTGGAGCCGACCGAACGCGATTTGCGGCGGTGGGCGGACGAGCGTGGTGAGAAGCTCGACGGGCAGGGGACGCGGATCCTGCTGGAGCTGATGCGGGACGAGCTGGACCTGCAGGGCCCCGGGGAGCTGACCCCCGAGAAGCTCCGCACCCTCATGCTGGAGGTGTTCCCCGAGCTGGTCGCCGCGTGGTCCGACGACGTCCCCACCGTCCTGACGGCGCTGCGCGGCATCGTCGCGTACCTGCGCGACTCCGGGACGGTCACCGCACCGGACGCGGCCGCGCTGGAGACCGAGATCGACCGGATCGCGCCCGAGTTCGCCGAGATCGTCGGCGACTTCGACGACGACGAGCAGCGGGCCGCCGCGGAGGTCGTCGCCGGGCTGATGCAGTCCGACGGCGTCGCCGTGGACGACCCGGAGGCCGTAGAGAAGTGGGTGCGCGAGTTCGAGAACCTCCCGGAGGCGGAGCGGTTCGCCCGCACCGAGGAGTACCTGCGCGAGGTCGAGGAGCGCGTCGTCCCGCCCGTCCGGATCGCGGCGGAGGCCGAGCTGGCCGCGGCGGCGCGCGCGTCCCGGCTCACCGCGGCCGTCGTCGCGCTGGCCGAGTGGACGGGCGAACGCGACCTCACCGAGCACGAGACCCTCGCCGACGCCGACGCGGCGCCCCCCGCCGCGTCCTCGGCCTGCCGGAGCCGGACGGGGAGGACGGCGGCGGCGACGCCCTGGAGCGGCTCTGGTGGGCGGCGGCGGCCGCCGAGGCGATCGAGGTCGAGGGCGGCCGCGCCGCGCCCGGCCCGGCGCTGGCCGGGCTGCGGTCCGGGGACGACGCCGAGCTGCTCGGCGCGTGGCTGCCGCTGTTCGACGCCGTCGTGGTGCCCGAGCACGACTACGAGGACGGCCTCGACGCGGACGAGCTGGTGCAGAACGCGCTGACCGGCGTCCTGATCCACCTGTACGAGCAGGAGGAGCCGATCCCGCTGGCCACGCTCCTCGCCGCGATGATCGACCACATCGGCGAGCAGTACGTGTTCGAGGAGGAGGGCGCGGCGGTGTCGCAGGTCCTCGGCGACGCGTTCGTCCGGGAGCTGGGCGTCCTGCAGGAGTGGGGGATCGTCGAGCCCGCCGGGGAGGACGGCCGCGCGCTGACGCCGCTCGCGGTCTGGGCGGTCCGGGAACTGCTGGTCGCCGACGGGTTCCTGGCGCCGGTCGTCGGCGATCTGGCGGACGCGACGGCGGCCGAACTGGTCGCGGGCCTGGTGTGGCACCGCACCGACACCGCCGACGAGGAGATCGACGGCTGGCTGGCCCGCCGGGACGCCGCCGCGGCCGCCGCGGAGCTCCTCGACGTCATCCGGACGGGCGGGCCGGGCGCCCGCAACCTCGCGCGTCGGTCCTGCAGAGCATCGGCGCGGAGGCCGCGCCCGTCGTCCGCGCGGCGGGCGACCATCCGCTCGCCGCCCCGTACGCGGCGATGTGGCTGGTGTCGGCGGGCGACCCGGCGGGCCGGGAGCTGACCCGCGACGAGTACCTGTGGGTGTTCGTCGACACGGTCGCCGGGATGATGGAGGCCACCGACGCCGCCGAGGCGGTCGTCGAGGCGCTCGGCGACGTCCCCGCCGACGACGACATGGCCGCGATGATGGACGAGCTGTGGCGCATCGAGCACCCCGACCTGGTCGAGGTGCTGGAGGCGCTCGGCGACCACCATCCCGACCGGGCCGTCGCCAAGTCCGCCCGCACCGCCGCCTACAAGGCGCGATCCGCCTGACGGCTCCGTAAACTGGACGGTACGTCCCACGCGACGCGCCGTGATCGAGCGTCCGTCACCGCAGGAAACGGAGTCCTCCTTGCCCGTCAAGCCCATCCGCCTCTTCGGCGATCCCGTGCTGCGCACCCCCGCCGAGCCGGTGAAGGACTTCGACAAGGAGCTGCGCAAGCTCGTCAAGGACCTCACCGACACGATGATCGACGCCCCCGGCGTGGGGCTGGCCGCGCCGCAGCTCGGCGTCGGCCTGCGCGTGTTCACCTACTACGTGGACGACCGCCTCGGCCACGTCGTCAACCCCACCCTGGACCTGACGGACGAGCAGGAGACCGACGACGAGGGCTGCCTGTCGCTGCCCGGTCTGGCGTTCCCGACGCCGCGCGCCGTCGGGGTCGTCGCCAAGGGCTTCAACATGCACGGCGAGCCGATCACGCTGGAGGGCACGCACCTGCTGGCGCGCTGCGTCCAGCACGAGACCGACCACCTGGACGGCGTGATCTTCATCGACCGGATGGACGCCGACCAGCGCAAGGCCGCGATGAAGGCGATCCGGGAGGCCGAGTGGTTCGGCGACCCGGCGCCGGTCGTGAAGGAGTCGCCGCACCGCACCCTCGGGAAGGCGATCTGATGAAGCTCGTCTTCGCGGGCACGCCGGCCACGGCGCTGCCGTCGCTGGACGCGCTGCTGGGGTCCGGCCACGAGGTCGCCGCCGTCGTCGCCGCCCGGACGGGCGCACGGGCCGGGGCCGCCGCGTCGCCGCGAGCCCGGTGGCCGAGCGCGCCGCCGCGGCCGGGATCGAGGTGCTCAAGCCGGCGAAGGCCCGCGACCCCGAGTTCCTCGACCGGCTCCGGGAGATCGCGCCCGACTGCTGCCCGGTCGTCGCCTACGGGGCGCTGCTGCCCCGCGAGGCGCTCGGCATCCCCCGGCACGGCTGGGTGAACCTGCACTTCTCGCTGCTGCCCGCGTGGCGCGGCGCGGCGCCCGTCCAGCGCGCCATCCTGCACGGCGACGACGTGACGGGCGCGGCCACGTTCGAGATCGAGGAGGGGCTCGACACCGGCCCCGTCTACGGGGTGCTGACCGAGCCGATCCGGCCGGACGACACCTCCGGCGACCTGCTCGGACGGCTCGCGGAGGCGGGCGCGGGCCTGCTGCTGGAGACGATGAACGGCATCGAGGCGGGGGCGCTGGAGGCGCGCCCGCAGCCGGCCGAGGGCGTCTCGCACGCCGCGAAGCTGAACCCCGAGGACGCCCGCGTCGACTGGACGGCCCCGGCCCGGCACGTCGACCGGCTCGTCCGCGCCTGCACGCCCGCGCCGGGCCCGTGGACGGAGTTCCGCGGCGCGCGGCTGAAGCTCGGGCCCGTCCGTCCGGTGCCCGCCGACGCGGACGCGCGCGCTGCCGCCGGGGCGGCTGCGGGCGGGCAAGAAGGAAGTACTGGTCGGGACGGCCACGCACCCGGTCGTCCTCGGCGACGTCCAGCCGCCCGGCAAGCGGCCCATGCGGGCCGCCGACTGGGCCCGCGGCGCCGCCATCACCGATGAGGACGCGCTGCACTGATGCCGCACACCCGCAGACACGGCGGAAACCGGGGCAACCAGGGCAACCGGGGCAAGGGGAACGGCGGCGCCGGGCGGCGCCCGGCCGGCCCGCGCCGCACCGGACGCCCGCAGGACCTCGTCCGCCGCACCGCCTTCGACGTCATCCGCGCCGTCGAGACCCGCGACGCCTACGCCAACCTGCTGCTGCCCGCCCGGCTCCGCGACCGCGACCTCGGCGGCCGCGACGCCGCGCTCGCCACCGAGCTGACCTACGGGACGCCTGCGCGGCGCGGGCACCTACGACGCCGTCCTCGCCCTGTGCAGCGACCGCGAGCTGCGCCGCATCGACGCCCCGCTGCTGGACGTGCTGCGGCTCGGCGCCCACCAGATCCTCGCCACCCGCATCCCGCCGCACGCCGCGGTCGGCACCACCGTGGAGCTGGCCCGCGCGGTCACCGGGCCCGGCCAGGCCAAGTTCGCCAACGCCGTGCTGCGCAAGGTCGCGGGCCGCGACCTCGACGCCTGGCTCGCGATCGTCGCGCCGCCGGACGCCGACCCGGTCACCCGCCTGTCGATCGCGCACAGCCACCCGAAGTGGATCGTGTCGGCGCTGCGCGACGCCGTCGGCAGCGCCGAGATCGACGACCTGCTCGCCGCCGACAACGCCCGCCCCCGGGTGACGCTCGTCGCCCGGCCGGGCCGCGCCACCGCTCGCCGAGCTGACCGGCGCGGGCGCCGAACCGGCCCCGTACTCGCCGTACGCCGCCGTCCTGCCCGACGGCGACCCGTCCGCCGTCGCCGCCGTCCGGGAGGGCCGCGCCGCCGTCCAGGACGAGGCCAGCCAGCTCGTCGCCCTCGCGCTCGCCGAGCGCCCGTGGACGGGCGCGACGCGCTGTGGGCCGACGTGTGCGCGGGGCCCGGCGGCAAGGCGGGCCTGCTGTCGGCCGTCGGCACCGGACGGGACGCGCGGCTCGTCGCCGCCGACCTCCAGCCGCACCGGGCGGGGCTCGTGCTCGGCGCCGTCGACGGGCGGGCCGGGGTGCTCGCCGCCGACGGCACCGCACCGCCGTGGCGTCCCGGCACCTTCGACCGGGTCATGGTGGACGCGCCCTGCACCGGCCTCGGCGCGCTGCGGCGCCGCCCGGAGGCCCGCTGGCGGCGCGGCCCGGAGGCGGTCGCCGAACTCGGCCCGCTGCAGCGGCGGCTGCTCGCGGCCGCGCTCGACGCGACCCGTCCCGGCGGCGTGGTGGCCTACGTCACGTGCTCGCCGCACCTCGCCGAGACCCGCGTCGTGGTCGACGACGTCGTCCGGTCGCACGGCGGCGCGGAACGGCTCGACGCACCGTCCGTCCTGACCGGGCTCGCGCCCGGCCTCGGCGGCCTGGGCGACGGCCCGTACGCGCAGTTCTGGCCGCACCGCCACGGCACGGACGCGATGTTCCTGGCACTCTTGCGGCGCACCTGACGTTCACCTTGACGAGGGCCCGGGTTCGGAGTCGGGTCCTCCGGCGAGGAGGGGAGGTCCGTGCTCACCGGCTTCATGCACGCGGTTTCCGCGGTGGGGAGTGCGGCCTTCTACGTTCCGCTGCTGGTGGTTTTGTACTGGTGTGTCGCACCTCGTCTCGGTGCGCGCGCCGCGGCCCTGCTGCTGCTCAGCGCGACGCTGAACACGCTGCTCAAGCTCGTCTTCCACGACCCCCGGCCCTTCTGGACGGACCCGGCGGTCGAGGGCCTCGCGGCCCACTCGTCGTTCGGGATGCCGTCCGGCCACGCGCAGAACGGGATCGTCGCGTGGGGGTTCCTGGCGTCGCAGGCCCGGCGGCCGCTGCCGCGGGCGGGCGCCGCCGTGCTGATCGTCGTGATCGGCGTGTCCCGCGTCTACCTGGGCGCCCACTCGGTGTGGCAGGTCCTGGCGGGCTGGGCGATCGGCGGGGCCCTCCTGCTGCTCGCGCTCACCGCCGGGCCCGCCGTCGCCGCGTGGTGGACGCGGCGGCGCGCGGCCGTCCAGGCGCTGCTGTCGCTCGGGGCGCCGCTGCTGCTGATGGCCGCCGCCTGGGGCGCGTTCCAGCCGATCGAGGACTTCCGGTACCCGCTGCGCTGGCGGCGGGCCATCCTCCAGGCCGGAGGCGACATCGAGCCGATGAGCCTCGCCCAGCCGGCGATGCTCACGGGCGCCCTGTTCGGGGTCCTCGCCGGTCTGTCGATCATGGCCCGGCGCGGGCTGCCCGGCCCCGCCGGGACGGTCCCGCGCGGCCTCGCCCGGCTCGGCGTCGGGATCGCGGGCGCCCTGCCGCTGCTCGCGCTCAACCTGCCGTTCGACGGCCCGCACCCGGTCCAGGCGTTCGCCGTCCAGGCGCTCGTCGCGCTGTGGACGGTGGCCGGGGCGCCCGTCGCGTTCGCCCGCCTGGGCCTGGCGGCGCCGTCCCGGCCGGAAACCACCCCCGCCGTCACCCGGCCGGGTGACGGACCGCCCGGCCGCCCCCAATAGACTCGTCGCATCATGGCTCCGCAGATCTCACCCAGCATCCTGTCCGCAGACTTCGCCCGGCTGGCCGAGGACGTCGAGCGCATCGCCGACTCCGCCGACTGGGTGCACGTGGACGTCATGGACAACCACTTCGTCCCGAACCTCACCCTCGGGCTCCCGGTCGTCCGGTCGCTGCTGAAGAGCAGCCGCCTCCCGCTCGACTGCCACCTCATGATCGAGGACCCGGACCGCTGGGCCCCCGAGTACGCCGAGGCGGGCGCGGGCAGCGTCACCATCCACGCCGAGGCGGCCAAGGCTCCCATCCGCACCCTGCGCGCCATCCGCGCCGCCGGGGCGCGCGCGGGCCTCGGAGTGAACCCGGCCACGCCCGTCGACGGCTTCGAGGACCTCCTCGGCGAGATCGACATGCTCCTGCTGATGACCGTCGAGCCCGGCTTCGGCGGCCAGAAGTTCCTCGACGTCGTGCTGCCGAAGGTCCGCCGCGCCCGCGAGCTGATCAAGGGCCGCGACCTGCCCGTCTGGCTGCAGGTCGACGGCGGCGTGAGCGCCGAGACGATCGAGCGCTGCGCCGAGGCGGGCGCGGACGTGTTCGTCGCGGGCAACGCCGTCTACGGCGCCGACGACCCGGCCGAGGCCGTCCGGCGGCTGCGCGGCCGGGCCGAGGAGGCCACCGCCAAGGCGGACTGGTGACGGACGGCCCGCCGACGGACGGGCCGGCGGGCGCGGTGCGCCTGCCGTGCGCCGCCGTCCTGTTCGACGTGGACGGCACGCTCATCGACTCCACGCCCCTCGTCGAGCACGCGGCCCGCCTGTGGGCGCCCGAGTACGGCATCGACCCCGACGAGTTCCTCACCGGCTCCCACGGGCGCCGCACGAGCGACCGCGTCGCCGACTTCCTGCCCGCGGACCGCGTCGCCGCGGCCACGGCCCGGCTGGACGAGCTGGAGGCCGCCGGGACCGACGGCATCACCGCCCTCCCCGGCGTCCGCGACCTCCTGGCGGGCATGAACGGCCTGCCCTGGGCGCTCGTCACCTCCATGGACCGCGCGCAGCTCGCCGCCCGCTCCGCCGCCGCGCGGATCCCGCTGCCGGACGTGGTGGTCACCGCCGAGGACGTCCGGCACGGCAAGCCCGACCCGTCCGGTTATCTGCGGGCCGCCGCGCGGCTCGGCGCGGACCCGTCCGCCTGCGTCGTCGTCGAGGACGCCCCGGCCGGGGTGGCCGCCGGGCGCGCCGCGGGCGCCACCGTCCTCGCCGTCACCACCAGCCACCCGCCCGAGGCGCTGGGTGAGGCTCACCACATCATCGAGGATCTCACCGCGCTGGTCCCCGCCCCGGACGCCGTGACGCTCGCCTTCGCCTGAGCGGACCTCGCCTGGGGGGGCGTCCGTCGCGGCGAAGCGACGGCGATGGAGTCCACCGCCGCCGCTCCCCCCGCATCGACGCCGGGTCGCCCGGACGAAGGCCGGGCGAGGTGCGGCGGATCCACGTCCGGTCCCGCCGTCCCGCCGGTCTCCCACCGGGTTCGCCGACCGCGCAGACAACAACTAGCGTGAAAGTTGCCGTAGGGCAACAGAATCGCCCAGGGAGTGCCGCCGCTGCCCGCCCCGGAGCGTCCCCACGCGCGCCCCGGAATCCGGACGGTTTCGCGGTACGGGCCGGAACCGGCGGGCATCCCATCGTCATGAGGCTGCGTTCGTCATGAGGCCGCGTACCGCGGGAGCGATTCCCGCTGGCGCCTCCGCCGGGCCCGGGGCCCCGGCCGTCCCGGGCGGACGAGGAGGGAGAACCGTGAGCAGTGCGCTGGACGTGACCACGACCGAGCGGCACGGGACGATCGCCGTGCTCGCCGTCGTGGGAGAACTCGACCTGAACAACGGCCCGCTGCTGGCCGACGCCGCCCTGGAGGCCGCGGGACAGGGCCGCCCGAACGTGATCCTGGAGATGTCCCAGGTCCCGTTCTGCGACTCCAGCGGCCTGAACGCGCTGATCCGGCTCTACCGGCGGCTGCGCGCCGAGCACGGGTCGCTGACGCTGGCGGCGGTGCCCGCCCGGCTCACCCGGCTGCTGAGCATGACCGGCATCGACCGGCTCATGCCCGCCCACGCCGACGTCCCCGAGGCCCTGGAGGCCGTGCGGGACGCGACGGGGCGCGAATCCGACGCGAGCGCCCGCTGACCCGCGCGTTCGTCCCGTTCTCCGATCGGCCGCCCGGATTTTAGTCACGAGTCTTGACTATCAAGGACCGTGACTATAAATTGGAGGCAGTCGGACGGAAAGCCCCGGAAACGGGGCGAACGAAGGAGAACCGAGATGACCGAGAGCACCGGCTTCCCGTACACCCTCACCCGCGAGCTGAACGTCGCCGTCGGCGAGCTCTGGAGCGCCTGGACCGACGCCGAGCGCTACGGCCGGTGGGCGAGCGCCGAGGAGGTCTCCATGGACGTCCGTCCCGGCGGCCGGTGGAGCTCGGTCATGGTGATCCCCGGCGGCGCGCGGATCCCGACCAGCGGGACCTACGTCGAGGTCGAGACGCACAAGCGGCTCGTCATGGGCATGGACGTCCCCGGCCGGGACGAGCCCGTCCTGATGACGCTGGAGTTCGACGGCGACGACGGCCGCGCCCGCGTCACGCTCTCCCAGGTCTTCGAGAACGCCCAGGAGCGCGACCAGGCCGAGCAGGGCAGCGGGATGCTCCTGGACGGCCTGGAGGCCCACCTGACCGGCGCCTGAGACGCGCCCGAGACGCGCCCGACACCCCGCCGGACGCCCGCCGGACGCCCCGCGCCGCCGGCCGCCGGGCAGAGCCCGATCGCACCCCATCGCATCGCCACGGCCCGACCGGTCCGCCCGTCCGCTGGGCGGGACCGGCGCGGCCGTGGCGATTTTCACATGGGCCGGGGAATGCCCGGCATGGCACACTGGTTGACAAGCATCAAACGCGTGCTCCGGGGTCGGTGCAATTCCGAACCGGCGGTGACAGTCCGCGACCCGGCCGAAACCATCGGCCGGTTGACCCGGTGGAACTCCGGGACCGACGGTGAAAGTCCGGATGGGAGGCAGCGCGCGGTACGTCCCTGTCCAGGGGCGTAGTGGGCTTTTGCCGTACCCCCGGAGCCTTTGGAGTAGGAGGCCCGGGAGTGTTCACCGGCATCGTCGAGGAGCTCGGCGAGATCGCTTCGATCGACCCCCAGGGGGACTCGGTCGCCCTCGCGATCCGCGGTCCGCTCGTCACCCAGGACGCCGTCCACGGCGCGTCGATCGCGGTCAACGGCGTGTGCCTCACGGTCGTCGACGTCCGCGACGGGGTCTTCACCGCGGACGTCATCAAGGAAACCCTCGCCAAATCGAGCCTCGGCGCGCTCGAACCGGGCTCGAAGGTGAACCTGGAACGTCCCGTCCGGCTGTCCGACCGGCTCGGCGGCCACCTCGTCCAGGGCCACGTGGACGGCGTCGGCGCGATCGTCTCCCGGGAGCCGGGGGAGCGGTGGGACGTCGTCACGGTGTCGCTGCCGGCCGAACTGAGCCGCTACCTGGTCGACAAGGGCTCGATCACCATCGACGGCATCAGCCTCACCGTCGTCGAGGCGGGCGCGACCGGTTCAGCGTCGCGCTCATCCCCACCACCCTCGCGCTCACCACGCTCGGCCGCAAGCAGCCCGGCGACCCGGTGAACCTGGAGGTCGACGTCGTCGCCAAGTACGTCGAGCGCATGCTGGGCGACCGGGCATGAGCTGGCTCGACGCGAGCTTCACCGTCTTCGGTGAGCACGTCCTGTGGACCGATCTCATCGGCAACGCGCTCTCGCTCGCGGTCGTGTGGCTCGCCATGCGCAAGACGATCTGGACGTGGCCGGTGCAGCTCACCGGCGCCCTCCTGCTCCTCGCGGCGTCCCTGCACGCCGACGTCCCCGGCAACGCCCTCAAGCAGGTGCTGTTCTGCGGCCTCGCCCTGTACGGGTGGCACCGCTGGACGCGGGGGCGGAGCGACGGCGAAGGGCTGGTCGTCCGGCAGGGCACCGCGCGCGAGCGGATCGTGCTGGTCGCGGTGCTGCTCGTCGGCACCGCGGTCGTCGCCCAGCTGTTCGCCCACCTGCCCTGGCTGGAGATCGCCTGGTCGCCGTGGGCGAACGCGTACATCTTCGTCGGCAGCGCCGTCGCGACGTTCGCGCAGAGCCGCGCCCTCGTCGACTTCTGGGTCGTGTGGGTGCTGGTCGACCTCGTCGGCGTCCCGCTGGCCCTGCAGTCCGGGCTGTACGTCTCCGGCGCCGTCTACGGGATCTTCTTCGTGATGGTGATGGCCGGGCTCCGCAACTGGCTCCGCGAGTCCCGGGAGGCCCGGGGCCCGCGCACGACCCCCAAGGACAAGGCGGTGACCGCATGAGCGGCAACGACACGAACGACGACGGCAGGAACGGGAACGGTATGAACGGCGACGACGCGATCGACAACGGGAACGGGATCTTCGACGACGTCGCGGCGGCGCTCGCCGACATCGCGGCGGGCCGGCCCGTCGTGGTCGTCGACGACGAGGACCGCGAGAACGAGGGCGACATCATCTTCGCCGCCGCCAAGGCGACGCCGGAGCTGCTGACCTTCACGATCCGCCACACCAGCGGCGTCATCTGCGTCCCGATGGAGGGCGCCGACCTCGACCGGCTGCAGATCCCGCTGATGACCGCGCAGAACACCGAGCGGATGCGCACCGCCTACACCGTCAGCGTGGACGCGCGCCTCGGCGTCAGCACCGGCATCTCCGCCGCCGACCGGGCCCGGACGATCCGGACGCTGTGCGACTCGGCGTCGGAGCCGCGCGACCTCGTCCGGCCGGGCCACATCTTCCCGCTGCGCTACCGCGAGGGCGGCGTGCTGCGCCGCCGCGGCCACACCGAGGCCGCCGTCGACCTCGCCCGGATGGCGGGCCTGCACCCGTCGGGCGTCCTCGCCGAGGTCGTCAACGACGACGGCACCATGGCGCGCCTGCCCGAGCTGCAGGTGTTCGCCAAGGAGCACAACCTCAAGCTGATCTCCATCGAGCAGCTCGTCGAGTACCGCCGCCGCACCGAACCCCTCGTCACCCGCGCCGTCGAGACGCGCCTGCCGAACCGGTACGGGACGTGGCGCGCCGTCGGGTTCGCGAGCGAGGTCGACGGCGGCGAGCACGTCGCGCTCGTCCTCGGCGACCTCGGCGACGGCGCCGACGTGCTGGTCCGCGCGCACTCCGAATGCCTCACCGGGGACGTCCTGCACTCCGAGCGGTGCGACTGCGGCACCCAGCTCGACGCCGCGATGGAGCGCATCGCGCAGGAGGGCCGCGGCGTCGTCCTGTACCTGCGCGGCCACGAGGGGCGCGGCATCGGCCTGCTGGCCAAGCTGCGCGCCTACGCGCTGCAGGACGCCGGCGCCGACACCGTCGACGCCAACCTGGAACTCGGCCTGCCCGCCGACGCCCGCGAGTACTCCAACGCCGCGCACATGCTGCGCGACCTGGGCGTACGCTCGATACGGGTGCTCACCAACAACCCGGCCAAGCTGCAGGGCCTGCACGGGTTCGGCATCGACGTGCTCGGCCGCGAAGCCATGCCGGTGGTCGTCACCGAGGACAACCGGCGCTACCTGACGGTCAAGCGGGACCGTCTCGGACACCGGATCGAGGGACTGTCATGAGCGGAGCGGGACGCCCCGAGGACACCGCCGTCGACGCGTCCGGGCTCACGCTCGGCGTCGCCTGCACCCGCTGGCACGAGCCGATCACCGAGCCGATGCTGGAGCGCGCCCTCGCGGCCGCGAAGGCGTGCGGGATCGACGACACCGTGGTCGTCCGCGTCGCCGGAGCCCTGGAACTGCCCGTCGTGGCGCAGCAGCTCGCCCGACCTCGACGCCGTCGTCGTCCTCGGCGCGGTCATCCGCGGCGACACGGCCCATTTCGACTACGTCTGCGACTCGGTGACCGCCGGTGTGACGCGCGTCGCGCTCGACGAGTCGACTCCGGTGGGCAACGGGGTCCTCACATGTGACACCATTGAGCAGGCGATCCAGCGCAGCGGGCTGCCCGGCAGCCGCGAGGACAAGGGATGGGAGGCGACTGTGGCCGCACTCGACACGGCACTGACCCTGCGAGGTCTGCGGCATCACGGTCACGCCGGGTTCGGCCTGGAGCATTCGGGCTCCTGAACGTCCCCGGTCACCCGTAACTCATCCCACCGAAAGGCCGTTTCCGTGCTGTCACTCGTCCTGCCCAAGGGGTCCCTCGAAAAGGCGACCATGCAGCTGTTCGACGCCGCCGACCTCACCGTCCGGCGCACCTCGGACCGCGACTACCGCGCCTCCATCGACGACCCGCGCATCGACCGCGTCCGCGTCCTGCGCCCCCAGGAGATCCCGACCTACCTCGAACAGGGCCTGTTCGACCTCGGCATCACCGGCCGCGACTGGATCACCGAGACCGACTCCGACGTCGTGAGCCTCGGCGAGCTGAAGTACTCCAAGGCGACCTCGAACCCGGTCCGCGTGATCATGGCGGTGCCCGAGGACGCGCCGTGGCAGAGCGTCTCCGACCTGCCCGAGGGCGTCCGGATCTCCACCGAGTTCCCGGCGATGACCGAGCGGTTCCTCGAACAGCACGGAGTGAAGGCGCGCGTCGTCCCGTCCTACGGCGCCACCGAGGCGAAGGTGCCCGACATCGTCGACGCGATCGTCGACCTCACCGAGACCGGCTCGTCGCTGCGCAAGAACGGGCTGCGGATCCTCGACACCCTCCTCACCAGCTACACCGAGCTGGTCGCCAACCGCGAGGCCTACGAGAACCCCGAGAAGCGCGCCGCCATGGAGGACGTCTCGCTCCTCCTGCAGGGCGCGATCCGCGCGCGCGGCAACGTCCTGCTCAAGCTGAACGTCGCCCAGGCCGACCTGGCGAAGGTCCTCGACATCATGCCGTCGATGTCGTCGCCGACCGTGACGTCCCTCGCGGGCGGCGAGTCCAACGCGGTCGAGTCGGTCGTCGCCAAGCGCGGCGTCAACACCCTCATCCCGGCCCTGAAGGCCGCGGGCGCCCACGACATCCTCGAGATCCCCATCTCCAAGATCGTTGACTGAGACCCCGGCCCTCCCGGTCGAGTGGCGTCCCCGCACCACCCGGCTCGTCGCCTACGCCACGGCGGGCGCGATCATCCTCGCGATGATCGTGCTCGCCGTGTTCGTGGCGCCCCAGTTCACGATCGTCGACCGCGTCCTCATGGTGCTGTTCGGCCTCGGGGTCGCGTGGATCCTGCACATGCTCGCCCGCTGCCGCGTCGCCGCCGACGAGTCCGGCCTCACGATCGTCAACGCCTTCCGCACCCGCCGGCTCGAATGGCCCGAGGTCGTCGACGTCACCATGACCGTCGGCGACCCCTGGCCGCGTCTCGACCTGTCCGACGGCACCGCCCTCGGCGTCATGGGCATCAACGGCGCCGAGAAGAAGCTCGCCGCCCGCCAGGTCACCGAACTCGCCGCCCTCCTCAAGACCCGCGCCGAAGCCCCCGACCCCGACTGACCCGCTACAGGGCCGTGACCAGGGTGAAGGCGCCGGCGAGGAGCAGGGCCGCGGCCCAGAGGCGGTCGAGGTCCCACCAGGTGCGCCCGAGGATCGCCGGGCCCACGAGTTCGTAGACGAGCACGGCGATGATCCCCGCCACGGCGAACATCGCGACGGTGTGCACGGCCGTCACGAAGATCCCCGCCGACAGGGCGCTGCCGGACGCGTCCGCGAGGCCGTGGTCGTGGTGCCCGGCGGCGACGGGCGTCGCCGCGGGGGTGAGGAGCGGGACGAGCATCAGGCCCGCGCCGTGCGCGGACGACATCACGAACGACCAGCCCGCGAGCTGCCACAGGCCCACCGGCGCGGGGACGCGGTGCGGCGCGCGCCGTCCGGCGAGCAGCCACAGCCCGAAGACCACCAGCAGGACGCCGCCGCCCAGGGCCAGGGAGCGGGCCGGGACGAACGCGCCGACCAGCGCGACGGCGACCGCGACGACGGCGATGGACGCCGCGTGCCCCGCGGCGATCGCCGGTAACGCCTGCACCACGAGCGAGCGGCTGCGTTCCTGCAGGCCGCGCGTCACCGCGAACAGCCAGCCCATCGCCGGGTTGAGCCCGTGGAACGCGCCGAGCACCACGAGCGCGGCGAGCGAACCGTCGCGCATGCCCCGTCCCTCTCCGTGCGCCGACCGTCGCGCTCAGCGTCCGCCGCGCAACGGGAGATGTCCAGCGGCGCGAGGGTGACAGTCGGGAAACCGCCCTCCCGGTATGGGCGAACCGTGATCTCGGCGGATAGCCTGGTGCCGTGGTGGCGGATACGGTCGGCGGGGCGGTCGCCTCGCCCGCGGAGCTCGCCGGCCTGCTGGACCGGCACGACTACCTCTGCGGCGACGGGCTGGCGACGGCGTGCTTCCTCGCGCTGCGCATGGGACGGCCGCTGTTCCTGGAGGGCGAGGCCGGGGTCGGCAAGACCGAACTGGCCAAGACGCTCGCGCGGGTGCTGCGGGCGCCGCTGATCCGGTTGCAGTGCTACGAGGGGCTCGACGCGTCGCAGGCCCTCTACGACTGGGACTTCCCGCGCCAGATCCTGCACCTGCGCGCCGCCGAGGCCGCCGGGACGGCCGACGCCGCGAGCCTCGAAGGCGAACTCTACGACCGCCGGTTCCTGCTCGCCCGTCCGCTGCTGCGTGCGCTGGAGACGTCCCCGAGCGTCCTGCTCGTCGACGAACTCGACCGCGCCGACGACGAGTTCGAGGCGTTCCTGCTGGAGATCCTCAGCGACTTCACGATCACGGTGCCCGAACTCGGGACGATCCGCGCGGAGCGCCCGCCCGTCGTGATCGTCACGTCCAACCGCACCCGCGAGGTGCACGACGCGCTGAAGCGGCGCTGCCTCTACCACTGGCTGGAGCACCCGTCGTTCGAGCGGGAGGTCGCGATCATCCGGCGGCGGCTGCCGGACGCGACCGCGCACCTGGCGGGGCAGGTCGCGGACGCGGCGCGGCGGCTGCGGGGCGGCGGGCTGCTCAAGCCGCCCGGCGTCGCCGAGACCCTCGACTGGACCGAGGCGCTGCTCGCCCTCGGCGCCCGCGAACTCGACCCGGACACGGCCGCGGCGACGCTCGGCGCCGTCCTGAAGTACCGCGAGGACCAGGAGCGCGGCGGCGCGCTCCTCGGCGCGGGCTGACATGGACGTCACCGGGACGATCGCCGGGTTCGCCCGCACGCTGCGCGCGGCGGGCGGCGCCGCCGATCCCGAACGGCTGCAGGCGATGATCGCGGCGCTGCGCCACCTCGACGTCCTCGACCCGTCCGACGTGTACTGGGCGGGGCGCCTCACGCTGTGCGCGGGCCCGGACGACCTGCCCTGCTACGACCGGGCGTTCGCCGCGTACTTCTCCGGCGAGACGGCCCGCCCGCCGCGCCGGCCGCCGGTCGTCGTGCACCCGACCCCGGTGCTCGAACCGGACGGCGACGGCGACGGGTCCGGCGACGCGCGCGCGGTCGCCGCGAGCCCCGCCGAGGCGCTGCGGGAACGCGACGTGTCGCGGCTCGGCGCCGCCGAACGCGCCGAGGTCGCCCTGGCTCGTCGCGCTGCTGGACGCGGGCGCCGAACCCCGCCGCTCGCGCCGGTTCGCGCCCGCGCCCGCCGGTCGCCTCGACCCGGCCCGGACCGTCCGGAGACGCTGCGGCGCGGCCGGCGAGACGGCCCTGCCGCGGCACCGCGCGCACCGCCCGCGCGCGTCGTGCTGATCGTCGACGTCAGCGGCTCGATGGCCCCGTACGCCGACGCGCTCCTGCGGTTCGCGCACGCCGCCGTCCGCTCCGGCGGCCGGACGGCCGAGGCGTTCACCGCCGGAACGCGGCTGACCCGCGTCACCCGGGAACTGGGCCGCCGCGACCCGGACGCCGCGATCGCGGCGGCGTCCGCGGCGATCCCCGACTGGAGCGGCGGCACCCGCCTCGGCGAGGAACTGCGCGAGTTCCTCGACCGCTTCGGACGCCCCGGCATGGCCCGCGGCGCGATCGTCGTCGTCGCGTCCGACGGCTGGGAGCGCGGCGACGCGGGCCTGCTCGGCGAGCAGATGTCCCGCCTGCACCGGCTCGCGCACCGGGTGATCTGGGCGAACCCGCACAAGGCGCGCCCCGGTTACGAGCCGCTGACCGCCGGGATGGCGGCGGCGCTCCCGCACGTCGACGACTTCACCTCCGGCCACAGCCTCGCCGCCCTGGAACGCCTCGCCCGCCTCATCGCGGGAACCGGAAGGACGACCGCCCATGCGTGATGTGCTCGCGGACATCGGCGGCTGGTACGCCGCCGGGGAGACGTTCGGGCTGGCGACGGTGGTGCGGACGTTCCGGAGCGCGCCGCGTCCGCCGGGGGCCGCGATGGCGGTGTCGGCGGGCGGGGAGGCGGCCGGGAGCGTGTCCGGCGGGTGCGTCGAGGGCGCGGTGTACGAGGTGGCGCGGGAGGTGCTGGCGTCCGGCGAGCCGGTGGTGCGGCGGTACGGGGTCAGCGACGACGACGCGTTCGCGGTCGGGCTGACGTGCGGCGGGATCCTCGACGTGCTGGTGGAGCCCGTCGGGCCGGAGACGTTCCCGGAGTTCGGCGACGTGGCGGCGGCCGTCGGGAAGGGGGCAGCCGGTCGCGGTCGCGACGGTCGTCGGGG
>NZ_MKJY01000022.1 GCF_001942465.1 Actinomadura sp. CNU-125
GCGCCACAGGTCGAGGGCGCGGCGCAGGTCGTCGCCCGCCGTGCCGGGTCGCCGCCGCGGCGGGCCGCGGCGACGGCGCGCTCGAACTGGACGGCGTCCACCTCGCCCGGGTCGACGCCGAGCCGGTATCCGCCGGGGCCGTGCTCGACGACGTCCCGCCCGGCCGCGCCGCGCAGCCGGGAGACGAGCGCCTGCAGGGCGTTGCCGCCGGGCGGGTCGCCGTCCCACAGGTCGTCGAGCAGCCGTGCCGCCGAGACCGGACGGCCCGCGTCGATCGCCAGCCGGACGAGCAGGGCGCGCAGCCTCCGCCCGCCGACCTCGACGGGCCGCCCGGCGGTGTCCCGTACTTGCAGCGGGCCCAGGATGCCGATGCGCACGAATCCCCTTTCCGTGGCCATTGTCCCCGATGTGTGGGCGGTCCGGGCCGGGTAGGGGTCCGAGGATGAGACTCGCTTTCGTCCTGGACTGCGCGGATCCCGTGTCCCTCGCCGGCTTCTGGGGGCCCGCCCTCGGTTACGAAGGCGGGGACCTGCACGGCCCGTACGTGACGCTGGCCGATCCGGACGGCCGGGGGCCGGAACTGCTGCTGCAGCGCGTCCCGGAGCCGAAGTCCGGCAAGAACCGGATGCATCCGGACCTGCGGGTCGCCGACATGGACGCCGAGGTCGCTCGCGTGACGGGCCTGGGGCGCGCGTCGTCCGGGGCCCGTTCATGGACGACGGCTGGCTCACCACGGTGCTGGCCGACCCGCAGGGCAACGAGTTCTGCCTGATCGTCCCGCCGAAGGCCGACGGGCGCTGAGCACCGTCACGGCGCCCCACGCGTCCCATTCTTTACGTTTGCCCCATATGGATCGGGTAGGGCGTATTCATGGAGCTGTCATTCCTCAAAACGCTGTACCAGCACCCGGGCCCCTACGCATCGGTGTACGCCGATCTCACCCGGACCACCGAGGACGCCTCCAAGGCCGCCGAGCTGCGGTGGCGGGCGCTGCGCACCGAACTGGAGGAGCAGGACGCCCCCGCCGACACCCTCCGCGCGATCGAGGCCACCGTCGAGGAGGAGATGGCGCAGCGACGTTCCGAGGGGCTGGTGATCTTCGCGGCGGACGGGGAGGTCGTGCACGCCGAGCGGCTCCCCGGCCCGCCGCAGACGACGCAGGCCCGGCTCGCCCCGCTCCCCCACGTCCTCCCGTACCTCGCCGAACGCGGCGAACGGTTCCCGCACATGATCGTCGTCGTGGACCGCCGGGGCGGGGCGATCGACTGCGTCACCACCGACGGACGGCACACGCACGTCGACGTCGACGGGGACGAGCAGTACCCGATCCGCAAGACGAAGGCCGGCGACTGGAACCAGTCCCGGTTCCAGCGCTCGTCCGAGAACGTCTGGAAGACGAACGCGAAGAAGGTCGCCCAGGAGATCGACCGGGTCGCCGAGCGCTGCGGCGCGGAGGCCGTGGTGATCGCGGGCGACACCCGCGCCCGCACGGCCGTCCTGGAGGAGGTCTCCGAGGCCGTCCTGGAGCACGTCGTCGAACTCGATCGCAACACCGACGTCCGTGATCCCGAGCTGGAGGCGGAACTGAACCGGATCCTGAAGCTCAAGACGGCCGAGCGCGTGATGACCGTCGCCGAACGTTTCGACCGGGAGCTCGCCAACGGCCAGCGGGCCGTGTCCGGCATCCCCGCGATCGTCGAGGCCGTCCGCCAGGGCCAGGTCGAGACCCTGCTGGTGGACGAGGACCCCGACTCCCACGACCGCCTGTGGTTCGGTCCCGACCCGATGCAGCTCGCGTCGTCCCCCGAGGAGCTCCGCACGGAGTTCGGCGTCACGGACGTCCGCGAGGACCGCGCGGACGCCGCGCTCGTCCGCGCCGTGGCCGCCACCGACGGCGAACTGGTGGTGCTCCCGTCCAACGGCGGCGACCACCACGAGATGGGCGCCGTCCTGCGCTACACGGCCTGACGAACGTCGAAGGGGTTGAAGGCCCTGGGCCTTCAACCCCTTGTCCCGGGTGGAGCTATGGGGATTCGAACCCCAGACCTCCTCCATGCCATGGAGGCGCGCTACCAACTGCGCCATAGCCCCTCGGTGCAGTGAAGAGCCTAGTGCACCGAGGGGACCACTTCGAACTGGGCCGCGCCACGGTCAGCTGACGGGCTCGCCCGCGTCGGTCTTACCCGCCTCGGCGGTGTCGTTGCTGTTGCTGTAGGAGTGCCACTCGCCGTTGTGGAGGGTCGGGATCCAGACGGTGAGCCCCGCGGGCCACTCCGCGGGCAGGCCGAGCAGCTGCTCCTGGTGCTCCGCCACGTCGTGGGTCTTGGTGTTGGCCTCGGTGGGCTTCCCTGCGGCCGGCGGCGTGTAGTCCTCGGGCATCTGGAGCAGGGCTTCCCCCTCGGACGCGGTCGGCGGCACCTCGCTCGCGGCCGGTTCGACCGGCGGCTGCTCGGTCGGCGCCTCGGCCGGCTCCTGCCCGGTGACGACCGTGCACAGCGTCTTGGCGAGCTCGGGCCGCCCGGGCAGCAGCTTGATCTGCTCCAGGATGCTGAGCGACCGTTCGCATTTCTCGTCCTTTTGCACCTGCACCGCGACCGGCGCCAGGTACTGCGCATGTGCCGCCGTGGGCAACGCCACCGCCACGGCCGACGCGGCCACGAGAGCGGACAGTGCCGCCGTTACGGTGATACGAGCTGTCATTGGGGCTACCCCTCATCTCGATCGACATCGCCAACGACGACTGTTCCCTCATGATCAACTCGGTGAAGCGCGAGCAGAGCAAAGGCGGCCATGTCGATGATCAATCTTTTGCCTCCGCATTCGACACCTCCACCATCGCCACCCCCGCCACACACGGCCGTCCGGACCAGCCAAAACACGACCGAAGGCGACAAGCCCCCATATACGGCGACCGCCGAAATCGATCACCGCGTACACAACTCAAGTTCCATTCTCGGCAAAACTTAATGATCTATGTAAACCCGAACACCTTCCCGATCGTCGGGTTTCTCTACGCGAATTTACGTGGCACTTCGAACCATTGGCCGGACTTTCGCGTCAGACTCGATTGTCAGGATCAAACCGATGAACGGGGGGTTCATATGAAGATCCTGCTCCGCACGGTGTGCGTGCTGGCCGCCGCCGCTCTGACGGCGTTCGCCGGCATGGGCGCGGCGTCCGCCGACGGCCCGGACACCGAGCCGCAGGTGGCGAAGGCCATCGAGCTCCAGGAGTACGTGGAGTACGACGTAGGCGCCGAGAACTACCGCATCGCCTTCGTCCGCTGCTTCCTCACGGGGCTGAGCAACGACGTCGCGTCGTACGACAACTGCAACCCGACGCGCCCGACGGCGACGTCTACCTGCAGGACATGGTCAACGCGGTCCACCAGTACAAGGCCCACCACTTCCTGGAGCAGACCGATCCCATCACGACCGAGATGTGGGAAGAGATGCGCCGGAACGTCGGCGAGGTCGGCCAGGGCAACGGCAACGTCGCCTTCGTCAAGGGCATCCAGCACACGATGAACGTGCTCCAGCACGCGAACATCGACGTGGACGGCATCTACGGCGCCCGCACCGAGGCCGCGGTGCGTGACTTCCAGCAGCGGAAGGGCATCGACGCCGACGGCATCTTCGGCTGGTACACGTTCCGCGCCGCGTTCGCCCAGGGCGCCGAGGCGAGGAGCACGCCGGGCCTCTAGAGAATCATCTAACCCCGCGCACCGAGGGCCGCCCCGCTTCCGCGCCACGGGGCGGCCCTTACCCGATACTCCCCAAGGCACCCACCCCAGCCATCACCCCAGCCGAAGCGGACCGAAACCACTGCGATTGCAAGCGAAGCCAGATTCGAGCGAAGCGAGAATCTGATCGCGCAGCGAGCCCCTGGGCGAGTCGAAGCGATGCAGCAATCGCACGCGGCGAAGGCCGCTCAAGGCCCCCTGGGGGCCTTGAGCGGCCTTCGCCGCAATAAACTCGTGGAGCTGATGGGGATTCCGAACCCCAGACCTCCTCGGCGCGGTCGCGGAAGACGCCGCGCGCCCAGCGGGCGGGCCGGTCGCCGTCCGGCGGCAGCGGGCCGAACTCGCGGATCTCGGCGAGCCGCTGCGGCGTCGGATCCAGCCCGCACAGTCGCAGCGCCGTCTCCGCCTCCCGCGTCTCGTTCAGCTTGAGCACCAGGACCCGGCTGAGGTAGGACTCCAGGTCCTTCGTGACGACGTCGGCGATCCGCTGCGTGAGGAACACCGGCAGGATGTTCAGCGACCGGCCCTCCCGGGAGATGCGCTGCAGCGAGGCCAGGCCCTCGGCCTGCGACAGAAAGGTCCACGCCTCGTCCACGATCAGCACCCCGGACCGGTTCGCGATGAGGATCTCCAGGGACGCCCGGATCACCAGCCGGACGGCCGCCAGCGCGATCCGCTCCGTCACCGAGTACTCGTTCGGCGCCTTCCCCTCGGGCAACCCGAGGTCGCGGTCGAAGTCGACGAGCGTCAGCCGCTGCCGGACGTCCAGGCGGGGCAGCGGCTCGCGCGCGATGCCGAGGGAGAACATGGAGGACGCCTCCATCTGCTGCTCCACCAGGCCGCGCAGCCGATCCGCCTCCTCGCCCGGGACGAACCGCAGCGCGTCCCACACGCAACGTGCGCCGTTGAGGGCACCGCGTTTCAGCCCCGAGCCGAGCGCGAGCCGCTCCGGAAGCGTCAGGCCATCCCGGGAGTCGTCCAACGCGGACAGGATGTGCACATTGGCGATCTCCGCGGCGATGGCGGGCGGCGCGTACCGGAACGGGTCGAACGCGCCCGGCGCGTCCTCCAGCGCCGACATGGACACCCGCCCGCTCGGCACGCCGAGGTCCGCGGCGTAGTCCACCATCCCGTACAGCGAGTCGCCGCCCTTCGGGTTGACGAAGATCACCGGAAGATCGTTGAGGGCGGACTGGACCGCCACGGACTGGGCGAAGAACGTCTTGCCGCTGCCCGGATCACCGAAGATCCCGAAGACGGGCGGCAGGTTCCGGCGCGGCGCCCCGAGCGGGTCGACGAAGAACGGAGTGCCGTCGGGGTCGATGAGCCCGCCGAAGACCCCGGTGTCGTCACCGAGCCGGGAGAACGACTGGAGCCCCGCGTGCGAGACCATCGGCACGTTCACGTCCTGGAGGAAAGGATTGACCCGCACGGAGGAACACGGCAGCGTCTCCTCCAGCGCCTGGATCTGCCGGTGCTCCAGGGGCTTCATCTGGATCCCGTACTGCTCGGAGAGGAAGTCCAGGTAGGTCTGGGCGGAGTCGGTGACCTCCCGCGCCATGACCAGGCTGCAGTGGGCGAGCATGGGCTGCCGGGAGCCCGCCAGGTAGTCCTCGACCTCCTTGGCCTGCCGGTAGGTCTCGGACAGCTCCACCTTCTCCAGGTCCTGCGTCTTCCGCTCCTCCTCCATGTTCGCCATGATCCGGCGCTGCGCCCGGCGGGCCCGCGACCGTGTCAGGTTCGGCGGCTCCAGCTCGGCGCGGACGGACACGACGTGCGGGGCGTCCCCGGGATGGCTGACCGCCTCCAGCGCCCACTGGGCGTGCGGCGCCGGCATGACCGGACGGTCGAAGCGCATGACCGCGGCCATCTCCAGCTCCCCGACGCCGCTCACCGACAACCGGGCGGGCAGTTCCTCGATCACCGCGTCCGGGCCGCGCCCGAGGTTGTACCAGGACTCCAGCCGGTCGAGTTCGTGCCGGGTCGGCGGCCGCGCGTCGCACCGGTCGAGGATGCCCGTGACGAGTTCCCGGTCGCGCTCGTACGGCGCCAGGTCCGGGACGTCCTCGCTGATCGACTCCCGGACCGCCTCGGTCAGCGACCGGACGAACGACAGCCCGCCGCCCCCGCCCCGCCGTCCCGCCCTGGACGCCTGGTCCCGCAGCGACGACCGCAGCTGCACGCCCACGAACAGCACCCGGTTGGGCGCCAGGAACCCGAAGGCGCCCGCCTGGTAGTCGCGCAGCGCCCCGCTGTTCTCGCGCGGCGGCGTGACCAGGTCGTCCCAGGTGATCGACACCAGGTGGATCCGCCGGTTGCCGGACAGCGGCGCCAACCCGCCCACCGGCCGCCGCGACGTCCCGCCGAGGTCGCCGAGCAGCCGTTCGAGCGGCGCCGCCAGCGAGAGCTGCCGCTCCGGGTCCTCCCACTTCATCGGCGCCAGCCGCACGGTGCGGTACGTCCACACCTCGCCGTTGTGCCCGACGTAGACGCCGTCGGCGGTGCGCCACGCGTAGGGGGTCGTCCACATCGTGGCGGTGTCGGCCTCGGACCGGCCCGCGCGGCTCGTCCCCGTGAGCCGTCCGAACGTCGCCCTCAGGTTCGCCATGCGCGTCATCTCCCAGGTTGCGTCGGCTCTCGGGGAGACAGTCCGGCATTCGGTGCTGGCGGCAGCCGCGGTTGTCCGCACAGTCGAACTCGGAGGGTCCGGTCGGCCGTGCCGGCCGGCCGGCGATCAGAGCGCTGAGGGACTGTGTGATGGCAAACGTGCCGAACCTCGTGGTGGCGGGGGATCCGGACGTCGCGCGGAAGCTGCGGGAGACCGGCCGGTTCCCCGTGGTGTTCGACGCCGCCTCCGCCACGGAGCTCCGCGACCTGTCCAAGAGCGGACGAGTGGGCGCACCGGCCGCGTTCATGTTCGCCCCCGGGTTCACCGAGGACGTTCCGGGCGCCGGGGTCTCCGTCCTCGCCAACGGGCTCGCGGGCGGCGGGTTCACGGTGCTGGTGCACGCGTTCTTCGCCGAGCGCGGCGATGCGTTCGACGCCCGGGTGCGGGTGACCGGGCGGCGACTGCGGCTGTCGGAGCTGCTCGCGGTGTTCGGCGTCCCGGAGCGCCCGTCCGGACCCTCGGCGGCGCGACGCCGCACCCGCGCGCCCGGGGTGCCGGCGAGCCGTCCGGCCGTTTCACCGAACGGATGGCCGGGCCCGCGGCCCGAGTCCGGTCCCGCGGCGCTCGCCGCGGCGGCGCCGGCACCCGCGCGCGGCCGGGTCGTCGCCGTCGCCTCCGCCAAGGGCGGCGTGGGCAAGACCAGCACGACCGTGAACCTGTCGGTCCTCGCGGCCAAGCACCTCCGGGCGTCCGGCCGGCCCGGGTCGGTGGCGCTCGTGGACACCAACTTCCAGCAGGCCGACGTCGCCCGCTACCTGAACCTGGAGTCCCCGACGATCCTGGACCTGCTCCGAGACACCGGGACGCTCTCCCCGTCCACCGTCCGCAACCACCTCGCGCAGCTCCCCGAGGTCGGCCTGTACGCGCTGCTCGGACCGCCGGACGCCGTCAATGCCGACCCGGCGCTGATCAACTCCGCCCTGTACAAGCGGGTGCTCGCGGTGCTGCGGCAGGAGTTCGGCCTCGTGTTCATCGATACGCCCGTCGCCGAGCTCTACCACACGACGTTCACCGACCTGGTCCTGCCCGAGGCCGACGCGATCCTCGTCCTGGTCGAGCCCGACCGGGTGACGCTGGAGGCCGCCCGCTCCTGGCTGAAGGCCATCACCATGCCGCGGCACTTCCACGGCGGCGGCGTCGACCCGGAAAAGGTGTCGCTGGTCCTCAACCGGGCGCGCGCCGACGTCGAGTGCGGTCCGGAGGACGTCATGGACCTGATGCCCGGCTGGCGGTTCGTCGGGATGATCCCGGAGGACCGGGCATGGACGCGGGCCGTCAACAACCGCCGGGTGAACGCGCTGCGCGCCGACCCGGAACTGGACGCCGCGCTCCGCGAGATCCTGCGGGCCGTCACCGCCGACCCGGTGTTCGACGACGCCGCGTCCGCGCCGCCCGCGAACGGCCGGGGCGGCCGCGTGCGCAGGCTGCTCGGCCGGTGAACGGCGCCCGGCCACACCTCCCACGGAAGGAAGGAACCACCATGGCAGCGCATCAAGAGCCCGTCGCGGGCATCGACTTCTGGGAGATCTTCGGCGGCGACGAGGAGACCGGACCCCCGGCGGGCGAGGCTCCGCCCGATCGGCTCGTCGCCGAACGGCGCCGCCCGCTCCGGCGGCACCCGAGCCCGGCGCCGTCGACCCGTGGGCGGCGTTGTTCCCGGCCGCTCCGAAGGACTCCTCCGGCCCTCCCGCGCCCGCCGCCGCGAAGCCGCAGGCGTCCAAGATGCATCAGGCGCACGAGCTGCCGAAGCCGCCGCGCGGACGCCGTCCGCGAGCGACGGGTGAGAAGAACGGCCGAACCTCGCAGGCCCCGCAGGTCGTGGAGATTCCCCAGGTCGTACAGCCCTCGCGGCCCGCGCCACCCTCGCACCCTCCACAGCCCCCGCGAAGGGCGCACCCGCAGCAGGGCCCGCAGACGCCCGCGGAGGCGTCCGGTCCGCGGATCCCGCCCACGGCCGAAACGGCATGGCGCACCGCGGAACAGATCGCCGAGTCGCTCCGGCCGCGGATCGCCGAACTCTGGGCGGAGGTGCTCACCCGCTGCACCGACGGGGACCAGGACCTCGCGGGCAAGGTCTACCACGTGCTGAGCGGCTCCCACCTGCTGGGCGAGCTTTGGCGCGACGAACGCATCGACGAGATCCACATCCACGGAACCCAGGTGACCGTCTGCGGCGGGCACGGCGTGCACCGGGTCCCCGGCTTCCCGGACCAGGCCACGGCCCGCCGCGCCATCGAGACGATCAAAGCCGCGCGGGACCGGACCGGCGCGGTCGTCTCCACGGTCAACGGCTCGGTCGTCGTGAGCCGCCGGGACGGCACGGGGCCGGACGCGACGGCGCTCGTCGTCGGCGGGGTCGTCACCGAGGAGCAGCTCGCCCAGATCGAACAGGCGCTCCGGCGAGTCCAGGCGGTGACCGTGACGGGCCCCGCCGCACGGATCGTCGTCCGCGCGCTCGCCTCCCTCATCCCCGCGGGAAGCCGCGTGTTCGTGGCGGCGTACGCGCGGTTGCCCGCCGGGTGCCTCACCGCCGCGGTACCGATGGAGGCCGACTACGTGGTCGGGGTGCGCCCGGGGGCCGCGGCCGAGCGGATGGCGGCCGCAGGCCAGGTCGGCGCCCTCATCGCCAACCCGGAGACGCAGATCCCGACGGCTCTGCGGTTCACGGTCTCCGGGCAGTCGGCCGCCCCCGAGGCGGGCTCGTCGCCGCACTGACCGGAACGCGGGCCGCGGCGGAGGCGTCCCGGACGCCCCGCACCGGCCCGCGTTCCGGTCCCGGGCGGCTCACCCCTCCCGCAACTCCATCACCCGCGCCCAGCGCCGCCGCGTCGGCCTGCGGCGCGACGAGGCCCGCCAGGGGAACCCGCCGAGCACCGGCGACCCGCCGCACCCCGGACGTCCCGCGCACTTCGAAACCGCGGACCGAACACGCCCAGAGCCGGCCCTCCGGCGTCTCCCGCACCGGGACCGGCAGCTCGCCGGGGGCGACCGCGACGTCCCCCAGGACCCAGCCGGTGCGCCGTGCGGCGTCCATGAACGCGATGACCTCGTGCAAATCCCGCCGCAGCCGCACCACGTCGTCCCCGCGGAACGAGACCGGCGGCGCACCCAGCGCGACGGCGCCGCCGCAGCCCAGCCGGCCGGCGATCTCGGCCACCCGGTCCAGCACGCTGCGATGGACGCGCCCCGCGTCCTCCCCGTCAACGGTCAAGAGCCCCCACGCTCCGGCCATCGGTGCACCTCCCGGCCGCCCCGTCCGCTCACGTGCCGAGCGCGCCGACCACGCGATCGTAGTCCAGGACGAACGTCGCGGCCTCGTCGGGGGTCAATCCGAGCATATCGACGACCAGCCTCGTCGGGCCGATCTTCTCCGCGTCGCACCGGAGGCACCTGACCCGGTTGTCCCCGTACACCCGCATCGAGGCGACCTCGTCGCCGTTCCGGTGCCGGTGACGCGCGGGCAGTGCCACCGGCTCTCCCCGCCGGGGGCCGAACCGAGCCGCGGCAGCACCGTCCGGACGTCCGTCCCGTCGGCCTCCGCGATCCGCGCGTCGTGCGCCGAGGCGGGCACCGCCGGGACGACATCGGCGCCCCGCCGCGCGATCCGCAGCTCCTGCCGGTATCGCACCGCTTCCCGGCGGAGCCGCTCCAGGTCGATCCCCTGCTCCGGATCGTTTCGGCCGGCCGGGACCGGCTCGGCACCGGTGGACAGGAACGGGAACCGGTCATCGGCGCGCCGCCGCAGCGCCGCGACCAGCGTGAACACGGCGAACGCCGCGCGGGCCGAATCGGGCGGCACCAACCGCAGCCGCGCCGCGTACCGGATCACCGCGGCGTCCTCGGGGGTGACGGGCTCCGCGCCGGAGCCCACGTGCACGGTCGGGATCCCGGCCGCCTCCCGGCCGCCCACCTGGGCCCACATCAGGAAACCGCCGGGCCGCCCCACGTCGGCGAACGACTCGCCGTGCCGATCCAGCCGGGAGACGTCCAAGACGGCGCCGTCGGCGTAGACGTCCAACCGCCGGCCCGCGAACCCGCACAACGCCGCGTACGGCACGAGGGCGCCCGGCCCCTCCGGCGCCAGGAAGACGACCCGCGCCCGGAAATCGGCCGCCGTCAGCCCGCTCGCCCGCAGGCCCCCGATGACGCCGGAGACGACGTCGTCCTCCCCGCCGGGGACGAGATCGACGGTCTTGACGCCGTCCGGCGCGGGCGGCGACCCGGTCGTGCGGACGGCGAGCAGGTAATCGGTCGGCTTGTGCATCGGCTCTCCTTCGGCGTCACTCCATGACCGTCCCCGCCGGGAGCCGACCCGCACGTCGCGCTTGCCGATCCCGCCCGCCTCCAGACGGTCACGAAGGCGAGCACCGGCCCGGCCGGTGCCAGGACACGGAAAGGGTGCACCGTGACCCCCATGACGCAGGCCAAGGAAGAGCTCTACCTCCGACGCGTCTTCAACGACGACGTCCCGGTGTTCGTGGACGTGACCAGGTACGCGAGGCGGGAACTTCCCTATCCGCTGAGTGCCAAGAAAGCGCTGAAAGCCACCTGCGGCGTGCGCACCGACAACGAGATCGTCGCGTTCAGCCTGCGCCACTACACCGTTCGGCAGGCCGAACGGGAGGTCGAGCACGTCGAGGACGAGGGACAGAATCTCCTGCGGCCGCGCATGCCCCGCAAGACCCTCCACGACCTGATCGAGACCGCACGCGCACTGTCGTCCGTCCTCGGCGACGAGCTGATCGCCGAACTCGACGGACGGCTGTACGTCCTGAGGCTGACCCGCGCCGCGGACGGGAGCACGCTCGAACTCGTCGGCGCGCTCACCGAGGGCGAGGACGGATACGTTCGTTCCGAGATCACCGGAGACCGGTTCGAACTCCCGGTCTCGGGCGTACGCCTCCGCATGTTCCTGCGTTCGCCCGTCCGGGACCGCGTCCTCGCGTACGCCTTCGGCGGCTACCTCGCCCGCAGGCCGGGCGAGACCGAGACGGTCGGCCGTGCCGTCGCATCGGCCCTCAACAGCCTCCTCGGCCTGGCGACGTTCCGCATGCTCTCGGGGATGAACCGGGTCGAGACCGCCGACCGGTCGCACGAGCCGGTCGCCTTCGCCGTCCCCGTGCTGCTGTTCACCGCCGACGGAACGCCCGCGGCCCGCGGCGACGTCGCGGGAAGATCGATCTCGACCACGTCGACCCGGTGACCGGCGGCCTGCGCATCCACCTCACCGACCGCCTGGAATGGAACCCCGCGGTGGCAGGGGGCTTCGGGACCTACGAACGGATACTCACCGAGACCATCGGCACCTTGATCCAGTCGGCCCTCGGTGCCGACGTCGTCCGTGACATCGCCTACGACATCATGCTCGGCACCGTCGGCCCCGAGCGTCCGCCCGCCTGAGCCCCGCCACCGCGGCCCTCCCCGCCCTCGCCGCAACCCCCGACGTGGCCGAAGCCCGGCCCGTCCGGCACTGACGCCCCACGACGGAGTGAAGATGCACGCCGACACGCTCACCGCGGCTCCCGCATGGCTGCAGGCCGTCACGCCCACAGCCATCCTGGGCGGTCTTCTGCTCGCCCTGTGCCTCAGCGAAGGACGCCGCCTGCTCCGCTTCGTCCGCGGCGGACGACGAGCCACCACGAAAGGGAACCATCGGCGACGTCCCGCCGACATCGCTTCCGCAGGCGCACATCGTGACGGCGACCCGGCGAAGCCCGCCTCCGAAAGCCGGCCGAAAAGGCGTCGCAGGGGATCGCGAACGTCCTCGAATCGACTTGCCTCGGCTCATCGAGTTCGGACGGTAGCGGATATGAGGCACACCGGCCGTCGCGAGGGATTTCATGAAGGCAATTCTCAGCCGCGAACCGCAGGTCGAATCGATGTCCGTCTCCCCGCCCGAGGTGATCGACGAGGTCCCTGACGATCTCGTCGGGTCGTCGACTCCATGCGCTTTCATCGAGACTCTCCGCACGGCACGCCAGGTCGCCGCGCGCCTCGTCCACGCGGTCGAATCCGGCGGATCGTTCAGCCTGCAGGCCGATGTCTTCAGTAAGGGCGACAAGTACATGGTGGACATAGTCGCCCACAGTTCGAACTCTGCGATATCGGCCGAGCAGTTCTCTGACCTCGCTCGCCTGTCCTACCTCAAAGGAATTCAAGGATGGAGCGCGGGCAGAACCCGGGAAGGCGGCACCTACATTCGAGTGACGGTGGACGGCGCTGATATCTCGCCGCAATATTCGCGGAAACCTATCGATGATATGGAAATGACCAGGGGATTCGTGTGAAACGCAGAGATGTACTCAAGGCCGGTATCGTGGCGCCGATCGGGCTGGCCGTGGTGGGCCGCCCGGTGTCGGCGGCCGCCGGAGAGGCGTGGGAAGTCGTCAAGGCGCGAGGGAACGTGCCTTCAGCGCTGCTGGGTTTCGACCACGCGATGAAGAAGTACATGCACGAGCGCGGTATCTCCGCCGGGCAGCTCGCCATCGCCCGCCAGGGAAAGCTGGTCTTCGCCCGCGCCTACACCTGGTCGACGTCGCAGAATCCGGTTCCGGCCGTGACGCCGACCAGCTTGTTCAGAATCGCGAGCCTCAGCAAGCACGTCACCGCCACAGCGGTGCTGCGACTGGCGCAGGAGGGAAAGCTCGACCTCGGCGCCCCGGTCACCGAGTACCTCGACCTGCGTCCCATGCCCGGGAGGCAGGTCGATCCGCGGCTCGCGAACGTCACGCTGTGGCGGCTGCTCCAGCACGCCGGAGGATGGGACCGGGAGATCTCGGTCGACCCCGCCACCATCGAGCACCGGATCGCCGAAACCCTCGGCAAGGACCTGCCGAACGACCACGCCGACGTGATGACGTACATGACGAGCCTGCCCCTCGACTTCACGCCCGGCTCAAGGTACGCGTACAGCAACTATGGCTACAACCTGCTCGGGCGTGCGATCGAGGAGGTGACCGGACGGAACTACGGGGCGCACGTCTCCGCGGAACTGCTCGCCCCGCTGCGGATCACCCGCATGCGGCCGGGCCGCAGCTTGAAGGCCGAGACGCCGGGGGAGGTGCCGTACGAGTCCTCTTTCACCACGAGGACCGTCCTCGACGACTCCAGTACGGTCGTCCCGTTTCCTTACGGCGGGTTCAACATGGCGAACAAGGACGCCAGCGGCGGCTGGGTGGCCTCGGCCGTGGACCTCCTCCGTTTCGAGCGGATCTTCGACGTCCCGGCCGCGACGAACCTGCTGGATTCTCGATCGATCTCCAGGGCCTACGCCAAGCCCGAGTGGGGCACCTTCGCCTCCGGATCCTGGTACGGAGCGGGCTGGTTCGTCCGTGAGAAGAACGGCGGGTACAACACCTGGCACTCCGGCAGCATGGCGGGAAGCTACACGTTCCTCGGCAGAAAATACGATGGCATCACCTACGCCGCGCTTTTCAATAGGCGCGACGAAGGCGGCGGCGACTTCGACGCCATCGAATCACTACTCTATGGCCTTGCCGCAGGAGTGAACACATGGCCCTCGATCGACTACAGTTCCCTCTATTTCTAGCCTCGACCATCCATCTTGGTGCCTCAGGCGGCTATGTGGCCTTGAGGTGGTTCGAGGGCGGGTCAGGTCGATTGGCGTTCGATGACGTGGACGCTGGGGCTGAGGGCGGAGAAGTCTTCGGGCTCGCCGTCCAGGGAGCGTTGCAGGGCGTGGGCGAGGTCGGCTCCGAGGGATCCGCTGTCGAGGGCGACGGTCGTCAGGGGCGGCACCGCGAAAGCCGCGGCGGGGATGTCGTCGGAGCCGATGACCGCGAGGTCGTCCGGTGCCGAGAGGTTCATGGTGCGCATTCCGGCGAGGAGGGCGAGTGCGACCTCGTCGTTGTAGGCGCAGACGGCGGTGGGAGGGGTGGGGGAGTCGCGCCATCGCGACACCGTTCGTGCGGCCTGGTCCGCGTCGAGGGGGACGGGGGCGGCGAGCGGGGGTGCCAGTCCGGCGGCTCCGCACGCTCGTGCGGCGCCGTCGAGTCGGCTGTTGCCCAGTTCGGCGAGTCGGGGGTCGTCGGGAAGGGCGCAGGCGATCTGTCGGTGGCCGCGGGTGATGAGGTGTTCGGCCTGCATGCGGCCGACGCCGCTGCTCCACGGGGTGTCGGCGAGGTCGTGGTCTTCGGGCGGCTGGGGGAGGATCAGGCCGACGCCCGCGCGCCGCATGACGTCCTGTTCCTGTCGGGTGAACGGCTGCATGCCGAAGACGGCCGCGGGGGCGAGGGAAGTGTTCAGCGCGGCCAGCCGTTCCGGTCCGCCCAGGTGGATGTGGGTGACCAGCGTCAGGCCGGCCTCGGTGAGCACCTCGGCGGCGGCGTCGATGAGCCGGTTCATGGCCGGGCCTTGGGGCCAGGGGGGAAGGACGAGGAGGATGATGTCGCTCCTGCCGCTGCGCAGCGTCCGGGCGGGGGCGTACGGGATGTAGCCGAGACGGGCGGCGGCTTGCAGCACGCGTTCCCGGGTCGCCGGGGGGATCGACTGGTTCGGCTTGTCGTTGAGGACGAAGCTCACCGTCGCGCGGGACAGGCCGCTTTCCCGCGCCACGTCGGTACTGGTGACCCTGCGTGATGGCTTCTTCGGTGACACCGTCGCTCCCGCCGTTGGACCCTTGCCACGCTGCAAGGAACCGATGTTAGCCCCGGAGAGGGAAGTGGTTACACGTGTAATCTAGCGGCCGCGGTGACGTGATCGGGCCTTGGGCGGGGCGTCAGGGGGTCACCATGAGCCGAGTGAGCCGGCGGAGATGACGGCGGAAGCGTTGCAGGGTTTCCGGGTCGTCGGGTGGTCGGCGGTGGCTGGAGGCGTCGGGGTAGCCGCTCAGCATGTAGGCGTGGACCGCCCAGGCCCGTGTCCGAGGTTCGTCGGGCACGGGCCGAGGCGGTCAGTGTGCGGCCTCGCCGGTCTCGGCCTCCGCCAGCCGCTTCAGCTTGGGGATCGGTGCGACGGCCAGGAGGCCTGCGACCGCGAACCCTGCGGCCAGCCAGAAGCCGTTGGTGAATCCAGAGTCCAGGTAGAACTGGGTGCCCTGCACGACTCTGCCGTCCCGGGTCAGTACGACGAAGATCAGTTGGGTTACGACGGTGAGGAGGGTGCCCTGCAGCATGTTCTGGAGGCCGTTGGCGCGCGCCTGCTCGGCCGGGGACACCACCTCGATGACCATGACGGGGACGAGCGCGACGATCGTGCCGAGGCCGATCGCCGTCACGATGCCGACCGTCATCAACTGCGGCACGGTGTGGTGGAAGTGCGCCGTCAGGCCGTAGCCGACGGCGGCGAACAGGGCGCCGGTCGCGAGGAGGATCCTGCTGTCCAGGCGCCGTGCGAGCCATCCGGTCGCGACCGCGGTCAGGACGATCACGATGCTGGCCGGCGCGCCGATCCAGGCGAGCTTGGTGGCGCTGAACCCCAGGCCGTCGGAGACGGCGGGGATCTTCGGCATCAGCCCCAGCAGCTGGCTGATCGTCCCGGCCGACAGCACGGTGCCGGCGAGCAGCGCCGTCGCCAGGAAGACCGACCAGACGCGGCGGCGGGACAGCATCGAGAGTTCGTAGAGCGGGTGCGCGACGCGGCCCTCGACGATGACGAAGGCGACGATCGCCGCAGCTCCGCCGATGACGAAGGCGAGGAACCCGCTACTGGACCAGCCCCAGTCGCTTCCCTTTCCGACGCCGTAGACGATGGCGGTGATGCCGCCGCCCAGGAGCAGCCCGCCGGCCCAGTCCATCGGCGTGCGCTCTTGCCGGACCGGGCTTTCCGGGACGACGGTCAGCAGGAGCACCAGGCTCACCGCGGACGCCGCGGCGAGGAACCACATGATGCTGCGCCAGCCGTAGCCGTCCAGGAGCCAGCCGGACAGGAAGGGCCCGAACAGGGCGACGAGGCCGACCCCGCCGCCGATCAGCCCGCTGGCGGGCCCGACGAGACGTGAGGGGAACACGTCTCGGGCGATGGCGAACACCAGGGCCGCGATCGGCGCGTAGAACCCGGCGACGCCACGGCCGATCAGAAGTGCGGCGAAGTTCGGTGCGATCGCCGAGATCAAGTCGCCGATCACGCCGAGCACGGTGAGGACGATCATGACCCGCCGCTTGCCGTACAGATCGGCGGCCCTCATCACGAACGGGGTGAAGAACGCTCCGATCAGCGCGCTGACCAGAACGAACCAGGCGATCTGCGTGGTGTGGAAGTGAACGGCGATCTGGGATTGGGCGTTGCCGGCCAGCAGCCCGGTGACCGACAACAGTTGGGCCGGCCATATCAAGGCCACCAGCAGGAGTACGTAGCGACCGGTGAAGCCGTCCTGCTCTGCACCGGGCGGTGGGGATGCGGTTGAGGTCATGGGGGTGGTCCCTCTTCGAAGTGGAATGCGCGGGTGGGGCGGCGGTCCGTGACGGTCGCCGCTCAGGCGTCCCTCTCTGGAGCTGGGGTACTGACACGTGTAAGTAATCGGTGGGCGATGGGGTGGGCGCCGCGTGGGGGCGAGGGCGAAAGGGGAGGCCGCCGACTGGTTCGGCCAAGGGACTTACACGTGTAACTTACGGTGGAGGGGACGATAACAGCGGTGCGGTGTCGTGGCAAGAGTGTGGTGCGGTCCGGGGGGAAGCGGGTTTCGCGGGAGTCGGTGGCCCGGAGCGGTCGGTGGCGAGGCGGCTCTTGCCGCGGGCTGAGCTCGGTGTTACCGTCCTCGCATTCCTAGTTACACGTGTAAGTGTCGTGATCGGCGGTCGTCCGTTCGGCGGGTGCGGCCGGTGGCCGGTCGCGATCGAAGCCACCCCGGAGACCGCGTTGTCCGAACCAGTTCCCCTGCCCTCCGTCGCGACGCGCGAGGCCGACTCCCGCGCGGGTCCGGGTCGCGTCGGCGGCGGGTTCGTCGCGGTCTACGTCGTGGCGTACCTCGCCCTGTACGTCGCGGTCATGACGCCGGTGCTGGCGTCTCTCGCCATTCGCCTCGAGCAGATCGATCCCGCGGGGAAGGAGGCGGCACTCGGGCTGGTGGTCGGGGCGGGGACGTTCGTCGGGCTCGTCTCGGGCCTGGTGGTCGGGGTGCTCAGCGACAACACGGCCTCCCGGATGGGGCGCCGCCGTCCCTGGATGCTGGCCGGCATGCCGGTGCTGGTCGCCGGTGCGGTGCTCGCCGCGGCGTTCGGGTCGGTCGGCGGAGTCCTGGCGGGCTACGTGGTCATGCAACTGGGCCTGAGCATGATCATGTCGCCGCTGACGGCGATCCTGCCGGACCAGGTGCCGGAGGAGCAGCGGGGGAAGGTCGGGGGCCTGCTCGGGTTCACCGCGCAGATCGCGGGGGTGGCCGGGTTCCAGTTCGCGGGCGCATTCGGCGGCTCGACGATGCTGCTCTTCCTGGTGCCGGTACTGGTGGGGTGCGGCGGAGTGCTGCTGCTCGTCATGAGGATGGCCGACCCGCCGCTTCCGAAGGACGCACGCCGGTCCGGCGACCTCGCCGGGCTGGCCCGGAGTCTCGTGTTCGACCCGCGGCGGCACCCCGACTTCGGGTGGGCCTTCGTGGGGCGCTTCCTGATCCAGTTCAGCCTGATGATCCTGTCGACGTATCAGCTGTACTTCCTGACCGACCACCTGGGATATGCGCTGGACGAGGTGACCGGCCTTCTCGCGATCACCGGCGGGGTCGGGCTGGTCATGACCACGGTGGGGGCGGTCGCGAGCGGTTTCCTCTCCGATCGGTTGAGGCGCCGGAAGGCGTTCATCTACGCGGCCGCCGGTCTCTTCATGGCCGGTTTCCTGGTCGTGGCCTCGGCCCCCTCGTTCGCCGGCGTGCTCGTCGGGTCGCTGTTCATCCTCTTCGGCGCCGGGGTGTTCGGGGCCGTGGACCTGGCGCTGGCGACGGACGTCCTGCCGAACCGGGAGCGGGAGGCGGGCAGGTTCATGAGCATCTTCAACATCGCCGGCGCCCTTCCCCAGTCGGCGGCGCCGGTCGTCGCGCCGTTCGTCCTGGCGCTGGGGGGCGGCGGGAACTATCCGCTGCTGTTCGTGTTCGCGGCGGGCGTCGCGATCGTCGGCGGACTGAGCGTCCGGCCGATCAAGGGAGTTCGCTAGCGTGCCACTTACACGTGCTAGTAATCGTGCACACTCCGGCCGGGTTCTGATGAGGGGGACTTCTCGATGACCGCACACGTCAGCACGATCCGTTTCGAGCATTCGCGCGAGCCGCTGGGCGTACGCCGCGCCCGCGCGTGTCGTGGATCGTCGAAGCGGGCGGGGACGGGTGGACGCAGAGCGCCTACGAGATCGAGGCGCGAGGCGACCGGACCCGGGTCGAATCCGGTGAGTCGGTGCTGGTGGCGTGGCCGTTCGCGCCGCTGGCGTCGCGCGAGCGGGCCGTGGTGCGGGTGCGCGTCCAGGGCCCGGACGGGTGGTCGCCGTGGAGCGACGAGGCGCACGTCGAGGCCGGGCTGCTGGAACCGGACGACTGGTCGGCGCGGTTCGTCGGCCCCGGTGAGGGCTCGCTGGTGCGCGGCGAGTTCGGGCTGCGCGGTCCGGTGCGGTCCGCGCGGCTGTACGCGACGGCGCTCGGGGTCTACGAGGCTGAGCTGAACGGGACGGTCGTCGGCGACCACGTGCTCGCCCCGGGCTGGACGGCCTACGAGCATCGGCTGCGCTACCAGACGTTCGACGTCACCGGGCTGCTGCGGGAGGGCGCCAACTGCCTCGGGGCCACGCTCGGCGACGGCTGGTACCGCGGACGGCTCGGCTTCGAGGGCAAGCGCGCGCTGTACGGCGACCGGCTCGCGTGGCTCGCACAGCTCGAAGTCGTCTACGCGGACGGGACGAGCGAGCGGTTCGGCACCGACGCGTCCTGGCGGGCGGCGTCCGGTCCGCTGGTGTCGTCGGACCTGTACGACGGCGAAGTCCACGACGCGCGGCTGGAGCGTCCGGGCTGGTCGTCGCCCGGTCACGACGCCGACGGCTGGTCGCCCGTCGAGGTCGTGGAGCGGGACGCGTCCACGCTCGTCGCACCGACGGGCCCGCCGGTGCGCAGGACCGAGGTCCTGGCGCCCGTGGAGACGAGGAGGACGCCCGACGGCGTCCGGATCGTCGACTTCGGCCAGAACCTGGTCGGCAGGCTGCGGGTCACCGTACGGGGCGACGCCGGGGAGAAGGTCGTGCTGCGGCACGCCGAGGTGCTCCAGGACGGCGAGTTGTGCACGGCCCCGCTGCGCACGGCCCGGGCGACCGACACCTACGTCCTGCGCGGCGGCGCGGACGAGACGTGGGAGCCGCGCTTCACCTTCCACGGGTTCCGGTACGCGGAGATCAGCGGTCCGGTGCGGGACGTCGCCGCCGTGGTGTGCCACTCGGACCTCGAACGCACCGGCTGGTTCACCTGCTCCGACCCGATGGTGGAGCGGCTGCACGAGAACGCCGTCTGGAGCATGCGCGGCAACTTCCTCGACGTGCCCACCGACTGCCCCCAGCGGGACGAGCGCCTCGGCTGGACGGGCGACCTGCAGGTCTTCGCGCCGACGGCGTCGTTCCTGTTCGACAGCGCCGGCCTGCTGACGTCCTGGCTCGCGGACCTGGCCGCCGAGCAGCGGCAGGACGGGCTGGTGCCGTTCGTCGTGCCGAACGTGCCGGGCGCGACCGGCAACGCGGCCGCGGCCTGGGGCGACGCCGCCGTGATCGTGCCCTGGGTGATGTACCGGCGGTACGGCGACGCGGGCGTCCTCGAAGCCCGGTTCGACAGCATGCGCGCGTGGGTCGACCACGTCGCGGGGCTGGCCGGGCCGGACGGGCTCTGGAACAGCGGCTTCCAGTTCGGCGACTGGCTGGACCCCACCGCCCCTCCGGAGCGGCCCGAGCAGGCCAGGACACCGCCCGAGATCGTGGCCACCGCCTACTTCGCCCGGTCGGCCGACCTGCTCTCGCGGGCCGCCGCCGTCCTCGGCCGCGACAAGGACGAAGGCCGCTACCGGGTCCTGGCGTCCCAGGTGCGCCGGGCGTTCCAGGAGGAGTACACCACCGCGTCCGGACGGCTGCTCAGCGACTCGCCCACCTCGTACGCGCTGGCGCTGGAGTTCGCCCTGCTGCCCGGCCCCGAGCAGCGCCGCCGCGCGCGGCGCGGCTCGTCGAGCTGGTGCGCGGAAGCGGCTACACCATCGCCACCGGGTTCGTCGGGACGCCGCTGATCTGCGACGCCCTCACCGAGGCGGGGCATCTCGACGCGGCCTACCGGCTGCTGGCGCAGCGCGACTGCCCGTCGTGGCTCTACCCCGTCACGATGGGCGCCACGACGATCTGGGAGCGGTGGGACAGCCTCCTGCCCGACGGCACCGTGAACCCCAGTGGCATGACGTCCTTCAACCACTACGCGCTGGGCGCCGTCGCCGACTGGCTGCACCGCACGGTGGCCGGGCTCGCCCCGGCCGCGCCCGGCTACCGGGAGATCGAGATCCGTCCCCGGCCCGGCGGAGGACTGACCCACGCGGGCGCCCGGCTGCGCACGCCCTACGGGGCCGCCGAGTGCTCCTGGCGGATCGGGAACGGACGCCTCGACGTGACGGCCGTCGTCCCCGCGAACGTCACCGCGCACGTGGCCCTGCCGGGCGCCGACCGGTTCACCGTCGGCTCGGGCGCGCACCGCTGGGACGTCCCGTACACCGCCGACGGGGACGACGCGGCGCCGCTCACCCTCGACAGCACCCTCGCGGAGGTCGCCGACCGGTCCGGCGCCCGGCAGGTCCTCGGCGACGCGATCGTCCGGCGGATGCCGGAACTCGCCGGGCACGTCGAGGCGGGACTGGGCGCCGTCCAGCAGAACATGACCGTCCGCGAGGCGATCGCCATGATCCCCGGCGGCGGCGACGACCTGCCCGCCGACATCGAGGCCGGCTTCGCCCGGCTCGGCTGACCGAGAGAGAAGAGGAACACCATGATGCGACTCGCCGACCGGCGCGTCCTGATCACGGGGGCTGGCTCCGGCATCGGCCGGGCCACCGCGCTGCGGCTGCTCGCCGAAGGCGCCCGCGTGGTGGCCGGCGACATCGCCGAGGACGGGCTGAAGGAGACCGCCGCGCTGGCCGCGGAGGCCGGCACGGCCGACCGGCTCACCGTCACGCCCGTCGACATCGCCGACGAGGCGGCGGTCGGCACGGCCGTCGCGGCGGCGGTCACGGGCCTCGGCGGCTTGGACGCGCTCGTCAACACGGCGGGCATGCTGCGCGGCGCGCACACCCACGAATGCTCGCTGGAGCTGTGGAACCGGGTCATCGGGGTGAACCTCACCGGAACCTTCCTGATGACGAGGGCCGCGCTGCCCGCGCTGCTGGAGTCCGGGCGGGGCGTGGTGGTGAACTTCAGCTCCACCTCGGCGTTCTTCGCCCACCCGTTCATGGCGGCCTACTCGGCGAGCAAAGGCGGCATCGCCTCCTTCACGCACAGCCTCGCGCTCGAGTACTCCAAGCAGGGCCTGCGGGCCGTGAACATCGTGCCGGGCGGCATCAGCAGCGGCATCACCGACAACATCGCCGACCTGGTGCCCGCGGACGTCGACTGGAACCTCTTCCTGAAGCTGTCCCCGGCGATCGGCGACGGCATGCCCGGCCCGGAGAACGTCGCCGGGGTCGTGGCGATGCTCGTCTCCGACGACGGCGCGTTCGTCACCGGCACCGAGATCCGCGTCGACGGCGGCGCCCACCAGTGACTCCGCCGCCCCGGGCGGACCGCCCCGCAACCGACATGAAAGGAACCGCGAACGTGCCGCGAACCGACCCCGCCGACCTCCCCCTGGAGCGGAAGGCGGCCCTGCTGTCAGGGCGCGACTTCTGGAGCACGGAGCCGGTGGACGAGGCGGACGTCCCCTCGATCGTCCTGTCCGACGGACCGCACGGCATCCGCCTCCAGAAGGGGGAGGCCGACCACATGGGCGTCCACGCGAGCCTCCCGGCCACGTGCTTCCCGCCCGCCGTCGCCATCGGTTCGAGCTGGGACGTCGAGGCGGCGGCGCGCCTGGGCGCCGCGATCGGCCGCGAGGCACGGGCGCTGGGCGTGGACGTGGTCCTCGGCCCGGGCGTGAACATCAAGCGCTCGCCGCTGTGCGGGCGCAACTTCGAGTACTACTCCGAGGACCCGCTGCTGTCCGGGGTGCTCGCCGCCGCGCACGTCGACGCACTGCAGGGCGAGGGGCCGGGGGCGTCGGTGAAGCACTTCGCGGCCAACGACCAGGAGACCGACCGGATGCGCGTCAGCGCGGACGTCGACGAGCGCACCCTGCGCGAGATCCACCTGTCCGCGTTCGAACGCGTCGTCACCGACGCCCGCCCCGCGACGGTGATGTCGTCCTACAACCGGATCAACGGCGTGCCCGCCTCGCAGAACCGGTGGCTGCTCACCGAGGTGCTGCGGGAGGAGTGGGGGTTCGGCGGGGCCGTGGTCTCCGACTGGGGCGGCGTCTACGACCGGGTCGCCGCGCTGGCCGCCGGGCTCGACCTGCAGATGCCCGGGGACGGCGGCGACGGCGACGCGGCGGTCGTCCGCGCCGTCCGCTCCGGTGAACTGGACGAGGCCGCCGTGGACGCGAGCGCCCGCCGCGTCGCGGACCTGACCGGTCGCCGGGCGCGGGAGAAGAGAGCCTTCGACACCGACGCCCACCACGTCCTCGCCAGGGAACTCGCGGCGTCCTGCGCCGTGCTGCTGAAGAACGACGGCGCCGTCCTGCCCATCGGCGCGGACGTGCGGCGCATCGCCGTCATCGGCGAGTTCGCCGCCGTGCCGCGCTACCAGGGCAGCGGCAGTTCCCACATCAACCCGACCCGCGTCGACGTTCCGCTGGAGGCCATCGAGGCGCTGGCCGCCGACCGCGGCCAGGACGTGACCTATGCGCGCGGGTTCGCGCTCGACGGCGACGGCGACGGGACGGGCCTGCGGCAGGAGGCCGTCCGGGCGGCGGGGGAGTCCGACATCGCGGTCGTCTTCCTCGGCCCCGTCAAGGACGCCTCCGAGGGCTTCGACCGCGCGGACATCGACCTGCCCGCCGAGCAGGTCGGACTCGTCCGCGCCGTGGCGGCCGCCGCCCCGCGGACCGCGGTGGTGCTGTCGAACGGCGGGGTGGTCTCCCTGGAGGGCTTCCACGACGACGTCGACGCGATCCTCGAAGGCTGGCTGCTCGGCCAGGCCGGGGGAGGGGCCGTCGCCGACCTGCTGTTCGGCGTCGCCGTCCCGTCCGGCCGGCTGGCCGAGACGATCCCGCTGCGCCTGCAGGACACCCCGAGCCACCTGAACTTCCCCGGCGAGCAGGGGCACGTCCGGTACGGCGAGGGCGTCATGGTCGGCTACCGGTACTACGAGACGGCCGACCGCGCGGTCCGCTACCCGTTCGGCCACGGCCTGAGCTACACCACGTTCGCGACCGGCGACATGGACGTCGCCATGACCGGCGAGGACACCGCCACCGCCACCGTGACCGTGACCAACACGGGCGAACGGGCTGGCGGGCACGTCGTGCAGGTCTACGTCGCCACGACCGCCGGGCCGGTGCGCCGGCCCGCCCGGGAACTGCGCGCCTTCACGAAGGTCTTCCTCGAGCCCGGCGAGTCGCGGACGGTCGAGCTCCCGCTCGACCGGCGCGCGTTCGCGTACTACGACGTCGAACTCGGCCGCTGGGCGGTCGCGCCCGGCGACTACACGGTGCAGATCGGTGAGAACGCGGCCCGCGTCGTCGCCGAACGGACGATCGCCCTCGCAGGCGACACGGTCGCGACGTCCCTGTCCCTGGACTCCCCGGTCGCCGAATGGTTCGGCCACCCGGTCGTGGGCCCCGTCCTCACCCGGAGCATCGGCGAGGGCATGACCGACGAGCAGCGGCGGGAGTCCGAGAAGCATGCCGACATGCTCGACATGGTCGCCTCGCTGCCGATGCGGCAGTTCCTGGCGTTCGTCAGCGTCTCCGCTGCGGACATCGAGGCGATGATCGAGCTCAGCGAGCAGGCCCCGACGCCCGCCCCGGCCTGACGCACCGCCGTGGCCCGTCGCGTGTTCCGCGCCAGGTCATGGCACCCCACCCCCCACCCGCACACCAGGAGTCCCCATGCCCCCCACCCCACGCAGACGCTGCGCGCCGCCGTCGATGGCGCTGCTGACGGCGATGGCCGTCGTCGTGGTGCCCGGCGCCGCCGCGGCCGCACCGCCGTCCCCCTTCGGTGCCGCCTTCGCCCGCCAGTTCGCCGACCCGCCCGCCGACGCGCGGCCGAAGATCCGCTACTGGTGGGCGTGCGGGCAGATCGAGCCGGAGGAGATCGAGACCGAGATCAAGGCGATCGCCGACCGCGGGTTCGCCGCGGTCGAGATCGCCTGCATGTTCAGCACGGACCCCGGTCGGTACGGCTGGGGCGGCCCGGTCCTCACCGACCGGCTCCGGCGGGCCGTCGAGGCCGGCCGGCGGCACGGTGTCCGCGTCGACCTCACCGTGGGACCGTCCTGGCCGCTGGCCGTTCCCGGCCTGACCCCGGACGATCCGCGGGCCGCGCAGGAAATCGCCTACGGGCGGGCGGTCGTGAAGGGCGGCGCCGCTTACGACGGCCCGGTGCCTGCGGCACCGGAACCGAAAACGGGGGTCACCAAGCAGACGCTGGTGGCGGCGCAGGCGGTCCCTGCGCGAAGGAATGACACCGGGACCAAGCCCGTCGAACTGGAGAAAGACTCCCTGATCGACCTGACCGGGTCGGTCCGCGACGGCCGGATCGCCTGGACAGCGCCGGACGGCGGCGAGTGGCTGCTGTTCGGCTACTGGCAGCGCGGCACCGGGCAGGCGCCCGTCTCCGGGCAGTCGGTGTCGGAGCGGGCTGCCCACGTCGTCGACCACTTCGGCGTGGGCGGGGCCGAGGCGGCGACGGGCTTCCTCGACGCGAACGTCCTGACGCCGGAACTGCGGCGCCTGCTGAAGCGCAACGGCGGCGACCTGTTCGAGGACTCCCTGGAACTCGACTCGGCGCAGCACTGGACCTGGGACCTGACGAGCCGTTTCCGTGAACTGCGGGGCTACTCCCTGCGCGACAACCTGCCGGTGCTGTTCATCGAGGACATCCATCGCCAGTACACGTCCGTCACGCCGGAGGACGAGCCCGACTTCACGTTCGGCGACGGCAGCGGCGAGCGTGTCCGCGACGACTACTACCGCACGCTGACCGACCTCTACATCGACGCGCACGTCCGTCCCCTGCGGAAGTGGGCGCACTCGCGGGGACTGAGCTACCGCGCCCAGCCCTACGGCACGACGGTCGACACCCCGACGATCGACGCGGCCGTCGACGTTCCGGAGACCGAGTCGCTCGGAGGCGGCGGGGGTTACACCGACGAGCCGTCCCGCTGGATCGCCGACGGCGCCGTCCACCTCGGCGGCAAGAAGGTGTACTCGCTGGAGTGCTGCGCCGCCTACGACCATGCCTACGCGCAGACCTGGCCGCAGATGCTGGGGCACTTCAACACGGCCTTCGCGCACGGCGTCAACCAGGTCGTCTTCCACGGGTTCGCCAACGAGGGCGCGCTGGGATCGCCGTGGCCGGGTTTCTCTCCGTTCACCATGCAGACCGGCGGGAACGGCTTTTCCGAGGCATGGGGCCCGCGGCAACCGACCTGGGACGACACCGGCACGATCACCGACTGGACGGCGCGCATGCAGTACGTGCTGCGCCGGGGCCGTCCCTCGGTCGACCTCGCCGTCTACCGGCATGAGTACGGCGCCGAAGTGCAGGTGCCGAACACGACAGGGTTCACGCACGACTATGTCGGCCCCGACCAGCTGGACGGGACACGGGTGCGGGGCCGCCGGCTCGCCCCGGACGGGCCCGCCTACCGCGCGCTGATCCTCCAACAGCAGGAGACGCTCCCGGTGGAGACCGCGCGGCTGCTGCTCCGGCACGCGCAACGCGGCCTGCCGATCGTGATCGTCGGCGACCCGCCGTCTCGGACGCCCGGCGCCCACGATGCGGCCCGGCAGGACGCCGAACTGGCACGGATCGTCCAGCGGCTCCTCGCGCAGCCCTCCGTCCGTCGCGTTCCCGACCGCGGTGCGCTGCCCGGGACGCTGCGCGGCCTCGGCGTGCGCCCGTCGGCGGAGACCGGCGCGGCGTCCGGCCTGCTCACCGTCCGGCGCGACCTGGACCAGGGGCGCCTGTACTACCTCCACAACCCGACCTCGAAGGCGATCACGGCTCCGGTGGCGCTGGAAGGCGATGGCCGTCCCTACGAACTCGACGCGTGGACCGGCGAGATCACCCCGGTCGGCCGGTACCGGGTCTCCGGCGGAAGGACGACCGTGCAGGCCGACCTGGCCCCGGGCGGCTCCACCGTGATCGCGCTGGCCGGGCGCCCCGGCGGTCACGTCACCGCGACGTCCGCCGGCGACGTGGTCATGCGGAACGGCCGTCCGCAACTGCGTGCGACCGAATCCGGCGTCCACACGGTGACCTTCGACGACGGTGAGCAGGTCCGCGTGGACGTGCCGGAAGTCGACCAGCCCGTGCGACTGGACGACTGGACGTTGGCGGTCGACGACTGGCATCGGGGCGCCGACGGCTCCCGGGAGATCACCCGGCACGAGATGCGACTCGACCCGCTGCGGCCCTGGTCGCGCATCCCCGAACTCCAGGACGTCTCCGGCGTGGGCACGTACACGACGACGGTGCGTCTCGACGACGCCGACGGCGCCCGCCTCGACCTCGGCGAGGTCACCGACACCTTCACCGTGCGCGTGAACGGACGTGTGATCCCGCCGTCCGACCAGGTCACCGGACGGGTCGACCTCTCCGGCCACCTGCGACCCGGCGAGAACACGATCACGGTCCGGGTCGCGACGCCGCTCCGCAACCGGCTCCGCGTCACCCCCGGGTTCCCCGGCCAGGCGCAGCAGGCCCGCCAGGACTACGGGCTCATCGGCCCCGTCCGCCTCGTCCCCTACCGCCAGATTCCGATCCAGGACTGACGACCGCATCTGGGAAACGGGCACTTTCAGCCCCCGGGTTAAACTCCCGGGGGCTGAAAGTGCTGCGTTCACAAGAATGGAATATCTGGGGAAAATCCTTTTTGAGTGACATCTTAAAAACGCTCGGAAAGGATGTTTCATTGACGCTACTACTGGCCGGTAGGGAAAATCTCTCCTTCTCCTCTGGAGCCCTTCCATGACCATTTCCCGCCCTCGGCGGCTCGCGGCTGCGGGGTAAGGAGGGCGTGCCTCCCCAGTTCGACGCCCTCGGGCCCGGCGCCGACCTGGTCACCCTCACGATCGGCGGCAACGACGCGGAGTTCATGACGTCCATCGGCACCTGCGCGTTGACCGAGGAACGCGCCGCGGCCGCCGACGCCATGGCGGTCGACCCGTACGAGGCGAGCACCGGGCATGACGCGTGCAAGGGCGCGAACGTCCGCTGGACCGAACCGACCCTCGGCGGAACCGCCCCGGCCCACCCCAACGCCGCGGGGATGGCCGCGATGGCCGAGCTCATCGAAGCCGAACTGAACCGCTGACCGGCCCCCGCCTCGGCCCGGCCGAGGAGAACCGGCATCAACTGCGCATGCATCGATGCGGTCCGGATATAGCCGCTGATCCGGCGGGCGTCATCGGGCGTGCGTCCATTCCGCGCCGACGAAATGCGGCGACTCCTCCGCCGGGCCTTCTTCGAGCAGCTTCAGGAAGTGCTTGACGACCGGGGCCCGGGGACGTCGCGGGTCGAACAGGACTCCGATCGGACGGGTCGGTTCCGGGCGGACGAGCCGCCGTCGTTCGAGGTGCGCGAACTCGATGAGCGGAAGGACGAGTCCGGGGACGGCCGACACCCCGAGCCCGGCGGCGGCGAGGCCGGCGACGGCGGCGATGTTGCGCGCCTCGGTCACCGGGCCGAGCCGCACCTCGGCCTCGCGCAGCGCCCGGTCGGTGAAGGCGCGGACGCTGCTGGCCGGGTCGAAGGCGATGAACGGCTCGTCGCCCAGCTCCGACCAGGGGAGCGGGTCGGGTTCCGCCGCGAAGCGGTGGCCGGGCGGGAAGACGCAGTAGAAGCGGTCGACGGCGATCTGGCGGAAGCCCAGCCCGTCCTGCGGGCCGGTCGGCACGGTCACGGCGAGATCGACGTGGCCGCCCCGGACCCGGTCGAGGACCTGGCCCAGCAGGCCGTCCTCGATCTGGACGCGCACGTCCGGGTGGTCGCGGCGGAACCGGGACACGATCGCGGGCAGCAGTGTGGCGGCCAGCGAGGGCAGCGCCGCGATCCGGACGAGGCCACGGGTGCCGGCCAGGAAGCCGGTGAAGTGGCCGATGCCGCGGTCGAACTCCGCAACCACGCGCTCGGCCACCTGGGCGAACTCCTGACCCGCCGGGGTCAGCAGCACCCGCCGGGTGGTGCGCTCGAACAGCACGACGCCGACGCGGCGCTCCACCTCGGCGACCGTCCGGCTCAGCGACGACTGCGCGAGCCGCATCCGCTCGCCCGCGGCCGTGAAACTGCCCTCCCGGGCGACGGCCAGGACGATGCGCAGTTGCTGGATGGTCAGGTCCATGCGCTCTCCGCATCAATGTATGCGTTATCGATGTTGGACGGACAAGAGTGTCGGACCTCACACTCGTCGGCAACCCCCGGAAAGGAGGTGGGCACATGGTGGCCGCACTCGGCTTCGTCACCATCGGGCTGTTCCTCGCCCTGACCCTCACCAGGAAGGTGTCGGTGCTGCTCGCGCTCGTGCTGGTGCCGATCGCGACCGCGCTGGCGGGCGGGTTCGGCGGCGAGCTCGGCGGCATGATCGCCGACGGGATGGTCAAGGTCGCCCCGGTGGCCATCATGATCACTTTCGCGGTGCTGTACTTCAGCCTGATGATCGACAGCGGGCTGTTCGACCCGGCGATCCGCCGGGTGCTGCGCTGGGCCGCGGGCGACCCGATGAAGATCACCGTGGGGACGGCGGTGCTGACGCTGCTGGTGGCCCTCGACGGGGACGGCGCGTCCACGTTCCTCATCACGGTTTCCGCGCTGCTGCCCATCTACAAGCGGCTCGGTATGCGGCCGGTGGTCCTGACCGGCGTGGTCTGCCTGGGCGCCGGGGTGATGAACCTGGTGCCCTGGGGCGGCCCTACCGCCCGGGCGATGGCCGCGCTGAAGCTGGACGGCGCCGACATCTTCCTGCCCGTCCTGCCCGCCATGGTCGCGGGAATCGCGTGGGTGCTGCTCGCCGCTTACCTCATCGGACGCCGGGAACGCGCCCGGCTGGCCGAGCAGGGAGAGGCGCTGCCCGCCCCGGAAACGCTCGCGGCCCCCACCGAACCGGACGAGGCCCCGCGGACGGCACGCGTCCTCTTCTGGTTCAACCTGCTGCTGACCGTCGCGCTGATCGCGGCGCTGGTCGCGCAGCTCATGCCGCTGGAGGTGCTGTTCGCCGTGGCGTTCGTCGTGGCGCTCGCCGTCAACCGCCCGACGTGGCCGCGCCAGCAGGAGCTGCTGGAGAAGCACGGGGCCAACGTCATCCTCGTCACCGCGATGATCTTCGCGGCGGGGGTCTTCACCGGCATCCTGGGCGGCACCGGAATGATCAACGAGATGTCCCGTGCCATCGTGTCGGTCGTCCCGGACGCCGCCGGCGGGCTCCTGCCGACCGCGACGGCCGTCACGAGCATGCCGCTCAGCCTGGTGTTCACCCCGGACGCCTACTACTACGGCGTCATGCCCGTCGTCGCCGAGACGAGCGCCGGGCTGGGCGGCGACCCCGCCGAGATCGGCCGGGCGGCGATCCTGGGGCAGATGACCACCGGCTTCCCCCTCAGCCCGCTGACCGCGTCCACGTTCATCCTCCTCGGGATGGCCAAGGTCGAGTTCGGCGCGCACCAGCGGTTCATCTTCGGCTGGGCCTTCGGCACCACGCTCGTCATGACCGCGGTCGCGCTGCTCACCGGCGCCATCTGACCAACGACCATCGGGGCTCCCATGACCACGAAGACCACCGGGAACACGACGTCCATGCGGATCGGGTGCGGCGCCGGGTTCGCGGGCGACCGCATCGGGCCCGCCGCCGACCTGCTCGACCGCGGCGACCTCGACGTCCTCGTCCTGGAATGCCTGGCCGAACGGACCATCGCGCTCGGCCACCGCCGCCGGCTGCAGGATCCCGCCCGCGGCTACGAACCGCGCCTGCGCGCCCGGCTGTCGGAGCTGCTGCCCCGTGCGGCGCGGCGGCGCGTGCCGATCGTCAGCAACATGGGCGCGGCCAATCCCCGCGCCGCGGGCGAGGCCGCGCGGGAGCTGGCCCGCGAACTCGGACTGGACGGCCTGCGGATCGCCGTGGTCACCGGCGACGACGTGCTCGACCGCATCGACCTGAGCGCACCGGCCCTGGAGGACGGCAGGCCGCTGGCCGAGCACGGCCCCGTCATCTCCGCCAACGCCTACCTGGGCGCCGACGCGCTGATGCCCGCCCTGGCGGCGGAAGCCGACGTCGTCCTCACCGGCCGGGTCGCCGACCCGTCGCTGTTCCTCGCGCCCCTCGCCCACGGCCTCGGCTGGGACCCCGACGACCTGCCGCGCGTCGCCGCCGGGACCGTGGTCGGGCACCTGCTGGAATGCGCGGGCCACCTCACCGGCGGCTACTTCGCCGACCCCGGCCGCAAGGACGTCCCCGGGCTCGCCGACCTCGGCTTCCCCTTCGCCGACGTCGACGCCGCCGGGACGGCCGAGATCGGCAAGCTCACCGGCACCGGCGGGCTGGTCTCCCGCGCCACCGTCCGCGAGCAGCTGCTGTACGAGATCACCGACCCCGCCGCCTATCTGACCCCCGACGTCGTCCTCGACCTGCGGGGCGTCACCGTCGAGGACGTCCGCCCGGACGTCGTGCGGGTGCGCGGGGCCGCGGGCCGTCCGCGTCCGGACACGCTCAAGGTGAGCGTCGGCTACCAGGCCGGCCACCGCGCCGAGGCGGAGATCTCCTACGCGGGCCCGAACGCCCGCCGCCGCGCCGAACTCGCCGGCGAGATCGTCGCGGACCGGCTCGGACGGGCCGGGGTGCGCCCGCGCACCGACGCATCGGCACGCCCGACGAGGAGTGCCGCCTGCGCGTCGCGGCGATCACGCCCACGCCCGACCGCGCCGACGACGTCTGCCACGAGGTCGAGGCCCTCTACACCAACGGACCCGCCGGGGGAGGCGGCGTCCGCACCCGGACGGACGAGGTCATCGGCATCGTGTCGACCCTGCTGCCCCGCGAAGCCGTCGTTCCCGCCACGCACTGCCTGGAGGTCTCCGGTGCGCACGAAACTGCATGACGTCGCGCACGCCCGCGCGGGCGACAAGGGCGACACCTCGACGATCTCGGTCTTCCCCTACCGCGACGAGCACTACGCCGATCTGGTCAGGGAACTGACGCCCGACGCGGTCCGCCGCCACCTCGGCGTCCGGGGCGACGTGGTCCGCTACGAGCTGCCGAACCTGTGCGCCCTGCACTTCGTGTGCCGCCAGTCCCTCGACGGCGGCGTCACGACGTCCCTCGCGCTCGACACCCACGGCAAGAGCCTCAGTTCCCACCTGCTGTCCCTGGAGATCGACGTCGACTCGGGCGGCCTGCCGCTCACCACGGGAGGGGATGGCTGAACTTGGCGTTCAGGAGGGCGCCGATCTCCGCCATCGCGAGGCGGGCGCGAGCGAGGTGGTCGACCTGCATGGCGAACCCGTGCGTCAGGCCCGGGTAGCGGGTCACGGTCGTCTGGACCCTGGCCTTGACGAGGCGGGACGCGTACCGCTCGCCCCAATCGCGCACCGGGTCGCACTCGGCCACCGCCACGATCGTCTGGGGGAGGCCGGACAGGTCCTCCGCCAGGACGGGCAGGACGTACGGCGAGGTGGATCCGAATCCTTCGCCGGACAGTTCGCGGAGGTAGCGGATGTCGTCCAATGTCAGGCCGGGGCCGTGGGCGAACTCCGCGACCGACTCCGCGCCGAGGTCGGCGTCGACGCCGGGATAGATCAGCGCCTGGCAGCCGAGCGCGGGGCCGCCGTCGTCGCGTGCCTTGAGCGCGACTCCGGCGGCCAGTGTGCCGCCCGCGCTGTCGCCGAGTACGCCGATGCGGCCGGGGTCGACTCCGAGCCGGGCGGCGTTCTCGGCGACCCACGCGGTGGCCGCGTAGCAGTCCTCCAGTTGGGCGGGCACCGGGTGCTCCGGGGCGAGCCGGTAGTCGACCGCGAACACCTTGGCGCCCGAGTAGTGCGCGAGGTTGATCGCCGTCGGGCGGAACGAGTGGTTCGAACCCATCACCATGCCGCCGCCGTGGAAATAGACCACGGCGGGAGACAGGGCTTGTTTCTCGGGGGTGTAAACGTCGAGGCGGAGCCTTCCCCCGGGGCCGGGGATCCAGACGGTGTCGGCGCCGGCCATGTCCGGCAGCCCCTCGGGATGCGGCAGCCCTTCCAGCCACGCGCGGACGCCCCGGAAACCGGCGTCCGCCATCCGGACGGGTTTCGTCTCGGCCCTGGCCTCCTGCAGTGCTCGCACGTCCGGGTCGAGTCTGGGGTCCATACGTGCTCCTGAGGGGGGCGGCGGTGGCGTGGCGGGACGTCCGGTTCAGGCGGCGCCGCGGACGGCCGGCGGTGCCGCCGCCGGGTACTCGCGGGGAGCCATCTCGTAGGTCTTGTTCAGCAGCGCGATGAACTCCGGATCGGTCATCGGGTCGGTGGGCTCGGTGAACTTGACGCCCCTGCGCCTCAGGTCGTGGACCAGCACCTCGAAGACCTTCTCGTGGGTCAGGTCGTCGGTGCGGTCGAGGTACGTGCGGACGTCCGACAGTTCGTCGAAGACCAGGGCGGTGTAGTGGAAGAGCGTCCGCATGTCGCGGTCCCGGTATCGCGCGATCTCCCGGTCGCCGTTGCGGACCACCCAGTGGTCGGGGTCCTCGGAGTGCAGCAGCGACTCCAGGCGGATGTCGGGGTGGTCGCGTTGGTGGGCGGGGCCGTTGCTCTCCCTGCGGTGGTACATCTTCGAGTTGTCGGACAGGATGCAGGTGTTGTCGAACGGCGCCTTGAACCGCCGCGGAGGCAGGTCGGGGCCGTCGGGCCAGTAGGTGAAGCCCCCATCGATGTCGGAGTTGTAGAAGTACGTGATCATCTGCCCGGTCTTGACGGCCCAGTGGTCGAAAAGGCCGGACTTCGCCATGACGCTGAGCAGCCAGATCGGCGTGTTCACGATCGAGCAGCCTCGCCAGTTGGCGCTGTCGAAATGCCCGGCGTCGAAGCTGTGCGAGGGGACTCCGGTGTTGAAGAGCATGTGGAGGGCCAGGCCGTACTTCGCGCCGTGCATCTCCTTGACCGGGTCCAGCAGCTTCTTGCTGAAGTAGAGGTCGTGGACCTCGGGGTAGAAGACGACCCCTTCCTCGGCGAGGTAGTCACGGAACACCGGCGCGATGAAGTCGGAGAGGCTGACCTCGGCCGGGTCCACGCCGGCGCCGCCGGAGACGGCGAGGTACTCCTCCGTGGACTTGAAATGGTGGGCGAGCACCAGCTTCCACGGCGCGTGCCGCCGGACGATGCCGAACAGGGCCTCGACCTCGTCCGGCTCGTAGAAGTCGTGGACGAGCGTGGGGTGCATGACCGGTGTGATGGGGTGGCGCTGTCTCGTGGTCACGACGCGTCCTTTCTCGGGCTCGATGGGGCTCGATGGGGCTCGGACGGCTCAGGCCAGCGGCTCGATGATCTCGATCAGGTTGCCGCCCGGGTCCTGCACGAACACGACCTTCACCCCGTGCTCCGCCTCGGTCTTGAGCGGTCTCACGACCGCCGCCCCGGCGTTCACCGCGCGCTCCAGAGCGGCGTCGACGTCGCCGACCCGCATTCCCAGCACGATCCCGCCGGGCTCCGGAACGGGACGGGCCAGGAACTTCAGCAGGACGAGCGTGCAGCCCTCGTCGTTCGCGGCGTGCGTGATGATCTCTTCGAGCTCCCACTCGGTGTCCGCGCTGGACTTCACGCGCTGGATCACCTTGAAGTCGAAGGCCCGGGCGTAGAAGTCGAGGAGCGTCTCGGGGTCGTCGGTGACGAGCTTGACGAAGGGCACGGTCGCGGGGATCGCCGCGGCATCGGCGGTGGGTGACATGGTGTTCGACTCCTTTGCGGATCTCAGCGGCCGCCGAACCGGGGAGTCCGCTTCTCCCGGAAGGCGGCGAGGGCGAGACTCATGCCCGCGTCGGCCGCGGCCGGCCACGGCTCCCGGCGGGCCCGGGGGTCACCAGGTGATGGGCAGGTCGGTCATGCCGCCGGTGAGGACGCCCTCCAGGTAGACCGGCTCGCCGGCGAGCTTCAGCTCGGGGAGGCGCCGGAACAGGGTGGCGATGCCGACCTGGAGCTCCATGCGGGCCAGCGGGGCCCCGAGGCAGTGGTGGAGCCCGTGGCTGAGCGTGAGGTGCGGGTTGCGCTCCCTGGTGACGTCGAACCTGCCGGAGTCGGCGAAGACGCCGTCGTCGTGGTTGGCGGTGCTAAGGTCGACGGCGACCGCGTCCCCGGCCTTGATGAGGACGCCGTCGAGCTCGACGTCCTCGGACGCGACGAAGGGGACGAGCCCGGCGAAGCCGCTCATCTCGCGGTCGAGGACGAAGCCGCCGTGCCGGAGGATCTCCTCGACCGCGGTCGGGATGACGCCGTCGATGTCGGCCAGCAGCGCGGCGTGCTGCCCGGGGTCGGCCAGCAGCGACTGGACGCCGAGCTCGATGAAGTTCGCCGTGTTGTCGAAGCCGCCCGCGATGAGGAGCATCGCGACCTGTGTGACCTCGTCATCGGTGAGCCGGTCGTCGGCGTCGCGGGCGGTCGCCAGGGCGCTGAGCAGATCGTCCTGCGGGTCGGACCGCTTCCCCCGCATGAGGTCCTGCAGGTAGAGGTACAGCGAGGTCATCGACTCGGTGATCTCATCGACGGTCATGCCGGAGGTGGCCATCATGGCGTGACTCCACTGCACGAAGTTCGTCCGGCCCTCCTCCGGCACCCCGAGCATGTCGCCGATGACCCGGATGGGCAGCGGGTTGGCGAAGGACTCGACCAGGTTCGCGGGCGGCCCCGCGTCGACCAACGCGTCGACCAGCTCGTCGGCGACCTCCTGGACCTTGCCGCGCAGCCGCTCGACGCGCCGCAGGGTGAACGCCTTGGAGATCAGCCGCCGGAACCGCGTGTGGTCCGGCGGGTCCATGAACTGCAGGGTCTGGGTCAGGAACGCCGGGAACTCGAAGGCGTAGGGGACCGGACGGCCGTCGGTGAACGGCTTGCGGACGAAGCGGCGGTCTTCCAGCACGGCCCGGCAGGTCTCGTGCCGGTGGAGCATCCAGCACTCCCCGCCGACAGGGAAGGTGACCTTGGTCATCGGACGGTCGTCGCGGATCGCCCGCATGATCTGCAGGGCCTCGGCCGGGGGGACCGGGCCGAAGGGGAACTCGGCTTTGGCGACGGTCATGGTCGTGTGTCTCCTGGATCGGGTGAGCGGGTCGGGTGGGTTCCACGAAGGACGAAGCGGCCGCCGGCGGTGTGCACGCACATCCGGTCGCCGATGCGGCGCCGCCGGTCGGCCTCGACCGTCCGGCGGGAGCCGCTCACGGCGCCGCCTCGGGCTCGTCGACCCCCATCAGCTCGGTGACGCGCGCCTCGGCGGGGTCGCAGATCTCCTTGATCCGGTCGGCGACCGTCTCGGGGGTGAGCGCGGGGTCGTGGATACCGGGGGTGGTCATCATGACCTGCCGGGAGACCGTGCCTCCGGCGGCGTTCAGCACCTCGCCGGTGAGGGAGCAGGCCGGGTGGGCGAGGTAGGCGGCGACGGGCGCCACCATCTCCGGCGGCATGTGCTCCTTCATGTACTCGGCGGTGCCGGGCGGCAGCGCGTCGGCGGCCACGTCCATCATGCGGGTGCCCGCGCCGGGCGCCACCGCGTTGACCTTGATCCCGTGGGCGGCCCCGGCGACGGCGAGGTTGCGGGTGAATCCGTAGACGGCGCCCTTGGCCGATCCGTAGTGCACCATGTCGGGAACGCCCATCAACGCCGCGGAGACGGTGTTGACGATGCGTCCCTCCCCCGCCTCGACGAGGTGCGGCCACGCGGCCTCGGCCATGAGCAGGGCGCCCTTGTAGTGGACGTCGAGGAAGGCTTGGACGGTGTCGAGGGTGAGGTCCTCGAACGTCGAGAGCCGGTAGTTGCCCGCGTTGTTGATCAGTGCGTCGATCCGGCCGAACGCCTCCAGCGCGGTGTCGACGATCGACCGGGCGCCCTCGGTGGTGGCGACCGACCGGGAGTTCGCCACGGCGGAGCCGCCCGCGGCGGTGATCTCCTCGACGGCCCGCGCCGCGGGACCGGGCGAGGGCGCGCCGCCGTCGGTGTCGCCGCCGAGGTCGTTGACGACGACGTTCGCGCCGCGGCCCGCCAGGAGCAGGGCGTGGGCGCGGCCGATGCCGCGGCCCGCGCCGGTCACGATCACCGTCTTGCCGGTGAAGTCGAGCATGGTCGTTCCTCTCGATGCGCCGTGTCAGGGACGGGTGGTTCCGCCGGAGACGTCCACCCGCGCCGTCCAGATCGACCCCTGGGCGCCCTTGCGGGACGCCTCCCAGTCGAAGACCTCGAAACCGCAGCACAGGTAGAGGGTGGTGCGGTCCGGGCCGCCCAGCCCGCAGGCCGTGCTGGACCCGGCCTGCTCCGGCGGGACGGTGACGCGGCCGGTGACCTCGCCGCCCTCGACGATCCGCAGCGCGCGGAACGCGGGCGGCTGGGCGACCCAGACGGCGCCTTCGGCGTCCATGCACATCCCGTCGGGCAGCTCGTCGAGCTCGGCGAAGAGGCGGCGTCCGGTCAGCGACCCGTCCGGTTGCACGTCGAAGGCGGTGAGCTTGTTGGCGAACGCCTCGGCGGTGACGACCGTGGAGCCGTCCGCGCTGATCGCGATGCCGTTCGCGCCCATCAGCTCGCCGGCCTCGGTGGCGACGCGCGCCGTACCGTCCGGCTCCACGATCATGATGGGGGAGGGGGCGGGGGTCTCCTGCGCCCACAGGTTGAAGCCGAGCTGGGTGACGTACGCGCGCCCGGCGGCGTCCACCACCATGTCGTTGATCGGGCCGGCGGCGAGGTCGCGCAGGTCGGCGTGGACGGTGACGGCGTCGCCGTCCACGGCCAGGACGAGCTTCTCGAACATCGAGTTCACCAGCATCCGGCCGTCGGGCAGGAAGCCGGTGCCGACCAGGATCACTGGCTCGCCGTCGCGGCCTTCCCGGTCGGACAGGTCGACCAGGGTCTCGGGGGCTCCGCCCTCCGAGGGCAGGGCCAGGACGCGCGCGTTGTACATGTCGCTGAAGACGAAGCGGCCCTCGTGCCAGCGCGGGCATTCGGTCCAGCTGAAACCGCTGGCGATGCGGTCGGCGGTCGCCTCGAACATGGCGTGCCTCATTTCGGGGTGGTGGTTGCGGTGGCGTCGAAGAAGAGGTGGTCGGCGGGGTCGGGGGTGCGGAGCATCGCCCAGTAGTCCACGAGCCGCCACGGGCAGCTGATCCAGGCGCGGCCGGCCTCGTTGCGGTAGTAGCCGTTCGCGGTGCCGCCGTGCCGCCAGACCGTCCGGTCGAGGGACGCGTCGACGCGCCGGTTGTACTCGTCGGTCACGTCACGCCGGGGCTCCATGGCGGAGCGGGAGTTCTCGACGAGGTACCGCAGGCACTCGATCAGGTAGTGGACGTGCCCCTCGCTGACCGAGTTGTGGCCGCCGCCGTGGTTCGGGGCCGAGTTCGGGCCCGCCGTGACGAAGAGGTTCGGGAACCCGGGGACGGTGATGCCGAGGTGGGCGCGCGGGTCCTGACCGGCCCACTCGTCGGCGAGCTTGCGGCCGTCCCGCCCGATGACGTCCATGAACGAGAGGAATTCGAGCTTGAAGCCGGTCGCGAAGACGATGACGTCGGCCTCGATGAACTCGCCCTCGGTCGTCACGACGCCGTTCGGCTCGATGCGCCGGAACGACGCCCGGTGCAGGGAGACGTTGTCGCGGGCGAGCGCGGCGAGGAACCCCGGGTCCTTGACGATGCGTTTCGCGTACGGGGGGAAGTCGGGGGTCAGGGCGGCGCGGATGTCCGGGCGGTCGGGGAACGTGCGCTCCAGATGGTCGAGGCACGCCCGCAGGACGACGTCGTTGGCGGCGGAGACGGACGGACGGTCGGCGTCCCACCCGGGGTCGATGCGCGGTTTGTCCCATCCCTTGTCGCCCGCGTACCAGTACGTCTTCACGCGGAACCACTGCTGGTAGTACGGGATGTGGGACATCGCCCAGCGGGCGGCCTCGGGGACGGCCTTCTCGACCATGGGCTCGGCCACCATCCAGTGGGGCTGGCGGCACACGACGTGCAGGTCCGCGACCTCGTCGGCCAGGCTCGCCGCGACCTGGACGGCCGTGCAGCCGGTGCCCAGCATGACGACCCGCTTGCCGGTCAGGTCCGTCGCCGGGTCCCACTCGGCGGTGTGCATGACGGTGCCGGTGAAGGAGTCGATGCCGTCGATGTCCGGCGTCGAGGGCGCGTTGAGCATGCCCGTCGCGGTCACGACCGCGTTCGCCTCGTGCACCCGGACGGATCCGTCGGCGGCCCGGACCGTCACCCTCCACCGGCACGACTTCTCGTCCCATTCGCAGCGCAGCACTTTCGTCCCGAAGGCGATGTCGGGGCGGAGGCCGTACTTGTCGACCACGTGCCGCATGTACTCCAGGTACTCGGGGCCGGTCGGGTAGTACATCGACCAGTCCGGGTTGAGTTCGAAGGAGTACGAGTAGAAATGGCTGGGCGTGTCGACGGCCGCGCCCGGATACACGTTGCGCGACCAGGTACCGCCGATGTCGTCGCGCTCCTCGAAGATCAGGTATTCGAAACCCGCCTCCGCCAGTTTGACGCCCGCGTTCAGCCCGACCATTCCCGCGCCGATGACGATGACGCGGAAATCGTCCGGCGGGGCCTTGGTGACGGGCACGTGCCGCCGGTCCGGTTCGAATCCGCACATCTCCCGCAGGTGCGCCGCGAACTCCTCCCCGACGGCGTCGTCCACGCACACTTCGGCCATGCGCAGGAAGAGTTCGTCGTCGGGAACGGTCAACCGCGGCGTCATCCCGCCTTCGAACAGCGCGAACGCCCGTGCGCGGACGTCCGCCGCCACCGCGTCCGGATACCGGCCGGGAACGCCCGGCCCGTCGCCCCGCTCGGCGTCGAGCCGCGTGCGGAACTCGCGCAGCAGCGTGGCGTCACCGGTCATGTGGACCATCGCCATGAGCAGCGGGCCGGGCTCCGCGGCGTCCACCGCGGCGCGCAGCCTCGCCCGGTCCACATCGGGCACCGGCCGCACGACATAGGTGGGTTCGGTCGGCGATATGACGGTCATGGGCACCGGATTCCTTCGTTCACTTCGACGAGCCGCGCGCGCGGGCGCCGGCGTCGCCGGTGGGGTGCGGGCGCTGCCCATCAGGAAATCGCCCGCCGATGCGCCGCGCCGCACGGCCGCCCAGTGAGTGGAACACTTCATACGGCCGTTCCCCGGAAAGGCGAGAAGGCAGGAAATAACGCGGAAACGCCTCCAGCCTCGGAATTCGTGCCGAGGGCTGAAGGCGTCGGAATCGGGGTGGTAGGGGCGGTGCGGCGCCGTCCCGGACGGTCAGTCGACCACGCGGCGGCGCGTCAGGCGCCAGCCGTGCTCGAGACGCCGCAGGGCGTCCTGATACCGGCCGAAGGCGAGGATCCTGCCGGTGCCGTCCTCCCCGCGGCCGACGAGCGTCCAGTAGCAGCGGGCCCGCGCGGAGTCGGCGCCGTCGAAGTCGACCTCGACGTTCGTGATGACGTGCCGGGTCCCCGACTCGGGTCCCGCGACGCCCTTCTCGCGGTAGCCGGTCAGCACACGGGTGATCTCGTCGGGTCCTTGGACGGTGCCGTCGCGGGTCTCCCACACGCCGTCCGGGGCGAACAGCGCGCCCGCGTCGGCCGGGTCGCCCTCGTCGGCGAGGAAGGCGAAGCGCGACAGCAGGTCGGAGATCTCCGCGCGGTCGTCGCCGCGGCCGGTTCCGTTCGGCATCTCGCTCAGTTCCCTTCCCGGCGGTCGGCGGCGACGGCGCGGACCGCCTCCGCGATCGGGACGAACGGGTGCGCGGACGCCTCCATCGGGCCCTCGTGCATCCGGTTGTGGCAGATCGACACGGCGAGGCCGGTGTCGAGTTCCGCCCAGGAGATCGACCCGCCCGCGCCGGGGTGGTGCAGGATCCGGGGATCGGCGCCGACGGCCGGGTTCGCCGTCGGGCTGGAGCCGCCCAGCCAGTAGCCGAACGCGCTCACCGCCGCGACGCCCCCGAGGTAGCGGTCGGGGACGCCGGCCTCGTCGCGGGGCTCGGCGAAGCCGTCCACGCGCTCGGCCGGCAGCAGGCGCACGCCGTCCAGTTCGCCGTGGCCCGCGAGCATCGCGAAGAACCGGGCGAACGAGCGCGCGTTGCCGATCGCCCCGGCCCCCGGGTTGACCGTCCGCCGCGCCAGCTCGGTGTTGTAGATCGTCGAGCCGGGGAACACCCGGCGCGGCATGCCGCGCAGGTAGTCGGCGGGCGCGTCGGGCGCCGGGTCGCCGCCGAGCAGGCGGGCGACCCGCGCGTCCTCGGACTCCGGCAGCGGCAGGAACAGGTCGGTGATGCCGAGCGGCTCCACGATCTCCTCGCGGATCAGCGCGTCGACCGTCCGGTTCGCTGGATCGGCGCGCCGCGCGATCTCCCCGACGATCCAGCCCCAGATCAGCGCGTGGTACGCGTTGGTGCCGCCGGGCTCGAACGCGGGCTCCATCTCGGCGATGGCGCCGACCATCCAGTCCCAGTCGGCCTGCAGTTCGGGCGTGACGTCGTCGGGCATCCACGGGATGCCCGCGCGGTGGCTGAGCACGTCCCGGACGGTCGTGGCCTCCTTGCCGTTGCGGGCGAACTCGGGCCAGTACGTCCCGACCGGCGCGCGGTAGTCGACGAGCCCGCGCGCCGCGAGGACGTGCAGTGCCGTCGCGGTGATCGCCTTGGTGACCGAGAAGACGTTGAACAGGGTGGATCCGTCCACCTCCCGCCCGGCCTCCGGGTCGGCCGACCCGGCCCACGCGTCGACGATGAGCTCGCCGTCCAGGTAGGCGGCGACCTGGAGGCCCTCCTCGCCGAGTTCGCGCGCCCGGTCCAGCGCCTTCGCGATCCTCGGATCCCGTACGGGTGCGGCACCCATGCTGTGCCCCTTTCTCCATGGGAACGGCGGCGGACGCGCCCGGGGCGCGCCCGCCCGGTCAAGCGGAGCGGTCGGTCGCCAGGACCTCGAACATGTCGCGGGGGTCCGGCGGGTCGGTCTGCCGGCCGAGGTGGTCGGCGCGGGCCCGCAACGCGTCGGCGCCGCGTTCGTCGTCGGAGAAGACCCAGAAGCGTCCGTCCGCGATCTGGTCGGTCATGTGCCGGGCCGCCTCCACCGGGTCGAGCCCGCTCGCGACGTTGGCGTCCTGCATCCAGCCGAACAGGCGGTCGGAGTCGGGGTCTCCGGCGGGCGCGGCCTCCTGCGCGTCGAGGAAGATCCGGCTGCGCACCGAGTGCGGCAGCACCGCGCAGACGTCGACGGGCGCGTCCACCAGCCGCAGCTCCTGGTGCAGGCACTCGGTCATGGCGAGCACCGCGTGCTTGCTGACGATGTAGGGGGTCTGGAACGGCACGGTCCGCACTCCGCCGACCGACGACAGGTTCGCCACGACCGCCGGGCGCCCGGCGTCGATCATCCGGGGAACGAACGAGCGCACGCAGTGGTACACCCCGTCGACGTTGACCGACATCACCCGCCGCCACCGGTCGGCCGGCACGTCCCACAGCCGTCCGGCGGTCTCGATCCCGGCGTTGTTGATCAGCAGGTCCAGGGCGCCGAACTCCGCGAAGACGTGCTCGGCCATGCGGTCGACGGCCGCGTCGTCGGTGACGTCCACCTCGTACGGGACGGCCCGGCCGCCGCCCGCGCGGACGTCGTCCGCGACGGCTTCGGCCCGCGAGCGGTCGACGTCGGCCACCACGACCCGGGCGCCGAGCGCGGCCAGATGGCGGACGAACCCCTCGCCGATCCCCGCGCCGCCGCCCGTCACCAGCGCCGTTCCGCTCCCGAATCGTTCGGCTGCACTCGCCACACGTCCTCCTGCGGGCTCTCCGGGTGTCGCGGCGCCGCCGGAGCCGGCGGGCCGCGCGTCGGCCCACGGTGGCCGATCCGCCGTCGAGATGTGGAGCGTGTCTCCCACTGGGCGGACGGTCCGTTCGGTGTTCCGGTCGGTGGACGCTTCCGGGCGGGCGATTACGCTTGTTCTCTAGGCTCGGACCGGCGTCCCAGAGTTCGGCGATCGGAAAGGTGGTTCGGCGTGAAGACCCCGGCGCGACGGACGTTGAGCGAACGTCGATTCGAGGAGCTGCGGCTGTCGGTGGCGATGGCCGCCCGGGACCTGTTCGTCCTCGACGGCGGGACCGCGCCGACGGTCGACAGCATCTGCGAGCGGGCCGGGATCTCCCAGCGGACGTTCTACCGGCACTTCGCCGTCAAGGAGGACGTCGTCGTCCCGATGTTCGAGCGGGCGGCGGAGCTGATCACCGAGGCGCTGGAGTCCGCCCCCGAGGACGGCGACGTCGTCACCGTCCTCGCCCGGGTTTTCTCTTGGGAGGTGTTCGAGGACTCCAGGCCGGGCGAGCCGTGGCGGCGGTTCCTCTTCGTGATCGCGGAGTCGTCGGAGTACCGGCTGCGCTGGCACGCGATCGACGAACCGCTGACCGGGCCGGTCGCGGGCTTCCTGCGGCGTCGCGGGCTGCTGGACGAGGGACCGTTCGAGAGCGTCCTGCAGGCGGGCCTCGTGCTGCAGGCCGTCCGGCTGGCCTACCAGCACTGGATCCGCACGGACGCCTCCAGCGACCTGGACAAGCTGCTCGAACGGGCCCTGACGATCGTCGTGTCGTCCTGGAGCCGGGACGATCAGGCGCGCTGAGGCGCACCGGCCCGCCCGCGCACGGCGGGACGGGCGGCCGCGTCCCGCTCCGCGCGGCCTTCGCGGCGGCCCAGATCTTCGCGGCGGTGCTCTGCAGGTCGCCGCCCAGCCGCTCCTGCTTGAGGACGCCCGCCGGACCGGTGACCGACAGCGCCGCCGAGGCACGGTCGGTGGGGCCGACCGCGGTCGCGATCGAGGCGAAGCCGACCACCGCGCCGTGCGCGTCGAAGGCGACGCCGAAGTCGCGGATCTTCTCGAGCTCCCGGTCGAGCTGCGCGCGCGACCGCATGCCGTAGGCGGTGGGCGGGGCCGGCGGTTCGGCCCGCGGACGTTCCGCGGGGTCCAGCCCGGCGAGCAGGACGCGGCCCGCGGCCGTGTGCGGCGCGGGCTGGCGCGCCCCGACCTGCCAGCAGTCCCCGTCGTCCGGCCGTCCGCCCGCCCGCTCGACGTGCAGGATGTCCGCGTCGAGCAGGACGCTGAGATGGACCGTCAGGCCCGTCCGCGCGTGCAGGTCCTGCATGAACGGGCCCGCGACGCGGCGGATCCCGTCGCCCCGCACGACCAGCGAGCCGAGCTCGAAGATGCGCAGCCCCAGCCCGTACTCGAACCCGTGCCGCTCCACCCAGCCGAGCTCGACGAGGCGCTGCAGGATCCGATGGGCCGACGATCTGGGCAGGCTCGACCGCCGGGATATCTGGGCGAGCGTGAGCCGCCGCGAACCGTCGAACACTCCGAGCAGCGACGAGCGCGGTCGATCATCGCCGCCGGCGCCTGTTCCGCTTGCGATGAGGTCATGGCCCCTCCTCCAGCGCCGCGATCACTTGATGGCAGATTCTGCGCGTGTGGCAGAATCTGCACGATGGTGTGATGCTACGCACAGTTCACATGACTGTAAAGAGCGGACGAACGTTTGTTTGGTTTGTCGACGCGGGCTCGACCGGCGAGCGCTCGACTTCCCGGCCGACTGTACGTAGTCGGAGGCGAGGCGCTCTGGACATGAAAACCGACTATGGGTAGGTTTTCGCGCCGAACGCCCTCGGCCCCGGAGAAGCGCCCCGCCGGGTCCGGCGAGGAGCCGCTCCGGCAGCGGGCCGAAATGATCCGAAAGGCAGCTCATGGCCCACTTTCCCGACGGCTTCCTGTGGGGGGCCGCGACCGCCGGTCACCAGGTCGAGGGCGGTAACGCGCTCAGCGACCACTGGCCGATGGAGCACGTTCCCGACTCGCCGTTCGTCGAGCCGTCCGGGGACGCCTGCGACAGCTACCACCGCTTCGCCCACGCTGGGCGGCAGCGTCCCCATGGCGGCTCTCGAACAGACGGGAGCGGTGGAGCGACCTGAACCCGAGGCGGTGCGCGCGTTCGCGGCCCGGATCGGCGGGGATCCGCAGATGGTCCGTTTCGGCCACCTCATCAGCACGGCGGAGGGCATCGCCGGAATCACGCGGGCACATCGGCTGGGCCGCGACGCGGTCAAGCGCGCCAACCCCGAGGCCAAGGCAGGCTGGACCCTCGCCATACCGGACGTGCAGTCGGTCGAGGGCGGCGCGGAACTGGCCGCCACCCTGCGCGACAAGGGAGTCGAGGACTTCCTGCGCGCGTCGAGGGACGACGACTTCGTAGGCGTGCAGACCTACACCAGGGAAGTGGTCGGGCCCGAGGTCCGCGTACCCCTGCCCCAGGGCACGCCCACATTTCAGACCGGGTGGGAGGTCTATCCGGCCGCGCTGGGCAACGCGGTCCGCCTCGCCGCGCGGGTGGCCGAGGTGCCCGTGCTCGTCACCGAGAACGGCATCGCCACCGCAGACGACGTTCAACGCATCGAGTACACGGCCGGAGCCCTGCGGGGGTTGCGCGACTGCCTGAAGGACGGCGTCGACGTCCTCGGTTACCTGCACTGGAGCCTCCTGGACAACTTCGAGTGGCACTCCGGGTACGCCATGACGTTCGGTCTGATCGCGGTCGACCGCACCACCTTCGCGCGGACCCCCAAGCCCAGCCTCGCCTGGCTCGGCGCGGTGGCCCGCGGCAATGGGGCGGCCCTGTGAGCGCTCTCGCCGGGCGGTGCCGGGCTCCGCGGTGGGGGAACGAGGCGACGGAACCTCCCGCCCATTGGGAGGTTCCGTGGCCGGGGGTTCCGATGGTGCCTAGCGTCTGTGCCAGGAGATGCAGGTCACAGCCGGCCGATGGCCGCACCGCATCCCGCTCTGTCCGGATTCCTACCCCGTCCGGCCCCGGCTCCGCCGGGCCCCGACTCCCTGGAGGTCTTCGTGACCACGACCCAGAACCCCTCGGACGACGAGGTCCGCGTGATCGAGGCCGTCGCGCCGCCGACCCGGTACGCGCGCGGATGGCACTGCCTCGGCTTGCGGGAGCGGTTCGACGACGGCGAGCCGCACGCGGTCGAGGCGTTCGGGACCAAGCTGGTCGTGTTCGCCGACGGCACGGGCAAGCTGAACGTGCTGAACGCCTACTGCCCCCACATGGGCGGCGACCTCACTCGGGGCGAGGTCAAGGGCGACGCGATCGCCTGCCCGTTCCACGACTGGCGCTGGTCCGGCAACGGACGGTGCGCCGGCATCCCGTACTCGAAGCGGGTACCGCCCCGGGCGCGGACGAAGTCCTGGCTCACGCTCGAACGCAACGGGCAGCTCTTCGTGTGGCACGACCCGCAGGGCAACCCGCCGCCGCCCGAGGTGACCATCCCGGAGATCGCCGAGTTCGGCTCGGACGAGTGGACGTCGTGGACCTGGAACAGCGTCCTGATCGAGGGCTCCCACTGCCGGGAGATCGTCGACAACGTCGTGGACATGGCGCACTTCTTCTACGTCCACTACTCGTTCCCGACGTACTTCAAGAACGTCTTCGAGGGGCACATCGCCAGCCAGTACATGAACGGCAAGTCCCGCCCGGACGTGGACCTGGGGACGCACTACTCGGGCGACGAGCGGACGAACGTCTCGGAGGCGTCGTACTACGGGCCGTCCTACATGATCAATCCGATGAAGGGCAGCGGCGGCGGGGTGACCACCGAGTCCATCCTGATCAACTGCCACTACCCCGTGTCGCCGACCGGCTTCGTGCTCCAGTGGGGCGTGATGGTCAAGCGGCAGGACGGCGTCTCCATGGAGGAGGCGGAGGAGATGGCGCAGGGGTTCGCCGCCGGCGTGGAGAAGGGCTTCATGCAGGACGTCGAGATCTGGCGCAACAAGACCAAGATCGACAACCCGCTGCTGTGCGACGAGGACGGCCCCGTCTACCAGCTGCGCCGCTGGTACGAGCAGTTCTACGTCGACGTCGAGGACGTCACCCCGGAGATGACCCAGCGGTTCGAGTACGAGATCGACACCCAGCGGGCCAACGAGTTCTGGGAGAAGCAGGTGCAAGAGAACATCGCCGAGGGCCGCCTCGTCAAGGTCGAACCGCAGCCCGCGAAGGCCGAGAGCTGACCACGACCGCGCGGGGTGCGGCGCGCACCCCGCGGGTCCCCTTCCCGAGAACGGACGTCAGGAGACAACACGTGCAGCCCGTGTCCTGCCATTTGTGTGGTTCGTGCGTACTGGTCAAGAAGAACAGCCTCGCGCACACCGAAGTCCAGTGGACGACCGACACGAACCGGTGCCTGGAGTTGAACGAGCGGGCCGAGCGAGGCGTGCTCCGCGGCACCGTCCCCACCTGCCTGCAGTTGCGCGACAGCATCGAGGCGTCCGTGCGCGCCGGGGCGGTTCGGGTGCCCGTCCCGGACCTCGAGTACGAGGACGGCGGCCCGTGACCGGAACGGGGGCCTGCGCGGTGACGGTCGTCGAGGTCGTCGAGGAGACCGCGGACGCCCGGTCGCTGGTGCTCGCCGCGCCGGACGAGGCGCGCGACCGGTTCGGCTACCGGCCGGGCCAGTTCCTCACTCTGCGCATACCGGGCGACGGCGGCTCTGGGACGGCCCGCTGCTACTCGCTGTCGAGCGCGCCGGGCGTCGACGAGCACCTGAAGGTCACGGTGAAGCGGGTGGCGGGCGGGGCCGGGTCGAACTGGATCTGCGACAACGTCCGGCCGGGTGACACGCTCGAGGTGCTCCCGCCCGCCGGCCTGTTCACACCGGATCGGCTGGACGGCCGCCTGCTCCTCTTCGCCGGCGGCAGCGGCATCACCCCGGTGATGTCGATCATCAAGGCCCTGCTGGCGCGTCCCGAGGGGAGCGCGGTGCTCTGCTACGCCAACCGCGACGAGTCGTCGGTGATCTTCGCCGCCGAACTGCGCGGGCTGGTGGAGCGCCACCCCGGCCGCCTCCAGGTGATCCACTGGCTGGAGAGCGTCCAGGGCCTGCCGACGGTCGGCGCTCTGGCCTCGCTCGCGGCCCCGCACGCGGACGCCGACGCCGCGTTCGTCTGCGGGCCCGAGCCGTTCATGAACGCGGTGGCCGAGGCCCTTCGAACCGCCGGGACGGCCCGGGACAAAGTGGTCGTGGAGCGGTTCCACTCGCTCACCGGCGACCCGTTCGCGGAACCGGAGCCGGTCCCCGCGGTGTCCGGGGACGCCGCGGCGCGGGTCACGGTCACGCTCGACGGGGAGCGGCACTCGCTCGCCTGGCCCTCGGAGACCCCCTTGCTCGACCTGCTGCTCGCCAACGGGATCAGGGCGCCGTTCTCCTGTCGGGAGGGGGCGTGCAGCGCCTGCGCCTGCCAGGTCGTCGCGGGCGAGGTGAAGATGCTGCGCAACGACGTCCTCGAAGAGGAGGACCTCGCGGAGGGCTGGGTGCTCGGCTGCCAGTCCGTGCCGGTGACCGACGACGTCGAAGTCACCTACGACTGAATGCCCCCGACGACGGAAGCCGGGAGAGCCGGGCGCGGCGGATCCGGCGGTGTTCCCTCCGCCGGATCCGCCGCGCCGACCGTCCCGCTACCCCCGGAGCGCGGGGCGGGCGGCGGCGTGCCGTGCGGCGAGGTGGCCGAAGGTGATGGCGGGACCGATCGTGGCGCCCGCGCCCGCGTACTCGTTGCCCATCACCGAGGCGGACGCGTTGCCCGTGGCGTAGAGCCCCTCGATCGGGGCGCCGTCGGCGCCCAGGACCCGGGCGTGCTCGTCGGTGACGAGGCCGCCCTTGGTGCCGAGGTCGCCCGCCTCGATGCGGACCGCGTAGTACGGCCCCGCGCCGATCCGGTCGAGGTTGGGGTTGGGCAGCGTCGGGTCCCCGTAGTAGTGGTCGTAGGCGCTGTCGCCGCGGCCGAAGTCCTCGTCGCGGCCGTTGCGCGCGAAGCCGTTGAAGCGCTCGACGGTGGCCTTGAGCGCGTCCGCGGGCACGCCGATGCGCCGGGCCAGTTCGTCGAGGTCGGCGGCCTTGGTGACGAGCCCCGTGGTGTACCAGTCGCGGGGGAACGGCCGTCCCGGCATGATCCCGGCGAACTGGTAGCGCTTGCGCGCCGTCGCGTCGAAGATCTCGTACGCCGGGACGTGCCCTCCTTCGAGCTGTGCGTGGACGAAGTTGACGTAGGGCGCCGCCTCGTTCGTGAACCGTTCGCCATTCTGGTCCACGATCACCATGCGGGGGATGCAGCGCTCGGTGACGAGGGGGAAGATCGAGCCGCCGGGCAGCTTGATCGAGGGCATCCACCAGGCGTCGTCCATCAGGTCCAGGTCGGCGCCGATCCGCCGCCCGATCCGGATGCCGTCGCCGGCATTGGAGCGCGCCCCGGCGCTGAAGTCCTCCCGGCCGAGTTCGGGCAGGTGCTCCTTGCGCAGCTCGGCGTCGTGGTCGAAGCCGCCGGTGGCGATGACGACGCCGCGCCGCGCCCGGACGCGCAGGGGACGGCCGTCGCGCTCCACCACGGCGCCGGTCACCCGGCCGTCCTCGACGACCAGGTCGATGAGCGGGGAGTTCAGCCACAGCGGGATGCGGAGGTCCTGCATCGTCAGCCGGAGCCGGACCACGAGCGAGGCACCGAGAGTCTTCATGCGGCGGCGCCGCACGAGATTGCTCAGCACCCGCCAGGCGGCGACCCGCAGCATCCACTTTCCGGACCAGGTGCGCCGGAACATCATGAGCCGCCGCCCCTCGTACCCGGTGAACCACAGGCCCATCGGGGACGGCAGATCCGCTTCGAGCAGCAGCTCTTCGTCCGCGCCGAGGCGCCGCGCGTCGATCGGCTTCGGCTCGATCGTCCGTCCGAGCGGGCGGCCGCCCGGCTCCTCCGGGTGGTAGTCGGAGTAGCCGGGGCACCAGGCGAAGTCCATGTGCCGGCTCACCCGGTGCAGCATCGCCATCGCCGCGGGGCCCTGCTCGACGTAGGCGTCCAGCCGGACCGCCGGGACGCGGTCCCCGATGATCGCCCGCAGGTAGCGCCGCACGTCCTCCGGGTCGTCCGCGCGGCCGAGCCGTTCGAGCGTGGGGTTGTTGGGGATCCAGATCCCGCCGCCGGACAGGGCGGTCGATCCGCCGTAGCGCGGCGCCTTCTCGACGACGAGCGCGGACAGTCCCGCGTCGTGGGCGGAGATGGCGCCGGCCATCCCGCCGGCGCCGCTGCCGGCCAGCAGGATGTCGACTTCGTGGTCCCAGGTCGGGGGACTGGACGTCATGAGGAGGGCCTCCGGTCGAGGGAAGAGGGCCGCGCACGGACACGATCGGGAGCGCGACGAGCCGCACGTCGGCGGGGGTCGAGCCCGCGGGTGCGCGGGCGACACGAAAGGTGGGCTCCCGATCGATTCTTCGTGCGGCGGTGCCCGCGGGCGATGCGGTCTCCCGGCCATTGGAACGTCCCGTCAACTGCGTCGATGCCGACGAGAGGCTGCTGGTGGCGGGCACGGGAATCCTGGACGGGCGCCGCGCGACGGCGGTCAGAACCAGTCGGTCAACCGCGGCGATGTGGCCCACGCGTCCAGCGTCCCGGTCGGCCGGCCGCCGCTACGGCGGCGCTCCGCGTTGTGCGGACGGTCCCGCGGCGAGCGGACGCCGGACGCGCGCCAGATCCGCTGCGCGGCGTGCTGCACCGCCGGGGTGAGCCGGCCGAAGTCCATCCGGCGGATCGGCCCGCACACCGACAGCGCCGCCGTCGCCGCGCCGGGACCCCGTACGGCCGCGGCGACGCAGCCCACGCCCCGGACCGCCTCCTCCCGGTCGAAGGCCGCGCCCAGCTCCCGCACCCGCTGGAGCTCCCGCAGGAAGCGGCCGGGGTCGGTGATGGTGAACGGCGTCCGCGCCCGCAGCCCCCGGTCGATCGCCCGCTGGACGGTCGCGTCGTCGGCGTACGCCAGCAGCGCCTTTCCGACGCCGGTGCAGTAGGCCGGGGCCCGGCCGCCCATCCGCGACGGCAGGCCCGCTCCCCGCGGGCCGCCGATCTTCTCCAGATAGACGATCTCGGTGCCGTCCAGGACGGCCAGGTGCACCACGTTGTGGCCGGACGCCGCCAGCTGGTGCATGAACGGGATCGCGGCGTCGCGCAGCCTGTCCCGGTGGAGCACCAGCGACCCGAGTTCGAGCATGCGGAGGCCGAGCCGGTACTGGTTGCCCTCACGGATCAGCCAGCGGACCGCCACCAGCCGTTCGAGGATGCGGTGCACGGACGAGCGGGGCAGATCCGTCCGGCGGACCACCTCCGCGAGCGACATCTGCGCCGGGCCGTCGAACGCGTCGAGGATGAGCACGACACGATCGATCATGGACGGTGGAGTCGCGTGGCCGTTTCTCATCCGGGCACTCCTGTTCGGCGGGCCGGCCCCTCGGCTCGGGACGCGGTGATCTGACATAGGCACGGGGCCGTCCGAGCGGGAGGAGACCACGCTGGACGAGGCGGACCGGGCCGCGGCGGTTCCCCGTGCGTCGCTCGAAGAACTCACCGCGGCCGCCGTGTTCCGCCTGCTCGTGCCCGCCCGGCACGGCGGCGCGGAGTCCGACCTCGTCACCTCGCCGAGTTCGTCGAGGTCGTCCGGGGCGTCTGTCTCCGCGTCCTGCGGATCGACGGGTCGGCTGGACACGGGCAGAACCGTCACCTCATCATTCGCCGAACCGCGCAAAGCCGGAACCGAGCACCGGTGCGGTTCCCTTGCCGACCTCGAAGGCCGCAGCGGCGCCCGTCACGTCCGCTTTCAGTTCCAGGACGTCGCCCGGGACGACCGGCGCGGTGAACCGGCAGTTCGCGGTGCGCAGATCGGCGGGGTGCGCGCCGACGCCGCGCGCCAGGACGAGGAGGCTCGCGGCCATCGTGCACAGTCCGTGCAGGATCGGACGCTCCTGGCCGATCGCCCGCGCCGCCTCCGGATCGATGTGGATCGCGTGCCGGTCGCCGCACAACCGGTAGAGGGCCGCCTGCTCCGGGAACGTTTCGACCGGCAGTTTTTCGAGCGGCCGCGTGTGCGTCGCGGACTCCACCGCGGTGCGCGGGCCGCCCGGCCCCCGCTCCCCGCCGAAACCCCCGGCTCCGGGCGCGAAGATGGACCAGCGGGCGACGAAGCACGCGCTGTCCACCCGGACCTCGAAGACGGCCGCCGAGCCCTTGTCCCACACGGCCTCCACCGACGCCGACATCGTCAGCTCGCCGCTCGGCGGCAGCGGGGACAGCACCTCCAGACGCTGGGCGCCGTGCAGCCCGCGGGACGTGTCGAACGCGCCCGCCGCGCCCAGCGCGTCCGGCCCCCACTGGGCGAGCGTCAACCCGAACGTGGGCAGCGTGCGGAGCCTGTTCTCGTGGACGAGGTCGAGTTCGGTGGCCTTCGCCCCGACGGCGAGCGCGTACAGGATCGCGTCGCGCTCGGTCCACGCGACCGTCCGCTCGCCGAGCGAGCGGCCCGCCCAGTCGCCCGCGTTCGTCACCGTGTCGTCCGCCCGGCCCATCAGGACGTGCGCTCCAGGATCAGCGCCATGCCCTGGCCGCCCGCGGCGCACATGGTGACGGCGCCGAACTCGCCGTCGCGGTGGCACAGCCCGTTGACCGCGGTGGTGATCATGCGGGCGCCGGTCATGCCGAACGGATGGCCGAGCGCGATCGCCCCGCCGTGCGGGTTGACCACGTCCGGGTCCAGGCCGAGGTCGTCGCACACCGGGAGGACCTGCGCGGCGAACGCCTCGTTGATCTCGACGAGGTCGAGGTCGGACGCGTCCAGCCCGGCGTGGTCGAGGGCCCGGGCCATCGCCTCGGTGGGGCCGAGGCCCATGATCTCCGGGGAGAGGGCCGACACCCCGGTGGAGACGATCCGGGCCAGCGGCGCCAGCCCGAGGTCGCGGGCCCGCTCGTCCGACATGACGACGAGGGCGGCGGCGCCGTCGTTCAGCGGGCAGCAGTTCGCCGCGGTGACCGTCCCGTCCGGGCGGAACACCGGGGCGAGCCCCGACACCTTCTCGACGGTCACGCCCGGTCGCGGGCAGTCGTCGCGGGCGACGACCGTGCCGTCGGGGAGGGCGACCGGGGTGATGTCGATGTCGAAGAACCCGTCCGCGATCGCCTTCTCCGCCAGGTTCTGGCTCCGCACCCCGAACTCGTCCTGACGCTCGCGGCTCACGCCGCGCAGCACCGCGACGTTCTCGGCCGTCTGGCCCATGGCGATGTAGGGATCGGGGAGTTCGCCGGCGTCGCGCGGATCGGTCCACGGGGGAGCGCCCGCGGTGGAGCGGGCCTCGGTCCGGGCGGCCGCGGCGGCGTACCGGGGGTTGCGGGTGTCGTCCATCCCGTCCGATTTGCCCTTGCCGAACCGGGAGACGGACTCGACGCCCGCGGCGACGAAGGCGTGCCCTTCGCCCGCCCTGATCGCGTGCAGCGCCATCCGGGTCGCCTGCACGCTCGAGGCGCAGTACCGCTGCACGACCGTGCCGGGGACCCCGTCGAGGCCCGCCCCGACGGCGGCCTGCCGTGCGATGTTGTACCCCTGCTCGCCCGCGGGCTGCGCGCAGCCGACGACGATGTCGTCGAGGGACGCCGGGTCGAGCGCGGGCACCTGCGCGAACGCGGCCGTGAGCATCTGCCCCAGCAGATCGTCGGCGCGAACGTCCTTCAACGACCCCTTGAACGCCCGCCCGATCGGTGACCGGGCCATGGCGACGATGACGGCGTCTGGCATGACTACCTCCGGTGAAGAAACCTGTGGTGGCTGATCCGGGCCGGTCACCCGGCGCCGGTGACGGTGACGATGGCGATCCGGCCGGTGCGGATTCCGTTCACTGCCTCTCCTCGTTCGTGATGCGCGTCGCCGATCCGCTCGGCTGCCCGGGGGCGGGGCGCATCGCGCTGCCAAGTTACCTAACAAACATTTGGCCAACAAGCGTGCCCGCAGGTCGGCGCGCCGGAAAGGGGCAGGGCATGGGCATCACTTCGGAGTCGAAGGGCGGCGTCCGCGTCATCACGATGGACTTCCCGCCGGTCAACGCGCTCCCGGTGGCGGGCTGGAGCGACCTCGCCGCCGCCGTGGACGAGGCGGGCCGGGACGAGGGCACCCGGGTCGTCGTGCTCCGGGCCGAGGGGCGCGGCTTCAACTCCTACCGGTTCGAGCAGGGGTTCACGTTCGAGCTCAGCCTGTCCGGGGTGGTCGACCGGCACCGGGACGCGTTCGTCGCCACCGGAGAACCGCTGAAGGGGGGCCAAGCGCGCTCCTGACGCGGGAGGCCGGTGCCGCCGGCACGCGGAAACGGGTCCCGGCGCTCCCTTGACGTGTGATCCGGGTCATCTTACGCTCCCCAGGCTAACAAATGTTTGTTTTAGTCGCACATGCGGCGGACGGGCGGAGGAGCGGAAGATATGAGGCGACGTTTCATGGCGGCGGCCGCGGCCGCCGCGAGCGCTGCGGCGTTGCTCGCCGGGTGCGGGAGCGGGACGGGCGGCGTCGCCGGCGGCCCCTACCGGGTGCTGATGACCGCGGGCCTCAGCGCCCAGGGGACTCTGGCGGGCAACGCCGCGACGTCCGTGCTCGCGGTGAAGACCGGTGTCGCGGCCGTCAACGAGGCCGGCGGCGTCGCCGGCCGCGAGGTGAAGCTGACCGTCGTCGACGACGAGGGCAACCCGACCACCGCCCTCACCGACATCCGGAAGGCGATCGCCTCGGACCGGCCCGACGTCGTCATCAACGCGGGTCCGTCCCCGGTGACGGCCGCGACCCTGCCCGTGCTCGGGCAGAACGAGATCCTCTCCTTCAACATCGCCCCGACGGAGGATTCGGCGGATCCGAAGAAGAACCCGCTCAACTTCGACCTGACCGGCAACCCCGAGGACTACATCCGCGGCTTCATCCCCCACCTCAAGGAGAAGGGGTACAAGTCGGCCGGGATCGTGCACGGCAGCACGGCCAGCGGCGTCACGTTCGCCGAGCAGATGGAACCCGCGCTGAAGAAGGCGGGCATCACCGTGGCCGGCAACGAGGAGTACGATACGGCGGCGCTCGACATGACGCCGCAGCTCCAGGCGCTGAAGTCGCGGAACCCGGACGTGCTGATCATGGACGGCTACGGGGCGCCGGTCGGGCACCTCCTCAAGGGCGTCGAGAAGCTCGGCTGGGACGTGCCCATCGTCGGCGACAACTCCGTGAGCGCGACCAGCCTCGTCTCGACGCCCCCGCCCGGCGGCGTCCTCGGCACGGCTCAGACCGAGAACCTCGTCATGCAGGTCTACAAGAGCACCGTGCACGAACCGGACGACAAGGCCGTGAACGACGTCGTCGCGGCCATGGCCGGGCTGGGGAAGATCGAGTCCACGCTCATCATGGCGACCAACTACGACGCACTGCCCCTGATCGCCGCGGCGGCGGCCGACGTCGGCGGGTCCGACGACCCGAAGGCGAAGCGCTCGCGGAGGCGCTGGAGAAGCCCGAGGTGCAGAAGGCGGCCGAGGTCGTGATCATCGGCGGCTACAACTTCAGGCCCGACTCCCACGGCCCCAACCTCACCGCCGAGGACTTCGACTTCGTCGCGCCGTCGCCGCTCGAGAACGGCCAGTTCACGTGACGCGGCCCGGACGCATCGGCGGAGGCGGCCGACCATGACGATCATCTGGGGCGGGCTGGCGCTCGGCGCGGTGTACGCACTGGTCGCCATCGGCTACAACATCGTCTTCATCTCGTCGAAGACGTTCAACTTCGCGCAGGCGCAGCTGATGATGGTGGGCACCTTCGTCGCCTACACCGGCCTGGTGACGCTGCGGCTCCCGGTGGCGGTCGTGGTCCTGCTCGCCACGGCCGCGGTCATGCTTGTCGCGGCCGTCGAGGAGCGGCTCGCCGTCCGGCCGGTCGAGGATCCCGAGACGGTGCTGGTCACCACCCTCGGCGTGGGCGTGCTCATCAACGGGCTGACGCAGGTGATCTGGGGCGGGCAGCCGCTGGCCGTGCCGTTCTTCGGCGGCGACCAGGTGCTGGAACTGCTCGGCGGCCGGGTCTACCCGGTGGAGATCGCCCTCGTCGTCGTCGCCGTGGCGCTGGTCGTCCTGTTCGGCTGGTTCGCCCGCCGCTCCGTCACCGGCCTGAAACTGCTGGCCATGGCGGAGGACCGCGAGGCGGCGATGCTGCGCGGGGTGGACGTCCGCCGCCTGGCCTTCGGCGCGTTCGCCGCGTCCGGGGCGCTCGCCGGCCTGCTGGGCGTGTTCGTCGGCCCGAAGACCTTCGCCGTCGCGACCCTCGGTGCCTCGCTGGCGCTCAAGGGCTTCGTCGTCATGGCCATCGGCGGGTTCGGGTCGATGCCGGGCACCCTCGTCGGCGGTCTGATCGTCGGCCTGGCCGAGGCGCTCGCCGCCCGCCATCTGGGCAGCGAGTTCGCCGCGATCTCCGTCTTCGCCGTGCTGATCGTCATCCTGCTGGTCCGGCCGTCCGGGCTGTTCGTCCGCACGCGGGAAAGGCTGGTGTGACGATGGTCCTCTGGCGTGGACTGCGCGCACTTCCCACCTGGACCGTGCCGGTGCTCTGCGCGGCCGTGCTCCTGCTGCTCCCGGCCTTCGGGCTCGGTTTCTCGGCCACCCGGCAGATCCAGCTCGCCTGCATCCTGGCCCTCCTGGTCAGCGGGCTGAACCTCAGCCTCGGCTACGCCGGTGAGCTCGCGCTCGGCCAGGCGGCGATGTACGCCTTCGGCGCCTACACGGCCGGCATGCTCTCGGTCGCCGGGCACACCGACATCCTGCTGCAACTGGCCGCCGCCGGGCTGGTGGTCCTGGCGGTGGGCGTGCTCACCGGGATGGTCGGGCTGCGGCTGGGGAACTGGTCGCTGGCGATGACGTCGTTCTTCCTGGTGCTGATCGTGCCGGACGTCCTCGCCGTCTTCGACGACCGCACCGGGGGACGGAACGGGCTCAGCGGCATCCTCGGCCCGACGCTGTTCGGCCGTCCGCTGGGGCCGACCGAGTTCTACCTCGTGATCGCGGTGGTGCTCATCGCCTGGTTCGCGGTCATGCGCAACATCGTGACGTCCCGGCACGGCGTGGCCTTGCGGGTGCTGAAGCAGAGCCCGGTCCTGGCGTCGTCCATGGGGATCTCGGTCTTCCGGATGAAGCTGCTCGCCTACGCGCTGGGCGCCATCCCGGCGGGCCTCGCGGGAGCCCTCTTCGCGAACCTCGACCTGTACGTCTCGCCCGAGGCGTTCGGCTTCGTGCTTGCCACGACGATCCTCGCCGCCGCGATCCTCGGCGGCGTGACCAGTGTGTACGGCGCCCTCGCGGGGGCGGCCATCATGCAGTTCGGGCCGAACCAGTCCTCGCAGTTCCAGGAGTTCGCGCTGGTCTTCACCGGCGCTTTCCTGATCATCGGCGGTGTCCTGCTCCGCGGCGGGCTGGCGGCCCCGGCCCGCCGCGCGGTGGCGCGCCTCGACCGGGCCGCGGGAGCGGTTCCCGGCCCGGGGCCGCCGCCGAGGCGGACGTCCCGCGGATCCGCGGGGCGGAACTGGTCGTGGACGGCGTCTCCAAGTCGTTCGGCGGCAACCGGGCCCTCGACGGGGTGAGCTTCCGCGCGGAGCCGGGGCGGGTGACCGCGCTGATCGGGCCGAACGGCTCGGGCAAGACCACGCTGCTCAACATGGTCTGCGGCTTCTACCGCATCGACTCCGGCCGCGTCCTCCTGGACGACGCGCGGCTGCACGGATCCGCCTCGCACCGGGTGGCGCGGGCGGGCGTGGCACGGACCTTCCAGACGCCCGGCGTCCCCGACGGGGTGACGGTGCTAGAGGCCGTCGCCGCGGGCCGCTACTCGGCGGACCGTGCGTCCGTCCCGTCCGCCGTCCTGCGGCTGCCGAGGTTCCGCCGCGTCCGCCGCGCGGACACCGCGGAGGCCGAGCGCATGCTCGCGCTGGTCGGCATGGCGGAGCTGCGCGACGAACCGGCGTCCTCGCTGCCGCTGGGCATGCGGCGGCTGCTGGAGGTGGCGCGGTCCCTCGTCGCCTCGCCCGGGGTGCTGCTGCTGGACGAGGCCGCGTCCGGACTGGACGAGGACGAGGTCGAGCGGCTCGCGGAGCTGATCCGGCGGATCCGCCGGGCGGGCGGGACGGTGGTGCTGGTCGAGCACAACTTCCGGCTCGTCCTGGACCTCGCCGACGACATCGTCGTGCTGGCGCACGGCCAGGTCATCGCGCACGGGCCGCCGGCGGAGATCGAGACGAACCCGCGGGTGCTCGGCGAGTACCTGGGGGCCACGGAGGAGGTGTCATGACGGACGAGACCCCGGACGCGTCCGCGCGGGAGCCCGTGCTGCGGGCGCGCGGGCTCGCCACCGGGTACGGCGACCTGCGGGTGGTCTGGGACGTGAGCCTGGACGTGTGGCCCGGCGAGCTGACCGTGCTCCTCGGCCGCAACGGGGCCGGCAAGACGAGCACGCTGCGGGCCCTCGCCGGTCTGAACAAGGCGTCCGGCGGGACGGTCGAGCTGGACGGCGCCGACGTGACCGGGACGCCCGCGCACCGGCGGGTGCGGCGCGGCCTGGCGTACGTGCAGGAGGGCAAGCGCGTCTTCCACCGGCAGACGGTCGAGCAGAACCTCATCGTGGGCGGCTGCACGCGGCGCATGTCGCGGTCGGCGCTGCGCGGCGAGGCCGACCGGATCTACGAGATCTTCCCGGTGCTGGGCGAGAAGCGGAACGTGCTCGCGGGCGACATGTCCGGCGGGCAGCAGCAGATGCTCGCGATCGGCCAGGCGCTGATGGCGGCGCCGAAGGCGCTGATGCTGGACGAGCCGTCCGGCGGCCTCGCCCCGGTGATCGTGGCGCAGGTGATGGAGCAGGTGGCGCGGCTCAAGGAGCACGGCATCGGCGTGCTGCTGGTGGAACAGGCGCTCGATGCGTCGGTCCGGGTCGCGACCACATCGTCGTCCTCGACATGGGACGGGTGCTGGTCGGCGTCCGCAAGGACGAACTGGACGACATCGCCACGCTGCGCGAGGCGTACTTCGGCGGACGGCCCGGGCGAGCCGGGCGGTCGCCGGAGCACTCGCCGACGGAACAGTGAGGGAGGAACGAGAGTCGGCGTTGCGGTTCGATTTCGCGGACCGCGTGGTCCTGGTGACCGGCGGGAGTCGTCCGCCCCGAGGTTCGGCCGGGTGGACGTGCGGGACCAGCCCGCGCCGGGCACCGGCAAGCCGCCGGGGTCGGCGCCCTGAGCGGACACCGGGGCCGGGCGCGGGCCTCAGCCGCCGTCCGTCCGGGCGGCGGCGGCCCGGGCCCGCAGCTCCGTCTTGAGGATCTTGCCGGACGCGTTGCGCGGCAGGCTCTCGGTGAGGAGGACCTCGCGGGGCGTCTTGAACCCCGCCAGCCGGGCGCGGCAGTGCTCGATGAGCACGCCGGGATCGGGTGCGGCCCCCGGACGCGCCACCACGTGGGCGACCGCGACGGAGCCCATGCGCGCGTCGGGACGGGCCACGACGGCGGCCTCGGCGACGTCGGGGTGCGCGGCCAGGACGTTCTCCACCTCGGCCGGGTAGACGTTGAAACCGCCGACGGTGAACATGTCCTTCAACCGGTCGGTGATCTTGAGGCAGCCGTGCTCGTCGAGGCGGCCGACGTCGCCGGTGTGCAGCCAGCCGTCCGGGTCGACGGCGGCGCGGGTGGCCTCCTCGTCCTCGAAGTAGCCGAGCATGGTGTTGCGTCCGCGGACCAGGATCTCGCCGTCCTCGCCCGGCGCCACCTCGGCGCCGTCGCGCCCCACCAGGCGCAGCTCCACGCCGTCGACCGGCGGCCCGGTCGTCTCCGCGACGTGGCGGGGGTCCTCGTCCGGGCGGGACCGGGTGACCATCATGCACTCGGTCAGCCCGTACGCCTGCGCCACCTGGTCGAACCCGAGCTCGTCCCGCATCCGGGTGAAGAGGGTCTCCGGGACGGTCGCCGCACCCGCGGTCGCGAAACGCAGCGACGACAGGTCGTGCTCCTTGAGCCGCGGATTGGCCAGCAGCGACAGGAACAGCGTCGGCGTCCCGGGCATCACGGTGATGCGCTCGCGCTCGATCAGCTCCAGCAGCCCGTCGCCGTCGAAGACCGGAACGGGATGGACGGCGGCTCCGGCGGTGAGCGCGGTGATCACTCCGGCCTTGTACCCGAAACCGTGGAAGAACGGGTTGACCACGGCGTAGCGGTCGTCCGGGGACAGGCGTGCCCCCGCGGCCCAGATGCGGGCGACGTCGACCGTCTGCCGGTGGGCGCTCATGACGCCCTTCGCCCGTCCGGTCGTGCCCGACGTGTACAGGATGTCGCACAGGTCGTCGGGGCTCACCCGGTCGGCGGCCTCCCGGGCGGCCGCCGCCGGGACGCCGTCCCCGGCGGCGAGGAAGTCCTCCCAGGGCAGCGCTCCGGCGGGCGCCCGCCCGGCCGGCACGTCGATGACGGTCCGCAGGTGCGGCAGGCCCGCGACGGGTCCCGCGGCTCCGGACCGCCCGGCCGAGGCGTCCTCGGCGGCCGCCGTCCGCAGCATGCCGACGAGGTCGAGGTCCAGGAAGCCGTTCGCGGTGACGAGCGCGCGGGCGCGGGATCTCGCGAGGATCGCGGCGGCCTCGTGCCCCCGGTAGCGTGTGTTCATCGGCACGACGACCGCGCCGACGGATTGGGCGCCGAGCATCGCGACGACGAACTCGTACCGGTTCGGCATCCAGATCGCGACCCGGTCGCCGGACCCGACACCGATCCCGAGGTAGGCGCGTGCGGCGCGCTCGACGAGGGCCGCCAGGTCCCGGTACCGGAGGCGCACGTCCCCGTCCACGACGGCCGGGCGCGCGCCATGGTCGCGGACGGCGTCGCGGAGCATTCCGGGGATGGTCGCCGACCGGCTTACGGCGTGCATGTCACTCCAAGGGTGCGGGGCGGGTTCGTTGTCCGTACGCGCCGTGCGCGACACTGGACCGCCGAACGAACAAATACTTGGTCAACTTGAGGGAGACGCACATGGCAGTGGCGAAGGCGGGCGGCCGGGCGCCGAAGAAGGAGGCGGTCCGGGCGGACGGCATCGACAGGCGCCTGCGCCTGCTGGCCGTCGCGGCCGAGCTTTTCGCCACCAAGGGGTACGCGGCGACGACGGTGCGCGACATCGCCGACAAATCCGGGATCCTGCCCGGAAGCATCTACCACCACTTCAGCTCCAAAGAGGCCATGCTCGACGAGATCCTCCGGGACTTCCTCTCCCGGCTCTACGAGCGGTTCTCCGAGATCGAACGGCAGGGCGACGACCCGCGCGAGGCGCTCAGCAAGCTGATCCGCGTCGCCTTCGGATGGATCCATGAAGCGCCGCACGCGGTCGCCGTGTACCAGAACGAGAGCGACAACCTGATCGGCCAGGAGGCGTTCGCCTACGTGGGGGACTACGGCCTGAAGATCGAGCACATCTGGCTCCGGGTGCTCACCGCGGGCCAGACGTCCGGCGTGTTCCGCCCGGATCTGGACATCAAGGTGTCCTACCTGTTCGTCCGCGATTCCATCTGGTCGTCGGTGCGCTGGTACCGCCCCGGGGGGCAGTTGACGTCCGACAGGCTCGCCGACGAGTTCCTCGCCCTCGCCCTGAACGGCCTGCTCTAGGGACGCCCGCCGCCCTCCGCTCAACCGGCGACCTCGCGCGCCCGCGCCGAGGACGGGTCGATCACCTCGCGGATCAGCCGCAGTTCCTCCGGCGTGGGCGCGCGGGTCTCGGCCGCGTCCGTCCCGTCGATGGCGAAGCCCGTGTTCCGCCGGACCTCTTCCACCGTGACGCCGGGATGCACCGAGCGGATGCGCAGGGTTCCGTCGGGGGCGTAGTCGAGGACGGCGAGGTCGGTGATGACGACGCCGAGGTCGTGGAACCGCAGTGCCGCGCCCCCGGCCGCCCGCGCCCGGTCGTTGCCCACCCCGGACACGATGTCGACGTGCTCGACGAAGACCTTGGGGGAGTGGCGGGACACCCAGTAGTTCGTCCGGTGGTTCACGGTGTTGCCGGGCGCGCCCCGCACGCCGATCAGCTGCCGCCTGGGGCGGCGCCAGTCGCCGATCGCGGAGATGTTCTGGTTGCCGTACCGGTCGAGCTGGCTCGCGCCCATCATGCTCCGGCGCCGGCCCGACTGCAGGATGTCGAAGACGCCGCGGAACGGCGTCCACGCCTCGATGACGCCGCCGTGCGCGGCCGTCCGTCCGAGGGGCGGGGGCTCGCTCATGAAGAACGCCTCGCCGTCGGACAGCACGAGGTCGGGGGAGTGGGTCCTGCGAGCGAGGCGGGCGCGATCATCGGAACCGTGCCCACCGCGTGCGCCAGGACCTCCCCGGCGTCGCGCCAGGAGTCGGACGCGGCGGTGATGCACACCTCGGCTCGGGTGAATTCCACGGTCAGACACTCCTCTCGTTCGCGCCGGACGCGGCGGTGGCCGCGCGGCCCTCGACGGCGGTGCGGTAGCCGTCCTCGCCGGTGCGCAGGTATCTCTCCTCGAAGGCCCGCCAGGCGTCGGGGTCCTTGGCTGCGGTGGCGTACTCCTTCTGGAACGCCTCGTCGCGCTCGTAGTCGGGGGCGCACGACGTGAAGTGGGCGCCGCCTGGCGCCTCGATCACGCCCGTCACGTACATGCGGCCGACCAGGAGCGACTGCACCGGCGCGCTGTGCCCGTCCGCGTCGGGCGCGAGCAGCCGCTCGGTCGGCACGACCTCCTCGCAGCTGAGATAGCAGCGGTCGGCGCCCATGGCGTAGAGGTCGTCGAAGTAGGGGTCGGGGCCGAGGTACTGCCCGTTGCCCGCGGGGTCCGCGCGGTTGAGGTGGATCAGCGCGACGTCCGTCCGCAGCGCGGGCATCGCGACGTACTCCTCGTCGGAGTACGGGGAGGCGACGGTGCGCAGGTCCGGGTTCATGGTGAGGACGTCGGAGGCCAGGCCCGCGCGCGTCGGCAGGAAGTCGAGGCGCTGCGCGGCGGCCCGCAGGCCCGCCACGTACATGCCCTCGTCGTACTCGGCGATCTTGATGGCGCCGCTCTCGCGGGCGGCGCGGAAGTGCGGGTCGAGGGGGATGCTGTCCAGCGACACGAAGCCGTAGACCAGCTTGCGCACCTTTCCGGCCGCGCAGAGCAGCCCGACGTCGGGTCCGCCGAGGCTCACGATCGTGAGGTCGCGCACGTCCGTCCGCAGCAGCGCGCGGACGAGCGCCATGGGCTTGCGGCGGGAGCCCCAGCCGCCGATGCCGACGGTCATCCCCGATTCGATCGTCCCGGCGAAGTCCGCCGGGGACATCGTCTTGTCCTTCAACGTGGTCGGTCCTCCTCGGTCTCCGGGGACGCCGGGTGCTCGCCGATGCTTGCCGGTGCACGCCGCGTCCCGCATACTCGTCGGGCAGTATCTAAACAAACATTTGTTTGAGAGGAAAGCCCGCATGGCACAGCAGCCCGCCGCAGCCGCTCCGACCTCCGACGGGAACGGCGCCGTCACGCGGCGGCACCCCGCGCTGAGAACCCGGGCGACGGAGCTGTTCGGCGTCGAGTACCCGATCGTCCAGACCGGCATGGGATACGTCTCCGACGCCCGCCTCACCGCGGCGACCGCCGAAGCCGGGGGCTCGGCGTCCTCAGCGCCGGGCTGCTGTCCTACGAGGAGCTCGCGCGGGCCATCGACACCGTGCGGTCGCGCACCGACCGGCCGTTCGGCGTCAACCTCCGCGCCGACCAGCCGGACGTGGTCAAGCGCGTCGACCTGCTGATCCGCGAGAAGGTGAAGGTCGCCTCCTTCGCCCTGGCCCCCCGCGAGGACCTGATCAAGCGGTGCAAGGACGGCGGGCTGGTGGTGATGCCGTCCACCGGCGCCCGCCGGCACGTCGAGAAGGTCGCCGCCTGGGGCGCCGACGCCGTCGTCGTGCAGGGCGGCGAGGGCGGCGGGCACACCGGCCGGGTCCCGACCAGCCTGCTGCTGCCCCAGGCCCGCGACGCGGCCGGCGACATCGTCGTCCTCGGCGCGGGCGGCTACTTCGACGGCCGCGGCCTGGTCTCGGCCCTCGCCTATGGGGCCGACGGGATCGCGATGGGCACCCGCTTCCTCCTCACCGCGGACTCGCCGGTGGCGCAGGCCGTCAAAGAGGAGTACCTCCGCCACGGCGTCGACGACACCGTCCTCACGCTGCAGATCGACGGGGTGCCGCAGCGGGTCGTCCGCGGCCGCACCATCGACCGGCTCGAGCGCGGCACCGCTCCCGGACGCCTGCTGCGGGCGGCCGGGAACGCCGTCGCCTTCCAGCGGATGTCGAGGACGCCCTGGAAGGAGATCGTCCGCGAGGGCCTGGACATGAAGCGCAACCACGGCCTGAGCTGGAGCCAGGTCGTGATGGCGGCCAACGCCCCCATGCTCTACCGGACGGCCCTACTGGACGGACGCCCCGACATCGGCGTCATGGCCACGGGGCAGGTCGTCGGCCTCATCGACGACCTGCCGAGCTGCCGTGAGCTGATCGCGCGCATCGTCGACGAGGCCGTCGACGTCCTCGAACGCTTCGAGCGCGGCGGACGCTAGGACGACACCGGGGCGGCCCCGGCCGCCCCGGCGGAGGCGCCGAGCAGCCGCCGCCGGTGCTCGTGCGGCCGGCCGAACAGCTGCGACGTGGCGTGGGCGCGCTTGAACAGCAGTTGCGCGTCGTGCTCCCAGGTGACGGCGATGCCGCCGTGCAACTGGACGGTCTCGGCGGCCACCGCGTTCAGCGCGTCCGAGCACCACGACTTCGCCATCGCCGCCCGTTCCCCGAAGTCCGCCGTGTCCCGGGCGGCGGACCAGGCCGCCGCCCAGGACAGCGTCCGGGACGTCTCCACGTGCACGAGCATGTCGGCCATCCGGTGCTTGAGCGCCTGGAACGAGCCGATCGGACGGCCGAACTGCTCGCGTTCCTTGGCGTAGGCGACCGTCATGTCGAGACCGCGCTGGGCCGCTCCGACCTGCAGCGCGGTGACGGCGACGGCCGCGACGTCGCGCAGCCCGGCGAGCGGGCCGCGCGCGTCCTCGCACAGCGGGCGCGCGGGAGCCCGGTCGAAGTCGATCCGCGCGAACCGCAGGGTCAGGTCCAGCCCGGTCACGGGGGTGCGTCGGACGCCGCCCGCGCCGGGATCGACCTCGTATACACGAGACCCTCCTCAGGCGGACAAGACGGGCGCCGCGGGCGCGGCGGTGATGGCGGCGAGGACCCGGGACCGGTGGAACCCGGCGGTGCCCCAGGCGGAGACCAACGCGCGGATCTTCGTGATCCACAGGCCGAGGTCGAACTCCTCGGTGTGACCGATGGCGCCGTGTGTCTGCAGCGCGGTGCGGGACGCGCGGTACGCCGCCGCCGACACCGCCGTCTTGGCCGCCGACACGTCGCGTGAGGCGTCGGCCGAGCCCGCGCCGAGCGAGACGGCCGCGCCGTACACCAGCGGACGGGCGAAGTCGAGCGCGACGCGGACGTCCGCGAGCGCGTGCTTCACCGCCTGGTACTCGCCGATGGCGCGGCCGAACTGCCGCCGCGACCCGGCGTACGCGACCGAGTCGGCAAGCACGCGCTCACCCGCCCCGAGCAGCTGGGCCGAGCAGGCAAGGACCGCCAGGTCGAGCGTCCGCGAGACCCGTTCGGGCTCCAAGACGCCCAGTTCCTCGTCGGGTACGACCTCGAAGAGCAGGCGGGAGCGGTCGACGGAGGTCCGGGCGGCGCCGGTCCGCGCCGCCCGGAGCGCCGTCCCGTCCAGAAGCAGCGCACGGTCGGCCACGTGGGCGTCGAGGGCGAGCGGCGCCAGCAGCGGCGGCGCGGCGGCGGTCACGATGGTGCTCCCGTCGGCGATCTCCGCCAGGGCCGGCCCGTCGTCGAGGGCGGCGAGCAGCGCCGGCGCCAGGACCGCCGACTCGATGTACGGGCCCGGCACCGCGTGGCGTCCGAGGGCCTCGAAGGCGACGACGAGATCGGTGGGCTCGGCGTCCAGCCCGCCGTGGGAACCGGGCACGCGGAGGGCGGTGACCCCCAGGTCGGCCAGCCGCTTCCACAGCTCCATGCCCGGCCCGGCGTCGCCGTTCGCCCAGCTCCGCGCCACGGCCGGGACGTGCGCGCCGGCGAGCAGGTCCAGCGCGGTCTCGTGCAGCCGCACGTCCAGCTCCGACCAGAAGATCTTGTTGACGCTGCCGTCCGCGCCGAGCGCCGCCGCCTCCGGGACCGCCGGGTCCGCGCCGTGCTCGCGCCACAGGTCCAGGAGCCGGTCGGCGGCGGCGCAGAACCGCCCGGGGGAGCGCAGCGACAGGCCGCGCTCGTTGCCCGCGGTGCTCATCGCCACCCGCCATCCGTCGCCGGGCACCCCGAGAACGTCGGAGTCGGGCACGAAGACGTCCTCGAAGAAGATCTCCGCGAAGCCCGGATGGCCGTCCAGCTTGTGGATCGGGCGCACGGTGACGCCGTCGGCGTCCAGGGGGAACATGAAGTAGGTCAGTCCCCGGTGGCGCTCCGCCTCCGGATCGGACCGGAACAGGCCGAAGCCCCGGTGCGCGAACGCGGCCCGGGAACTCCAGGTCTTCTGCCCGTTGAGCACCCACCCGCCCCGGGACCCGTCGCGGGCGGCGGTGCTGCGCAGCGCCGCCAGGTCACTGCCCGCCTCGGGCTCCGACCACGCCTGCGCCCAGATCTCCGAGCCGTCCGCCATCGGCCGCAGGTAGCGTTCCCGCTGCTCGGGCGTGCCGTACTCGAACAGGATGGGCGCCAGCAGCGAGATGCCGTTCTGCGCCACCCGGGCCGGTCCACCGGCGCGGTAGTACTCCTCCTCGAACAGCACCCACTCCAGGAGCGAGGCGTCGCGGCCGAGATACTCCTCGGGCCAGGACACGACCGACCAGCGGCCCGCGGCGAGGGTCGCCTCCCACTCGCGATGCGCCGCGAAGCCCTCGGCGGTGTCCATGCCGGGCAGAGGGACGGACGGGACGTGCTCGTGCAGCCAGGCGCGGGCCTCGTCCCGGAACGCGCGCTCGCGGTCGTCCGGGTCGAGGTTCATCGGCCGTTCTCCGCGTTCGAGTCGCGCATCTTGCGGGCGTCCATCCCCGCCAGCGAGTCGACGCCGACCTCGGCGTTGTGCGCGTGCGCGGCATGGTGCAGGCCGAACACCGAGTCCATCCCCGCCCGCATGCCCTGGAGGTCCTCGGCCTGGTTGATGGCCTTCTTGGTGAGCGCCAGCCCGAAGGACGGCATCTGGCTGATCCGCTCGGCGATCGCCAGCGTCTCGTCCTCCAGGTCCGCGAGCGGCACCACGTGGTTGACCATGCCGAGGTCCAGGGCGCGCTCGGCGGAGACACGGTCGCCGGTGTACAGGAACTCCTTCGCCGCGCGCGGGTTCATCACCCACGGGTGGGCGAAGAACTCGACGCCCGGGATGCCCATGCGCACCACGGGGTCGGCGAAGAAGGCGTCGTCGGCGGCCACGATGAAGTCGCAGGACCAGGCCAGCATGAGCCCGCCGGCGATGCAGGCGCCCTGCACCATCGCGATCACGGGCTTGGGGATCTCCCGCCACCGGCGGCACATGCCGAGGTACACCTCGGACTCCCGGGCGATCCGCCGGTCCACCCCCTGCTTGCCGGTGTGGTCCCACCAGATCACGGCCTTGCGCTCGAAGGACTCGTCGACGTCCCGGCCGGGGGTGCCGATGTCGTGCCCGGCGCAGAAGTGCTTCCCGTTCCCGGCGAGCACGATGACCTTGACGTCGTCGTCGTCGACCGCCCGGGTGAACGCGGCGTCGAGGGCGTAGGTGACCTTCGAGTTCTGGGCGTTGCGGTACTCGGGGCGATCGAGGGTCACGATCGCGACCGGGCCGCGCCGCTCGTAGGCGACGACCTGCTCGTCGGTCCGCTCCCCGGCGGCGTTATCCGCGTTGCTCATTCCGTCTCCAGATTCATGTCCGGTCAGTGGCACGCGCTCTTGCGATCGCTGGCCTAACAAATGTTTGATTTCTCTTGCTATGGTGCAGTCCGCGGCGGACGGCCGCAACCCCGGCAAATCGATGAGCACGGCGGAGGGGCGGATGTGGATCTGACGTACTCGGCGGCGGACGAGGCGTTCCGGCGCGACGTCCGGGACTGGCTCGAGACGCACCTGCGCGGCGATTTCGCCGGACTGCGGGGGCTCGGCGGGCCCGGCCGCGAGGACGAGGCGTTCGGCGAACGGCTCGACTGGGACCGCCACCTCGGCGCGCACGGCTGGACCTGCCTCGGCTGGCCCGCCGAGCACGGCGGGCGCGGGCTGTGTACTTCGACGGCGCCCGAACCGAGGCGTCGCTCGTGGTCGGAGCGCCCGGCGACGGCTGGAAGGTCGCCATGGCGACCCTCGGCTTCGAGCGCGGCGTCTCCACGGTGGGGCAGCAGATCGGGTTCGCGCGCGAACTCGACGCCGTGATCGACCTCGCCCGCCGCAACGGCACCTTCGACGATCCGGTGATCCGGGACCGCCTCGCGCACGCCCGGACGGGCCTGGAGGCCATGCGCCTGCACGCCCTGCGCACCCTCTCCGGGGACGGCTCGACCGGTGCGATGCAGGCGTCGGTGACCAAGCTGCTCTGGGCGAACTGGCACCGCGACCTCGGCGAACTCGCGATGCGGGTCGCCGGGGCGACGTCCCTGGTCGTCGAGCGGGCGCCGTACGAGCTGGACGACCTGCAGCGCCTGTTCCTGCACAGCCGCGCCGACACCGTCTACGGCGGCTCGGACGAGATCCAGCGCAACATCCTCGCCGAGCGGGTGCTCGGCCTGCCCAGGGAGGCCCGACCGTGACCACCGCCAGGACCGAACGGCCCGCGCCGGACCACGTTCCCGGCCGCGCCCTCCTGGAGGGCCGGACGAACGTCATGGTCTTCCCGGCGAGCGACCACTCGTCCTACCTCACCGGCGAGGTCGTGCCGGTCAGCGGTCGGCATCCCTGATCGCGCCGCATCCCGACACCCGAGGAGGGTTCACATGGCCGAGGCCTACATCATCGAGGCGGTCCGGACGCCGGTCGGCCGCCGGGGCGGCGGGCTGTCCGGCGTCCACTCCGCGGACCTGGGCGCCCACGTCGTCTCCGCGCTCATGGACCGCAGCGGCGTCGACCCGGGACGCGTGGACGACGTCATCTTCGGCTGCACCGAGACCATCGGCTCGCAGGCCGGCGACATCGCCCGGACCGCCTGGCTGGTCGCCGGGATGCCGGACCACGTGCCGGGCGTGACGATCGACCGGCAGTGCGGATCCAGCCAGCAGGCGGTGCACTTCGCCGCGCAGGGCGTCATGTCCGGCACCGCCGACCTCATCGTCGCGGGCGGCGTCCAGAACATGTCGGCGATCCCGATGTCGGCGGCGATGACGGTCGGGGAGCAGTACGGCTTCACCACCCCGTTCGCCGAGTCGCCGGGCTGGATCGCCCGCTACGGGGACCAGGAGGTCTCCCAGTTCCGGGCCGCCGAGATGATCGCCGACAAATGGGACATCTCGCGTCCGGAGATGGAGGAGTTCGCGCTCCGCAGCCACCACCGGGCCGTCGCCGCGACCGACGAGGGGCGTTTCGCCAAGGAGATCGCGCCGCTGGGCGGCGTCTCCGCCGACGAGGGGCCGCGCCGCGACACCGACCTGGACAAGATGGCCGCTCTCCGGACGCTCCGTGAGGACGGCCGCATCACCGCGGCCGTCGCCAGCCAGATCAGCGACGCCGCGTCCGCGGTGCTCATCGCCTCCGAGCAGGCCGTCCGGGAGTTCGGCCTGAAGCCCCGGGCGCGCGTCCACCACATCTCCGTCCGCGGCGACGACCCCGTCTGGATGCTGACGGGCCCCATCCCCGCCACCCGGCACGCCCTCCAGAAGACCGGCATGTCGATCGGCGACTTCGACCTGATCGAGATCAACGAGGCGTTCGCGTCGGTCGTCCTCGCCTGGGCCAAGGAGACCGGCGCCGACATGGACCGCGTCAACGTCAACGGCGGCGCGATCGCGCTGGGCCACCCCATCGGGGCCACCGGAACCCGGCTGCTGACGACGATGCTGCACGAACTCGAACGCCGCGGCGGACGCTACGCCCTCCAAACGATGTGCGAGGGCGGCGGCCAAGCCAACGTCACCATCATCGAACGGCTCTGACCCGCTCAGCAAACCCACAGATGCCGACACAGGGAGCAACCATGAACGAAAGCGGCCGTCAGATGCATCTCGCGGTGTTCGCCCGGGGGCTGGGCGCCGCCCAGTCGGTGTGGCGGTCCCCGCGGACGGACCCCGCGAAGGTCCACACCCTGGAACACTGGGCACGCGTCGCGCAGGTCGCCGAGGAGGGCAAACTCGACGCGGTGTTCGTCGCCGAGGCGCTCAATCTCAGCACGTCGATCGGGACCGACGCCACCGAATGGCCGGACGCCGTGAGCCTGGTGGCCGCACTGTCGGCGGTGACGTCCCGCATCGGCCTCGTGGGGACCAGTTCGACCACGTACAGCCACCCCTTCACCGTGGCCCGACAGTTCGCCACCATCGACCACCTGAGCGGCGGCCGCGTCGGCTGGAACATCGTCACCACCGCGATCGCCACGGCCGCGGCCAACTACGGTTCCGCCGAACTGCCCGAGCACGAGGCCCGCTACGCGCGCGCCGACGAGTTCGTGGACATCGTCACCCGCCTCTGGGACGGCTGGCGGGACGACGCCATCGTGCTCGACCGGGAGGCGAGCGTGTACGCCAACCTCGACCGGATCCGGCGCCTCGACCACCAGGGCGAGCACTTCAGCGTCGGCGGCCCGCTGACGATGCCCCGCTCGCCGCAGGGCAGGCCGGCGCTGGTGCAGGCCGGGTCGTCCCCGACCGGGATGAAGCTCGCGGCGCGGTGGGCCGACATGGTGTTCACCACGCAGTTCGACATCCGGGACGCCAAGGCGTTCGCCGACCGGATGCGGGAACTGGTGGCGGCCGAGGGACGCGACCCGCGCACGGTCGCCGTCATGCCGGGCATCACGCCGATCATCGGCAGGACGGTCCGGGAGGCCCGCGACCTGGCCCGGGAACTCGGGGACCTGGTGCACCCGGACGCCACGCTGGCCTTCATGCAGCAGATGTTCGGCGGCATCGACTTCACCGTCTACGACCTCGACGAGCCGTTCCCCGATGTCGGCGGCCTGCTGCCCGCGCACGCCGGGGTGTCGCGGCCCCGCCTGTTCATGGAGATGGCGAAGGAGGAGGGGCTGACGCTGCGCCAGGTGGCGCAGCGGATCGGGCTCAGCACCGGGCACCGCTCCATCGTCGGAACCCCGGACCAGGTCGCCGACGAGCTGGCCGCCTGGTTCACCGGGGGAGCCGCGGACGGTTTCAACCTCCTGCCCGCCGACCTGCCCCGCGGACTCGAGGACTTCGTGGAAGAGGTCGTCCCGCGCCTCCAGGACCGGGGGCTGTTCCGCAAGGACTACACGGGGACCACGCTTCGCGAGCACCTCGGCGCGCCCGCGCCCGAGCCCGCCCCCGGAGACGGGCCCACCCTGAAGGAGGCCCGGTGAACGCCCCCGCCGCACCGTTCGACCGGCGGCGGTTCCGTGAAGTCCTCGGCCACTACCCGACGGGCGTGGTCGTCGTCACCGGGATCGCGGACACCGGCGAACCGGTCGGCATGGTCGTCGGTTCGTTCTCCTCGGTTTCGCTCGACCCGCCGCTGGTGTCCTTCCTCCCGAGCAAGACGTCGGGCACGTGGGCGCGCTTGCGCACGGCGTCCTCGTTCTGCGTCAACGTGCTCGCCGCCGACCAGGAACACGTCTGCAGGCAGTTCGCCGCCAAGACCGGTGACAAGTTCACCGACGTCCCCTGGCGGCTCTCCCCGTCCGGCGCACCCCTGCTCGACGAGGCCGTCGCCTGGATCGACTGCGATTTCGACGCCGTTCAGGAGGTCGGTGACCACCTGATGGCCCTCGGCCGGGTCCGGGACCTCGGGGTCCTCGACCCGAGGCCCCCGCTGCTGTTCTTCCAGGGCGGCTACGGCGGGTTCTCGCCGGGCGCGCTCGTCGCGCCTTACGAGAGCGACCTGCTGAACCACATCCGGGTGGCCGACATCGCGCGCGAGCACATGGAGGCCGTGTCGGCCGACCTCGGGCTCGAATGCTACGCGCAGTGCATCGTGGCGGACGAGATCGTCGTCGTCGCCGGTTCCGCGGGCGCCCGGAAGAACACCGTGCACGGGCACATCGGCCGCCGGATGCCGTTCGCCCCGCCCTACGGCGCGCTGTTCGTCGCCGGACGCGACGACAAGGCGATCGACGCCTGGCTCTCGCGGCGCAACCTGCCGCTGGCGGACGAGGACCGGGACCACTACCGGCGCGCGCTCCGGCGGGCGGCGTCCCGCCGATGGTCCATCGCCCTGCGCGCCCCCGAGCATGACGAGGTCTGGGACGAGATCGACGCGTTCTCCACCGCGCAGCGCACGCCCGAGCTGGAGCGCCGGGTCGGCGCGCTGCTGGAACGGCTGAAGGAGCACTACGAGCCCGACGCCCTCGACCCCGACCGCCGCCACGATGTCCGCCTCCTGGGCGCACCCGTCTACGGCCGGAGCGGAGACGTCGTGCAGGTGCTCACCCTGTTCCAGATGCCGCCGCGGGCGAGCGTCGAGCGGATCGCCTGCTGGCGGGACCGGCTGGTCCGCGCCGCGGACGCGGTCACCGCGGCGATCGGCGGTCGGCCGCCGCAGGCCCCCTGAGAACGACCCGCCGCCCCGCGCGCGCGACGGAATCCCACATCGATGAGGGAGATGAGCCCCATGTCCGCAGAACACGCGCCCCGAGAACACGCGGTCGTCACCGGCGGCAGCAGCGGCATCGGCCTGGCGGTCGTACGGCGGCTGATGAAGCGGGGCCTCGCCGTGACCGTCCTGGACATGCGGCCGCCACCGGACGACCTGACACCGGCGTTCGAGGTCGACGCGACCGACGAGGCGGCCGTCCGGGACGCGCTCGCCGCGGCGGCCCGGGACGCCGGGACGCCCACCCGCCTCGTGACCTGCCACGGCATCCGCGGCGAGTTCAAACCGGCCCTGGAACTGGACCTCGACGCCTACCGCCGGGTGCTCGACGTCCACCTGGTCGGGACGCTCGTCACCGCACGGTCGCTCGTCGCGGGGATGCTGGAGGCCGGCCTCGACGGCGGGTCGATCGTGACCATCTCCTCGACGACCGCCTACGGCGGGTGGCGCGACCAGGCCGACTACGGCGTCGCCAAGGCCGCCGTCGAGCAGCTCACGCAGAACCTCGCGATCGAATGGGCACCGCACGGGATCCGCGTCAACGCGGTCGCGCCCGGGCACACCCTCACCCCCATGGTCCAGGAGATGGTCGACCAGGGGTACGACCTGTCGGCCACCGAGGCGCGGATGCCGCTCGGCCGGCTGTGCTTCCCGGACGAGATGGCGGCGGCGATCGAGTTCATGCTGCTCGACGCCACCTTCTCGACGGGCGTCCGGATGCCGGTGGACGGCGGGTGGACCGTGGTCGGCAAATGACGGACGTCCCCCTCCGGCCGCTCGGGGACCTGCATGTCTCCGCGATCGGCATGGGAGCGATGACCCTCACCCAGGTACCGGACTACGACGAGGAGCGCGGCGTCCGGACCGTGCACGCCGCCCTCGACGCGGGCGTCACCCTCCTCGACACGGCCGACGTCTACGGTCCGGCGGGCGGCGACTACGGCGTCAACGAACTCGCCGTCGCCAAGGCGCTCCGGCTGTATCCCGGTTCCACCGACCACGTCGTCGTCGCGACCAAGGGCGGCCACGTCCGCTACTTCGACACCGACACATGGTGGATCGACGGCCGACCCGAATGGCTGCGCCGCGCCTGCGAGGCGTCGCTGCGACGGCTCGGCCTGGACGCCCTGCCCCTCTACATGCACCACCGCCCGGATCCGCGGATCCCGTACGAGGAGAGCATGGGCGGGCTCAAGGAGCTCCACGAGAAGGGGCTGGTCCGGCGCGTGGGGGTCTCGAACGCGAGCGCCGAGCAGGTCCGGACCGCCCACGACGTGCTCGGCGACGTCCTCGTCGCGGTCGAGAACGAGTACTCGCCGCGGGCGAGGGCCGCCGAACCCGTGATCGACCTGTGCGAGGAACTCGGCCTGGCGTTCCTCTCCTGGGGGCCGCTGGGCGGGATGCGCGGCGCCAAAGAGCTCGGAACCCGGTTCGCCGCCTTCGACTCGATCGCGGCCGCCCGCGGCGTCGGCCCGCAGCGGATCGCCCTCGCGTGGCAGCTCCACCGGTCCCCCTCGATCATCCCGATCCCCGGGGCGAGCAGGCCCGAGTCCGTCCTCGACTCGCTGGCCGCGGCCGACCTCGTCCTCACGCCCGACGAACTCGGACGACTCAACCGGAAGTGAGAAGAGAACAGTGACCACAGAGCATCCGGCCGAGAACGCGGACGTGATCGTCGTCGGTTCCGGCGGAGCGGCCCTCGCCGCCGCCTACACGGCCGCGGCGAACGGGCTGCGCACCATCGTCCTGGAGAAGACGGAGCACTTCGGCGGCACCAGCGCCTACTCGGGCTCGGGCATCTGGCTCCCGGGCAACCAGGCGCAGCACCGCGCGGGAGTGCCCGACAGCGTCGAACTCGGCACCGAGTACTTCACGGCGCTCGTCGGAGACCGCACCCCGGCCGAGTTGCAGCGGGCTTACCTGTCCACCGGCCCCGAACTGGTCGAGTTCCTCGAACGCGACCCGGCCCTCCGGTTCCGGTACCAACCCTTCCCCGACTACTTCGAGGCTCCCGGACGCGTCGAGAACGGCCGGGACATCTTCCCCGTGCCGCTCCCCGCCACCGAACTCGGCGACCGACTCGCCCACCTCCGCCCGACCATCGCGCTCGACCAGCACGGCATCGAGCAGGACCGCGAGAACCTCATCGGCGGCCAGGCGCTCATCGGCCGGTTCCTGCTCGCGCTGGACAAGACCGGCAACGCCGACCTCCGCACCCGCACGCGGATGCGCTCCCTGATCGTCGAAGAGGGCTGGGTGACCGGCGTCGTCGCCGACGGACCGGACGGGACGACCCGGCTGCGGGCGGCCCGCGGCGTCGTGCTCGCGCGGGCCGCTTCGAGCGCGTCGACGACCTGCGCGCCCGGCACCACGGGCTGCCCGGCGGCGGCTGGACGTCGACCGCCGCGGGCACCAACACCGGCGACGCGCTCGCCGCCCTCGAAGCCGTCGGCGCGTCCGTCGACCTGATGGACGAGGCGTGGTGGTGCCCGGCGACGCCCTTCCCGAACGGACGCGCCGAGTTCACCCTCGGGCTGCGCGGCGGGATCTTCGTGAACTCGGCGGGGGAGCGGTTCGCCAACGAATCCCTGCCCTACGACCGGATGGGCCACGAGATCCGCGGCGGCCACGCCACCGGCGTCTCCCACATCCCGGTCTGGTTCGTGTTCGACGACAGGTTCGACAACGTGCCCGCGCTGTGCGAGCCGCGCCCGGACCCGGCCGCGTTCCGCGCGGCCGGCCTGTGGCGTACGTCCGACACCCTCGACGGCCTGGCCGACCTGATCGATGTTCCCGCCTCGGCTCTGGGAAGCACGGTCGACCGGTTCAACGGTTTCGCCGCCACCGGCGAGGACACCGATTTCCGACGGGGCGAGGATCCGTTCGACCGCTTCTTCGCCGCGGGCGACGGCCCGAACCCGTGCCTGGTCCCCATCGACCGGGGGCCGTTCCACGCCGTCCAGATCGTCCTCGGCGACCTGGGAACGAAGGGCGGGGCGCGCATCGACGCCGACGCCCGGGTGCTGGACGGGTCCGGCGACCCGATCCCGGGCCTGTACGCGGCGGGCAACTCGGCGGCGTCCGTCGCCGGGCACGTCTACCCGGGGCCGGGCGTCCCGCTGGGCTCGGGGATGGTCTTCGGCTACCGGGCCGCCCGCCACCTCCGGTCCGACTGACGGAACAAGGACGAAAGGGAGACACCGCCATGCGGTGTCTCCCTTTCACGTTGAACCACTGCGCCGTGACCGTCGCCGCACCCGCTCCCGGGCGCGGACCGCCGAAAGGTCAGGGGGACGGTTCGAGGACGAAGACCGGGATGTCGCGGTCGGTCTTCTCCCGGTAACCCTCGTAGTCGGGCCAGACGACGGGCTTGCCCTGCAACGTGTTGCCCTCCGTGCCGCCGGTGCCGGGCAGGCGGCGCCCGCAAGCCGTGATCGGCCCGGTCGAGGTCACTCTCCGGGCGGGGCGAACGCGGCGAGGGGTTCGGAACCGGACCAGTCGTGGCCCCAGTAGCTGTCGGCGGTGATCTCCTCGGCGGTGTAGTGGGTCTCGTCGACGAGCATGCCTTCGCAGCCGTACTCGATGTCCCAGCCGCCGGGGGCGCGCACGTAGAACGACACCATCTTGTCGTTGGTGTGGCGGCCGAGGGTGGAAGAGATCGAGAAGCCGAGGCGGTTGACGTTGTCGAGCGCCCGGCCCACCGCGTCCAGGGTGTCGACCTCCACCATCAGGTGCACGAGGCCGGGGTCGCCGCCGTGCGGCGCCGGGATGACGGCGAGACTGTGGTGGCGCCGGTTGACGCCCATGAACCGGACGCGGACCGGACCGGCCGGAGTGTCGGCGGCCTTCATCGCGCCGCGCGGCAGGAACCCCAGGACCTCGGCGTACCACCGCACCAGCTCCTCGCCGGCGGGGGCGGGCAGGACCACGTGTCCCAGGCCCTCGGCGCCGGTCACGAACTTCTGGTCCAGGCCGAGCCGCAGCGGGCTGTGGTCGAGGACGGGCCCGAAGAACACCTCGACCGGCGTACCGCCGGGGTCGGTGAAGGAGATGGCGGCCTCGACGTCGCGCTCGGCGGACTCGGCGTGCGACAGCACGGATACCTCGACGCCGGCCTTCTCGACGGCCTCCCGGACGGCGGCGAGCGCGAACTGGTCGCGCACCTCCCAGCCGACGGCCAGGACCCGGTCGGCGTCGCCCGGCAGGACGGCGAGGCGGTACCGGCGCTCGTCCATGCGCAGGTACAGCCCGTCGGGGACCGGGCCGGACCCCTCGGCGAAGCCGAGCCCGTCGATCGCGAGCTCGCGCCAGCGCGGCAGGTCCCGGGTCTGCACCCGCAGGTACCCGAGCCCTCGTATATGTGTCACTGTGCCTCCTATTGGCAATGGATCCGCCGGTCGGGCGGCGGACTCTCCCGGTCGGTGGGAAACGGGTCAGATCATCGAGCGCATGGGCCCCTGCGGGGGCTCGATGTCCAGGTCGGTGAGGGCGGAGACGTGGTAGACGGCGCCGGGGACGTGGATGGCGTGGGCGAGGCCGACGTGGGCGTCCCGCCAGAACCGCTGGATCGGGTTGTCGACGCGCATCGCGTTGCCGCCCGAGCGGATCACCAGCTCGTTCACCGCGTGCACGGCCCGCCAGGCCGCCCGGACCTGGAGGCGCCGACCGGCCGCCCGCTCGCCGAACGAGACCTCCTCGCCCGCGGCCGCCTTGTCGTACATGCGGGAGGCGAAGTCCAGGAGGCGGGTGCGGGACGCGGCGATCTCCTCGGCGGCCTCGCTCATCGCGTACAGCACGTACGGGTCGTCCTTGACCTTGGTGCCGACGATCTGCACCCGGTCGCGCTGGTACGCCATGTGGTGCGCGAGGACGCCCTCGGCCATGCCGATCACGGCGGAGGTGATGCCGAGGGGGAACGCGCAGGAGAACGGCACCAGGTAGGTCGGGTTGGTGAGCCCGGCGTCACGGGGCGCGGATCCGTCGATGACCTTGGAGAACTTCATGACGCGGTAGTCGGGGACGAACGCGTCGCGGACGATGACGTCCTTGCTGCCGGTGCCCTTGAGCCCGGCGACCTCCCAGGAGCCGTCCACGATCTCGTAGTCGGAGCGCGGCAGGATCAGGTGCAGGCCCTCGAACGGCTCGGCGGGCTTGCCGTCCTTGTCGCCGAGGATCCCGCCGAGGAAGATCCAGTCGCAGTGGTCGGTGCCGGAGGAGAACTGCCAGCGGCCGTTGAAGACGTAGCCGCCGTCCACGGGACGCGCGACGCCCATGGGCGCATACGGGGACGCGATCCACGTGTCGGGGTCGTCGCCCCAGATCTCTTCCTGGACCTTCGGGTCGGCCATCGCCATTTCCCACGGGTGCAGGCCGACGATCCCGGCGACCCAGCCGGTGGACCCGTCCAGCGCGGCGATCCCCATGACGGCCTCGGCGAACTCCCGCGGGTGCGTCTCCAGGCCGCCGTGCGTCTCGGGCTGGAGCATCCGGATCACGCCGGAGTCGCGCAGCACCTTGGCGGCCTTGTCGTCGAGCTTGCCGAGCCGCTCGTTGACGGGGCCGAGCGCGCGGATCTCCTCCGCCCGTTCCATGATCGTGTCGAGCACGCGGTTGGTCATCGCCTGTTTCTCCATTGCTGTCTCAGGTCGGCCGGGGAACGGCCGGGGGCCGGTCCGGGCCGGTGGTGCCGGGGTGGGAAGGGGCCGCCGAAGGCGGCCTTGCGCGGACGTTCGTCGGCGCCGCTCTTCGGACGTGCGGCGGAGTTAGGCGTCGTCCTCGCGGGTGAGGAACGCCAGGACGGCGCTCTCCCAGGCCTGCTTCTGCTCGATCATCACCCAGTGCCCGCAGTCGGGGAAGACGTGGACCTCGACGTCGGGGATCGTCCGCATGGGCAGCAGCATCATGTCGACGGGACTGACCCGGTCGTCGCGGCCCCAGGTGACGAGCGTCCTGGCTTTCAGCTTGTGCAGCATCGCCCAGTACGGGGGCGCGTCGCTCGCGGCGGCGCGGACGCGGCGGCGGCGAACGCCTCCCGGCCGTACATCCGCCGGGCGCTCGCCAGGGTGTCGGGGTCCGTGGCCTGCTTCCAGCGCTCCTCGATCAGCTCCTCGGTGACCAGGGCCGGGTCGTACACCATCGAGTGCAGCCACTGGACGAGCCGCTCGCGGGTGGGGTCCTCGGTGAACTCCATCAACAGCCGGATGCCCTCGCCGGGCGCCGGGCTGAAGATGTTGCGGCCGATGCCGCCGATGGTGACGAGCCGCCGGATCCGGTCCGGACGGGCCAGCGCCGCCTGGGCGCCCACGATGCCGCCCATCGAGTTGCCGATGACGTCGACCCGGTCCAGGCCCAGGCCGTCCAGGAAACGGGTCACCGCGCCCGAAGCCGCCATCATCGGGTGCCGGTCGGTGGCGTCGCTGACGCCGAACCCGGGGAATTCGAGGATCAGGCAGCGGAAGCGCGCGGCGAGGACCGGCAGGTTCCCGTGGAAGTTCCGCCAGCCCGTCACCCCCGGCCCGGAGCCGTGCAACAGCAGCAGCGGCGGGCCGTCTCCGGCCTCGTGATATCGCAGCACGCCCTCGTCGGTGGCGAGCTCACGCGCCGTGGACGCCCAGGTCAGCTCCGTGGTCATGTCCCTCGATCCGCTCGTGGTGGCCTCTCGGGGAACGTAATCGCGGCCGTGCCACGGGCGCTGCAGGGTCTCCCGGCCAGTGGGAGGCCGCCCCCGGTGAACCTGTTTTCGAGGAAGGATGGGGCGCGTACGCGGGCCCGGCCGAAGTGATCGGCCGGGGCCCGCGCAGTCGGGGCGCGACGTCAGGACGTGGTCGTGCCGCCGTTGAGGCCGATGGTCTGGCCCGTCATCCAGGACGCCTCCTCGGAGGCCAGGTAGGCGACGAGGTGACCGGCGTCCTCGGGGGTGCCGAGGCGCCCCACCGGGATCGGGTCGGCGAGCTTCTTCACCAGCTCGGGGTCCTTGACGTTGCGGAGGACCAGGCCCAAGGCCACGGTGTTGGCGGTGATGCCGGACCGGGCGTTCTCCTTGGCGATGTGCCGCATGAACCCGATCGCGCCCGCCTTGGCCGCCGCGTAGGTGGACACGCCGATGTCCAGCCCGACCGTCCCGGCACCGGACGAGATGGTGATGACGCGGCCCCAGCCGTTCTCGACCATCGGGTCGAGGGCGGCCTTGCAGCAGTTGAGGACGCCGTACAGGTTGACGTCGATGATCTGCGACCAGTAGCCGACCGGCATCTCGCGGAACTGGTGCATCTCCATCGTCCGGTCCGGGCCGCCCGTCCCGGCGTTGTTGACCAGGATGTCGACCGGCCGGCCGCGGTCGGCGACCGCGGCGAACCCGGCGGTGACGGCGTCGAGGTCGGTGACGTCGAACGGCACCGGGAACGCGGCGCCGCCGGTGGCGGTGATCTCCTCGGCGACCTCTCGCGCGCGGTCGGGGTGGTAGTCGTTGACCGCCACCGTCGCGCCCTGCCCGGCCAGGGCGCGGGCGATCCCGGCGCCGACGTTCTGCCCGGCGCCGGTGACCAGCGCGACCTTGCCGTCCAGTTCGAACATGGATGCGTCTCCTGCCTGTTGGAATGCCAGAGTCATACGGAAGCGGGGGCGGCGCGGCCCGTGCCCGCGCCGGTTCGGGTCAGTGCCACCGCTCCGCGCCGGGGACGGCCGACGCCTCGATCTCGGCGAGCAGCGCGTGCGGGCTCCGCGGCGGAGATCTGTGCGCGAGCTGGTCGGCGCGGGCCCGCATCGAGGCGATGCCCGCGTCGTCGTCGGAGAAGACCCAGAAGGCGCCCGCCGCGAGGGCGTCGGTCATGTGCGCTGCCGCCTCCACCGGGTCGAGCCCGGCGGCGACGTTCGCGGCCTGCATCGCGTCGAAGAGCCGGGCGGCGACGGGATCGGAGGTCGGCGCGGACGCCTGGGCGCTCGTGAAGATGCGGCTTTTGACCGAGTACGGGAGGATCGCGGAGATCTGGATCGGTGCGCCGGTCAGCGCCACCTCCTGGTGCAGGCACTCGGTGAGCGCCAGCACCGCGTGCTTGCTGACGATGTACGGTGCCTGCAACGGCGCCGACGACACCCCGCCGACCGAGGACATGTTCGCGATGACCGCGGGCCGTCCCGCCTCGATCATCCGCGGCAGGAACGCCTGGACGGTGTGGAAGATCCCGTCGACGTTGACCGCCATCACCTGCCGCCACCGGGCGACCGGGACCTCCCACAGCGGCCCGGCGGTCTCGAGCCCGGCGTTGCCGACGAGCAGCTCCACCGAGCCGAACCGCGCGAACGTCTGCTCGGCGAGCATCGACACGGCTTCGGGGTCGGTCACGTCGACCTGGGCGGCGATCGTCCGTGCCGGGCCGGAGCCGAGTTCGCCGGCGAGCCGCCGGGCCCCGTCCGCGTCGAGGTCGGCGATGACGACGTTCATGCCGATCGCGGCGAGGTGGCGGACGAAGCCCTCGCCGATTCCGGAGGCGCCGCCGGTGACCACGGCGGTCCCTCCGGCGAAACGGTCCCGGGCGGTGCGGCGCGCTCCGTCCGGCCCTGTGGTCGGCCCTGTGGTCGGCCCTGTCATGGCAGCTCCTGGAACTTGGCGCGGGCGAGCGCGCCGATCTCGGTGAAGGCGATCCGGGCCCGGCGCAGGTGCGCGGCCTGGGACAGGAACCCGTGGCACACGCCGGGAAAGCGCAGCAGCGCGGTCGGGACGCGGGCCTCCCGCAGTCGGCGGCCGTAGTCCTCGGCCGCGTCGCGGAGCGGGTCGGCCTCGGCCGTGACGACGATCGCGTCGGGCAGGCCCGCCAGGTCGCGGGCCAGCGCGGGCACGCCGTACGCGGTGTCGGCGGATTCGTCCGGCCCCAGGTACTGCTCCTTCATCCAGACGACGTCGGCGCGGGTCAGGATGGGGCCGTCGGCGAACTCCACCATGGACGGGCGGTCGGAGGCGCGTTCCAGCCCGGGATAGAAGAGCAACTGCGCGCGGATCGGGGGACCGTTCCCGTCCCGGGCGCGCAGGGCGGCGCCCGCCGCCAGCGACCCGCCCGCGCTGTCCCCGGCGACGGCGATGCGCGCCGGATCGATGCCCAGCTCGTCCGCGGCGGCATGGGCCCAGCCGACCGCGGCGAACGCCTCGTCGCTCGCGACCGGGTAGCGGTGCTCGGGGGCCAGCCGGTACTCGACGCTCAGCACCGCCGCGCCGCAGGAAGCGGCCAGGCGGCGGGCGAGGGCGTCGAAGGAGTCGAGCGTCCCCATGATCATGCCGCCGCCGTGGAAGTAGACGATCGCCGGGCCGCCCCGCTCCGGCCCCGGCCGGTACAGCCGGACCGGGACCGTGCCGTGCGGCCCCTCGAACGCCAGGTCGGCGACCTCCGCCATCTCGGGTGCGGGCGGCCGGGGGACCGACTCCATCCGCGCCCGCACCCCCTCGATGCCGATCTCTCCGTACGGCTTCGCTCCGGCCGCCTTCGCGGCGTCGACGAGCGCCTGCGCGTCCGGGTCGAGAACCACCATGCCGGGTCTCCTTTCCATGTCGGCGCGGTCGGACGTCAGCGCAGCTCGAAGCAGGACGGGTCGGGCGTGCGCGACATGTGCCAGTAATCGACCATCCGCCAGGGCTGAGGCAGGAGCACCCGGCCGGAGGCGTTGCGGTAATAGGTGTGGGCCCGGTCGGAGTTCCGCCAGATCGACCCCTCCATCTGGGCGTCGACCCGCGCCACGAACTCGTCCAGCGCCTCCTGCGTCACCTCGATGGAGCGGGCGCCGCGTTCGACGAGCAGTTGCAGGCACTCGGTGATGTAGTGGACGACGACCTCGGTCATGAAGTTGTGGCCGCCGCCGTGCCCGTTGCTGGAGTTGGGGCCCGACGTGACGAACAGGTTCGGGAAGCCCGCGACGGTCCCGCCGAGGTACGCGCGCGGATCGTTGCCCGCCCACGCGTCGGCGAGCCGGACGCCGTCCCGTCCGACGACCTCGACCGTGGACAGGAAGTCGAGGGTGAAGCCGGTCGCGTAGATGATGACGTCGAGCTCGACGAACGTGCCGTCCTCGGTGCGGACGCCCTCCGGGGTCACCTCGGCGAGCCCGCCGGTGACGACGTCGGCGCGGTCGCCGGCGAGCGCGGTGAAGTAGCCGCCCGGGTCGCGGATGATGCGCTTGCCGTGCGGCGGGAAGTCCGGGGTCATCTTCTTCAGCAGGTCCGGGTCGTGGCCGAAGGACGCCTCCAGGTGCCGCAGGCACATCTGCAGGTACCGGTCGTTGGCCTCGGAGATCGACAGCGGGTTCGAGGCCATCCACTCCTTGTCGGCCCGCACGGTCGGATAGTTGTTGTCCGTGACGAACCAGTAGGTCTTGGCGCGCTGCCAGCGCTCGTAGAACGGGACGTGCCGTTTGAGGCGGCGCTCGCGTTCGGGGACGATGCCCTCGCCGAGGTTGTTGGGCATGACCCAGTGGGGCTGCCGCTGGAACAGCGTCAGATGCTCGACCTCGTCGATGATCGCGTCGACGACCTGCACCGATGTGGCCCCGGCTCCGATCACGCCCACGCGCTTGCCGGTCAGGTCGATCGACGCGTCCCAGGCGGCCGAGTGCACGCTCGTCCCGGCGAACGTCTCGCGGCCGGGGACGTCCGGATACTTCGGGCGGTTGAGGAAACCGGCGGCCGTGATGACGGCGTCGGCGCGCGAGGTGACCTTCCGCCCGTCGTTGTCCGCCGTGATGACCCACACCCGGTCGTCGTCGTCCCACACCAGGGACTCGATCGTGGTGTTGAAGCGGATGTTGGGCCGGACGCCGTACTTGTCCACGACGCGCTGCAGGTACTCCTGGTACTCGGTGCCTACGGGGTAGTACCGGGACCAGCCCGCCTCCGGTTCGAACGAGAACGAGTAGTAGATGCTCGGGGTGTCCACGGCGACCCCCGGATAGGTGTTGACGCGCCACGTACCGCCGATGTCGTCGGCGCTCTCGAAGATCTCGTAGGCGAACCCCGCGTCGGCGACCGCGACGGCGGCGCCGATCCCGCTCATGCCCGCGCCCAGGATCGCCACGGTGAAGTCGGCGGGCGGCGGCGTGCGCCGTTCGATCACGGGCGTGCTCGGTACGAACCCGGCCTGCTCCTTGATGACTCCGACGAACTCCTCGGCGACGTCCTCGCCGGTGGCCAGGCCGATCATCCGGCGGAACAGCGCGTCGTCCGGCACCTGGAGGTACTCCTGCTGCGTGGTGGCGGAAAGCGCCTCGACGAGCAGCTTCTTCAGTTCCGCGAACTCCTGCTCGGGGAGGCGTCCGGCGGGCAGCAGGCGGAGGTCGCCCTTGTGGGCGGGCTGCTCGAAGTCGATGAGCGGACCGAAGCGGTCGAGTGGTGAGGTGTCACCGGTGATCTGCACCAGGCTCATCAGCAGCAGGGCGGGGTCCCCGGCGTCCAGGTTCTCTTCGAGGTCGGCGGCGTCGAGGCGGCGGGGCGGGACGTGCAGGTCGATGAGGCGGTGGGGCTTCGGTGTCATTCACGGCTCCTGCCGGAGAATCCGGGCCGGGGAGGGGGCGGGGAGAAAAAAGGGAGGTGATCGGGATCACCCATTGAACGACCCCGTCCGAGAGCTTGTCAACAATCCTGTTCTTCAAGATAGGATCCAATTTCATCGTTGAGCGTGAGGAAGAGCGGTCACGTGACACTGAGGATCACGGCGGTCGACGAGCCGCCCGGGGCGCTGCACGCGCTGAGACGCGAGGTCGCGGAGTTCCTTGAACGGGAGATCGCCGAGGGCGGTTTCGATCCGGAGGCCGATGCCTGGATGTCGGGCGTCGACCCGGCCTTCAGCAGGCGGCTGGCCGGTCGCGGCTGGGTGGGGATGACCGTCCCCGCCCGGTACGGAGGGCACGGCCGATCCGCCCTGGAACGGTACGTGGTCACCGAGGAACTGCTGGTGGCGGGCGCCCCCGTGGCCGCGCACTGGATCGCCGACCGCCAGATGGCGCCGGGCATCCTGCGCAACGGCACCGAGGAGCAGAAGCGGCGCTACCTGCCCGGGATCGCGCGCGCCGAGCAGTTCATGGCGATCGGCATGTCCGAGCCGGACTCCGGTTCCGACCTCGCCTCCGTCCGCACCCGGGCGGCCGAGGCCGACGGGGGCTGGCGGCTCACCGGCACCAAGGTCTGGACGAGCGGCGCGCACATCGCCACCGCCATCGTCGTGCTCGCCCGCACCGACGACGGCGGCGGCGACCGGCACGCCGGCCTGTCGCAGTTCATCGTGGACCTGCCGCGTCCCGGCGTCACCGTCTCGCCGATCATCACCATCGACGGGGCGCACCACTTCAACGAGGTGGTCTTCGACGACGCCGTCGTGCCGCCGACCGCGCTGCTCGGCCGTCGCGGCGACGGCTGGCGGCAGGTCACCGCCGAACTGGGCAATGAGCGGTCCGGCCCGGAACGCGTCCTCAGCACGATGCCGCTGCTGCAGGCGTGGGCGCGCTCCGGTGCGTGGCGGGACGACCCCGTCGCGCGGGCCGACCTCGGGCGGCTGGTGTCCCGGCTGACCGCGCTGCGGCGGCTCTCCCTCGCGGTGGCCGGGCGGCTGGCGGCGGGGGAGGACCCCGCGCTCGAAGCCGCCCTGGTCAAGGACCTGGGCACGGCGTTCGAGGGCGAGGTGGTGGACGTCGTCCGGCGGCACGCCGATCCGAACGTCGGCGCGATGCCCGACGGGCTCGCGGCGATGCTCGCCAAGGCCGTCCTGCACGTGCCGGCCTTCACGCTCCGCGGCGGCACCAACGAGATCCTGCGGACCATCGTGGCGAAGGGAATGGCCGGGCGATGAGCGATCACCTGACGGATCTCGCCGAGGCCGTCCGCGGAGTCCTGTCGGGGCGGCGGGCCGTCGACGCCGCCGCGCCGCCGGGCGTCGACACCGCCCTGTGGAACGAGCTCGAGAGCCTCGGGTTCGTCTCCCTCGCCGTCCCCGAGGATCTGGGCGGGGGCGGCGGCACGCTCGGCGACGCGGCCGTGCTCGTCGGGAGGCCGCCGCCGCGGGCGCGGCCGTTCCCGTCGCGGAGGACGTTCATCGCGGCGCGCTGCTGAGGCGGCCGGGGCGCCCCTCCCGGACGGCCCGTTCACCGCGGCGTTCGGCGACCTG
>NZ_MKJY01000023.1 GCF_001942465.1 Actinomadura sp. CNU-125
AGGCGGCGGTGCCGGGCACGGCGGACCTGCTGACGCCGCCCGCCGCCGCGCTCGCCGCGCGCCGCTCGTCCATGCCCTCGACTTCGACGACACGCTCGACGGGCGGGCTCGTGCACGCCACCGCGGTCGTGCTGCCCGCCGCGTTCGCGGTCGGCCAGCAGACCGGCGCGTCCGGCCGCGACGTGCTCACCGCGGCGGTCGCCGGGTACGAGACGGCGTGCCGGATCGGCGCCGCAGCCCCGCACGGGTTCCACGCGCGCGGCCTGCACGCCACGATTGCGCGGGCGTCTTCGCGTCCGCGCTCGTCACCGCGCGCTGCTCGGCTGGACCGCGGCGCGGGCCGCGGACGCGCTCGGGATCGCGGGCAGCCAGGCGGGCGGACTGCTGGCCTTCCTCGGCACCGGGGCCGCGACGAAGCGCCTGCACCCGGGTTTCGCCGCGCAGTCGGGCATCATCGCGGCGCGGCTCGCGGCCGCCGGGGAGAGCGGGCCGCACACCGTCTTCGACGGGCCGCACGGCGTGTTCGACGCGCTGTCGGCGCACCCCGCCGATCCGGCGTCCATCGTCGAGGGGCTCGGCGAGCGGTGGGAGACCACCCGTATCGGGATCAAGCCGTACCCGGCCTGCCGCCTCTCGCACGCCACGGTCGGCGCCGTCCTCGACGCGATGGCGCGGGCGCCGTTCGGCCCGGACGACGTCGCCGCGATCCACGCGCGCGTCCACCCCGACGCGGTGCCGATCGTCTGCGGCGGGCCCGGGGACCCGGCGCGTCCCGCGAGCCCGTACGCGGCGAAGTTCTCGCTGCCCTGGACGGTCGCGGCGCTCGTCACCGACGGCGGCCCTGACGCCCGATACCTTCGCCCCCGCCTCGATCGCGCGGCCCGGGGTGGCCCGGCTCGCCGGGCGGGTGCGCTGGGAACCGGCGGCGGCCCCCGGCGTCCCGGCCGCGGACGCGCCGGGGCACGAGACGGTCGCGCTGGCCGACGGCCGCGAGGTCACCGGGGCGGTCCCGTGCGCCGACGGCGGCGCGGACCGTCCGCTCGGCCGCACGGCGCTGCTCGCCAAGTTCGAGGCGAACGTCGGCGGCCCGGCGGACGACCTGGTGCACGCCGTCGAGACGCTCGACGCGCAGCCCGACGCCGCCGCCGTCCTGCGTGCCGCCGCGCAGGCCGCCCGGACCGCGCACGACGAGGAGCACGCATGACACCACGAGCGACCAAACCGGACGCCGCCGCCCCCTCACCCCCGACGGACGCCGCGTGGACGTCCGGGCACTCCGGCATCACGCCCGATATACCAGCCCACCCCGATATGCCGGTCACGTCGAACACCTCCGCCACACCCAGCGCACGAGTTACACCCGGCACGCTTGCAACACCTGGCACGTCTGCCACACCGGACACGCCCACCACACCCAGCCCATACGGCACGCATGCCACGCCCGGCACGCTCGCTGCGCGTGCTGTGCCCGGTGCACCCGCCGGCGTCGGGGGCGGCGTGGGGGCGCAGGCTCGGGGGGCTTATGCGCGGGCGTTGGCGGCGCTGGACGGCGCGGGGTACGGGCCCGGCGACGTCGTGCACGTGACGGAGCACGTCACGGTCGCCGGGCTCGCGGGCTACGCGGAGGCGTCCGGCGTGCGCGGCGAGGTCTTCGGCGTGCACGAGCCCGCGGTGACGACGGTGGTCGTGGAGGGGCTCGCGGACCCGTCCGCCGTGCTGGAGGTCGGCCTGCACGCGGTGCGCGGCGCGCAGGGCCGCCCGCGGCGGGCGGGCCGCGCCCGGACGGGACGTGGACGCGTCGGCGCGTCCGGGAGGGCTTCGACGGGACCGTGCACCTGCCGACCATGGTGCCGATCGACGCGTCCGGCGACGTCGTCCGGCCCGGCGACTTCGTCGGCCAGTACGCCTACTGCCTCGACCGCGCGGACGCCCTGCTGCGCCGGGCGGGGCTGTCCCTCGACGACGCGGTGACGACCTACGACTACTCGACGCCCGCGAGCCGCGACGTGTACCGCCGCAGTCATCGCGTCCGCGAGGAGCGGCTCGGCGGCGCGGGCGTGTACCCGGGGGCGGGCGGCGTCCTGATGAGCGCGCTGCACCACCCCGGGGCGCTCGTCGCGATCGACGTGACCGCGTCCCGGCACCCGCTCGAACCCGTCAACCCGGGCTGGTCCCGCTACGACACGCTGACCTACTCCCCCGGCGTGCGCGCGGGCCGGACGCTGTTCATGTCGGGCTTCGCGGCGCTCGACATGGAAACGCAGGAGGCGCTGTACCCGGGCGACGCCGAAGCCCAGGCCGAGGCGACGTACGGCGCCGTCCTGCGGGTGCTGGAGCACGCCGGGCTGGGCCCGGACGACCTGCTGTCGACGGTCGAGTTCTGCGTCGCGCCGGTGCCGCCCGGGCACCGCGGGGTCGCGTCCGTCCGGGACCGGCTGCTGCGGACGCCGCCCGTCTCGACGCGGGCGGCGTGCGCGGCGCTGCTCCGTCCCGAGTTCCTCCTCGAAGTGTTCCCCACCGCCCTGTATCCCGCCGAGGAAGGTTCATGACCCTGCTCACCGAGGAGATCCGGGCGCTCGTCGGCCGGACGAAGGTCTACCGGGCGCCGGAGCCGCTGGGCGCCGCGGCGGCCCGCTACTTCGCGCTCGCCGTCGGCGACCGCAACCCCCTCTACACCGACGCGGAGTACGCGCGGGCGAACGGGCTGGACGGCGTGACCGCGCCGCCGACGCTCGTCTGCGAGACCAACCAGTACGCGGGCCTGCCGATCGGCCCGGACGGCGACGCGGGCCACAACTGGGGCATCGAGATCCCCGGCACCCGCAAGGTGCGCGGCGGGAACGCGTACGTGTTCCACCGCCGCGTCCGTCCGGACGACGTCGTCACCGCGACCTGGGAGATCACGGACGCCACCGCCAAGACGACCCGGTCGGGCGCGGAGATGCTCGTCGTCACCTCGCGGGCGACCTACACCCGGCAGGACGGCGCGACGCTCGCCGAGAACGAGGAGACGATCATCTTCGTGTCCCTGGAGGCGGCCCGATGACGCACCGGACCGGGGACGCCGTGCCGCCGCTGGAGCGCACGATCGGGCTCCCCGACATGATCGCCTACGCCGGGGCCACCTGGGACTGGTACCGCCTGCACTACGACCCGGAGTTCGCCCGGACGGCGGGACTGCCGGGTCCCGTCGTGGACGGCCAGGTGTTCGGCGCGCTGCTGGTCGAGCAGATCCAGGACTGGCTCGGCCCCCGCTGCTTCGTCCACCGGCTCGGCTTCGCCTTCAAGGCGCCGGTCTTCGCGGGCGAGACCGTCCGCTGCGAGGGGACGGTCGCCGCGGCGGGCGACGGGTTCCTCGACCTGGACCTGCGGGTGATCGTGCCGGGCGCGGCCGACCGCGTCGCCGTGGCGCCCGCGAGCGCACGCGTCCTGCTCGGCACGGCGGAGCCCCGATGAGCACGGGCGTCGCGATCGTCGGGGCCGCCGAATCCGATCTCGGGGTGACGAACCGGTCGGTGCTGGGGCTGCAGGCGCAGGCGGTCGGACGTGCGCTGGCCGACGCGGGCCTCGCCCTGCGCGACGTCGACGGGATCGCCACGACCGGGGTGTCGCGGTTCTCCGCGACCCAGCTCGCGGACTACTTCGGCATCGAACCCCGCTGGACCGACTCGACGTACGCGGGCGGCGCGGCGTTCGAGATGTTCGTCGCGCGGGCCGTCCAGGCCATCGGGGCGGGGCAGGCCACGACCGTCGTGATCAGTTTCGCGTCCGACCAGCGGTCGGCGCGGTCCCGCTCGCTCGGCGGCACGGCGGACGACGGGACGCCCGAGGCGCAGTTCGAGCACCCGTACGGGCCGCTGTACCCGATCTCGTACTACGCGATGGCCGCGCAGCGGTACCTGCACCGGTACGGCGGGTCGCGGGAGGCGCTCGCCGAGGTGGCGGTGGCGGCGCGGGAGTGGGCGCGGCTGAACCCGGCCGCGTACCGTTTCGGCGCGGACCCGCTGACCGCGGCGGACGTCACTGCCGCGCCGGTGATCTCCAGCCCGCTCACCGCGCTGGACTGCTGCCTGGTGACCGACGGCGGCGGCGCGGTCGTCCTGACGTCGCTGGACCGGGCACGCGACCTGCGCCGCGCGCCCGTGGAGGTGCTCGGCTACGGCGAGCGCACCACGAACACCTCGATGACCGCCGTCGCCGACCCGACCGTCACCGGCGCGGCCGGATCCGCCGCGGACGCCTTCGCGCGGGCCGGGGTCGGCCCGGCGGACATCGACGTCGCCGAGGTGTACGACTCGTTCACGATCACGGTCGTGCTGACGCTGGAGGCGCTCGGCTTCTGCGGGCGGGGCGAGGCGCTCGACTGGGTCGCGGGCGGCCGGATCCGCCCCGGCGGCGACGTCCCGCTGAACACCTCCGGCGGCGGCCTGTCCTACTGCCATCCCGGCCAGTTCGGGATCCTCCTGCTGGTCGAGGCGGTGGCCCAGTTGCGCGGCGACGCGGGCGCCCGGCAGGTCCCCGGCGCGCGGCTCGCGGTCGCGCACGGCACGGGAGGGATCCTGTCGACGCACGCCACGGTGGTCCTCGGAGTCGACCCATGACCGGTTCCGAGGGGTTCGCACCGTCCGTCCCCCCGGCGGACGAGGTCACGGTCCCCTGGTGGGACGCCACGAGGGAGCACCGGCTCGTCCTGCAGGCGTGCCCGCGCTGCGTCCGGGACGGACGGCCGGGCGTGCAGCACCCGCCGCGGGCGCTCTGCATCCGCTGCGGATCGGACGAACTGGACTGGACCGGCACGGACGGCCGCGGCGTCGTCGACGCCTGCACCGTCGTGCACCGTGCGCCGCGACCCGGGCTCGCGGTCCCGTACGTCATCGCGCGCGTCCGTCTCACCGAGGGCGCCGTCCTCCTCACCCGGCTGCGGGGGCGCGAGCCGGACGAGTGGCGCATCGACGACCGTGTCCGGGTCGTGTGGGCCGACCTCGACGACGGGCGCGCACTCCCGGTGTTCGTCCCGGCGGACACCGCGACCCCTGGCACCGGTCCCACGACGGAAGGCGGCTGAATGGACTTCGAGCTGAACGAGGACCAGCGCGCGTTCCGCGCCGTCCTGCGCGACTTCGTCGACCGGGAGATCATCCCGGTCGCCCGCGACTGGGAGCACGCCGGCCGCTCCCCCGCCGAGATCGTCGAGGGCATGCGGAAGCTGGGCCTGTTCGGGATCACCGTGCCGCCCGAGTACGGCGGCCTCGACCTCGACCCGGTCTCGTTCGCGCTGGTCTTCGAGGAGATCGCGCGCGGCTGGATGGGCGTCGCGGGCATCCTCGGCAGCCACACGCTGGCCTGCCGCATGATCGCCGCGCACGGCACCGCGGACCAGAAGGCCCGGTACCTGCCCGACCTCGCGACGGGCGCGCGGCGCACCGGCATCGGCCTCACCGAACCGGACGCGGGCACCGACCTGCAAGGTATCCGCACGACGGCCCGGCGGCGCGACGGCCACTACGTCGTCGACGGGACGAAGACGTGGATCACCAACGCGCGGCACGCCGACCCGCTGCCCGTACTCGTGAAGACCGACCCGTCCGCCTCCCCCGCCCACAAGGGCATGAGCATCCTGCTCATCGACGCCGACACCGACGGCTACCAGGTCACCAAGGACATCCCGAAGCTCGGCTACAAGGGCACCGAGTCGTGCGAGATCGTCCTGGACGGCGTGCGGGTGCCCGCGGCGAACCTGCTCGGGGGCGTCGAGGGCCGCGGGATGCAGCAGGCGCTGTCCGCGCTGGAGTGGGGACGGGTGAACATCGCGGCGCGGTCGGTCGGCATCGCCCAGCGCGCCCACGACGAGGCCCTCGCCTACGCGTCCCGGCGCCGCGCCTTCGGCCGCGACATCGGCGACTTCCAGGCCGTCCAGCTCCAGCTCGCCACCGTGGCGACCCAGGTCCAGGCGGCGCGCCTGATGGCCTACTTCGGCGCGGACGCGGTCCGGCGCGGCCGCGCGGACGGCGCGACCGGCATGGCGAAGATCTTCTGCTCGGAGGTGGCGCTCCAGGCGGCGATCGACGCCATGAAGATCCACGGCGGGCACGGCTACTCCACCGAGTTCGAGGTGGAGCGGCTCTACCGGGACGCGATCCTGATGAGCATCGGGGAGGGCACCAACGACGTCCTGCGGACCGTGGTCGCCAGGTCGATGCTGCGCGGCGAGACGGTCGTGCGGTGACCGCCGCACGGCTTCGCCGGGCGGACCGGCCGAGGAGAGGAAGCGGACGGCCATGACGCAGCCGAACACCGCGGGGACGCAGATGAACATCGCCGGGGGCGTCCGCGAGTTCGCGCGCAGCACCCCGGCGGCCACGGCGCTCGTCGACGGCGACCGCCGGATGACGTTCGCCGAACTCGGCGACCGCAGCGACCGCGTCGCGTCGCTGCTGGCCGACGCCGGGCTCGGGGCGGGCGGCCGGGTCGCGGTGCTGCTCGGCAACCGGCTGGAGTACGTGGAGGTCGCGGCGGGCGCCGCGAAGGCGGGTGCCGTGCTGGTGCCGCTCAACCCGCGCGGCACCGCCGCCGAGCACGCCGCGCTGATCGACCGGTCGGGGGCGTCCGGGCTGGTCGCCGAGGCGGCGAGTTCGAGGCGAGCGTCCCCGACCTGGCCGCGGACCTGCCGGTCGCCCTCCGGCTCGGCGCGGGCTCCTGGGGGCGCCCCGACGAGCGGGCCCTCGCCGCGTAGGGGCGGCCGACCCGCGCGCCGACGTCGCCGAGACCGACCCGTTCTGCGTACAGTACACGTCCGGCACGACCGGACGGCCGAAGGGCGCGCTGCTCACCCACCGCTCGCGGGTGTTCACCATGTTCGGGTGCGCCGTCGACTACAACCTCGGGCCCGGCAGGCGCACCGCCGCGATCGCGCCGATGTCGCACGGCGCCGGGTTCTGCTTCGCCTACGCGGGCCCGTTCCTCGGCGGCACGACGTCCATGATGCGCCGCTGGGACCCCGAGGAACTCCTCCACATGATCGAACGCGACCGGCTCCAGACGATCTTCCTGGTGCCGACGCACGCGCACGCGCTGCGGCAGGTCATGGAGCAGGCGCCGCGCAGGCACGACCTGTCGAGCCTGGAGACGATCTACTTCAACGCCGCGGCGCTGCCGGTGCCGCTGAAGGAATGGGTCATCGACGCGTTCCCGCACGTCGGCGTGCACGAACTGTACGGGTCGACGGAGGCGGGCATCGTCACGAACCTGCGTCCCCCCGACGCGCTCCGCAAGGCCGGGACGGTCGGGCATCCTTGGTGGATGACCGAGGTGACGCTGCTCGACCCCGACGGGCGGGAGGCCGGGCCCGGCGAGCCGGGCGAGCTGTTCGGCCGCTCGCCGTTCACCATGCTCGGCTACCTGGACGATCCCGAGGCGACCGCCGAGGCCGTCCGGCCGGACGGCTTCCTGTCCTCCGGCGACGTCGCGGTCCGCGACGACGAGGGCTTCATCACCATCGTCGACCGCACCAAGGACATGATCGTCTCCGGCGGGTCGAACATCTACCCGCGCGAGATCGAGCACGTCCTGGCGGGCTGCGACGGCGTCGCCGAGGCCGCGGTCGTCGGGCTGCCCGACGAGAAGTGGGGCGAGATCCCCGCCGCCTTCGTCGTCCCGCGTCCCGGCCGCGACCTCGACTTCGCCGCGCTGGAGGCGTCCGTCCGCGCCGTCCTCGCCGCCTACAAGACCCCGAGGGCGTGGCGGGCGGTGGACGAGCTGCCGAGGAACTCCGGAGGCAAGGTCCTCAAACGCGTGCTCCGGGACGCGGACCGTCCCCCCGGGGAGGAGCGGTGAGGAGCGGATACGTCGACACGGACTGGGGCCAGGTCCATTACCGCGCGGCCGGCGACTCCGGCCCGTGGATCGGGCTGTTCCACGAGTCCCCGCTGTCCTCCCGCGTCTTCGAGAAGGTCCTCCCGCTGCTCGGCGCGCACGCCCGCGCCGTCGCGTTCGACACCCCCGGGTACGGCTCGTCCGATCCGCCGCCCGGGCCCGGCTTCGAGATCCCCGAGTACGGCCGGATCCTGGCGCAGGCCGCGGCGCGCGCCGGCCTCGAACGTCCCGTGCTCGGCGGCGTCCACAGCGGCGCGTCGCTCGCCCTCGCGGCCGCCGCGCACCTGCCCGCCGCCGGGCTGGTGCTGAGCGGCGTCCCGCTCTTCACCGCCGAGGAGCGGGCCCGGTTCATCTCGGGCTGGACGCCCGAGGCGCCGCTGGACGCGCGGGGCTCGCAGTTCGGCTGGGCCGTCGAACGCTACCTGCGCACGTGGGGCCCCGACCTCCCCCCGGACCTGCTCCACCTGGCCGTGGTCGAGCTGATGCGCGTCGCGGACCGCTACGAATGGGGGTACCAGGCGGCGTTCCGCCACGACCCGGCGGACGCGCTCGCCGCGCTCGAACCGCCCGTCCTCCTCCTCAACGCCGAGTTCGACGTGCTCGCGGCGAAGGACGCGACCGCCCTCGAACTGGCGCGCGACGCCCGCCTCGTCGTCCTGCCCGGACTGCCCGGCCAGCCGCACCTGCGCGCGCCCGCCGACTTCGCCGCCGCGCTGCTGACGTTCGTCCGCGAGGTCGCCTGACGCCCCCGGCGGCGCGCTCCGTCCGCTCAGCCGGCCGGGAGCCTCGGCTCGGCGTCGTCGAAGGGCTCGCCCGCCGCGTAGCGGCCGTCGAACAGTTCGATTTCGGTGTCGGGGAGGGCGGCAAGGTACGACAGCAGGCTCGACTTCACCCCCCACACCAGCCCCAGGTCCCGGTAGACGACGCCGGTCGGGTCCGCGTCCGTGTCGGGTGCCGCCATCACGGCTACAGGGTGATGAATTCGAGCGGCACGTGGTTGGTGCCCCACTCGGCCCACTTGGCCATGCCCGGGTCCCCGGTCAGGTCGAACTCGCTGCGCGCCAGCGCCTCCTCCAGGGTGATCCGGAACATCATCCGTGCCAGCGGCGCCCCCGGACAGGAGTGCGTGCCGCGCCCGAAACCGATGTGGTCGGTGATGTTGGGCCGGTGAAGGACGAACTCGTCCGGATCGTCGAAGACGCGGGGGTCGCGGTTCGCGGCGGTGTAGACGAGCGCGATCGGGTCGCCGGCCTCGATCTCCTGCCCGCCCACGACGGTGTCCCGCCGTGCCGTCCGGGCCATCCCGCGGTAGGGGTTGTAGAGCCGGAGGAACTCCTCGACGGCCGCGGGGACGTCCTCGCGGCGGCGCCGGAGATGCTCCTGCAGCGCCCGGTCCCGGCTCAGGTGCACGAACATGTTCCCGATGAACACGCTCGGCGCCACCATGCCGGTCACGATCAGCTGGCGCACGCAGCCGAGGACCATCCCGGCCGGCAGCGGGCCGCCGTCGTGCCGCGCCTCGATGAGCGCCATGGTGAGGTCGTCCTCGGGGTCGTACCCTCCCCCGAGACGCTCGTCGATGATGTCCTGGGCGATCTCGTAGAGGCGGCCGCTCAGGCGCTTCACCGTCTCGTGGTCGAGGACCTGGATCGCGTCGACGTAGACGCCGCTGACCTCCTTGATCTCGACGCCGTGCGCACCGAGAGGTTGAAGAACTCGGCGAACACGTGCGCCGGGAGCCGCTGGGCGTACTCGCGGGCGACGTCGGCGCTTCCCCTGGCGATGAGGGGTTCGAGGAGCTCGACCACGCAGCGGCGTACCGCGGGCTCCAGCAGGCGCATCCGGGGCGGGGTGAAGAACCGGTTGATGACGCGCCGGTAGCCGGTGTGCTCGGGCGGGTCGAGGTGGAGCGGCGGGCGGACGCCGGTGAAGGCGAACTTCGGGATGGCGTTCTGCCTGGTCGTCGTGAACCGGTCGATGTCGGTGATGACCTCGAGCAGTTCCCGGTGACCGAGCATCGCCCAGAACCCGCCGAAGTCCTGGCACCGGGCGACCGGGTTCACCGCCCGGACGTCGCGGAACACCCGGTGGGCGCTGTCGAACCCTTCGGACGGCTGGGAGTCGAAGTCGTGTGCCCGGCGGCGGGACCCGACCGAGGTCGGGTCCGCGCCGTCCCGTCGCACACCGGACGTGGTGCTGTGGTGCTGCACGTTGGCCTTTCGCTGGTCGGATCAGCCGACGCCGAGCAGAGACTTCAGCTCCGCCGAGCCGCTGAGCTCGATGTCGCTGATACGGGTGAACCCGGTCATCGCGCCGGTGTCGAAGGGGGAGATCTGGCTGGCCGTCTCGTTGAAGTCGAGGTTGCCCTGCTTGCTCATGAGGTAGGCGGCCAGCAGCTTGGCGCCGGCCGGGTTCGGCGAGTTCGCGGCGAGGCCGAGACCGACCTCGGGCCCGGTCGTCGGGCTCGGCGCCGCCAGCTCGATCGGCGCGCCCCGCTCCTTGAGGACGGCGACGACCGGCTCCACGCCCGGGAACCCGAGGTCGGCCTCGCCCGCGGCGACCGCCTGCGTTCCGGGCACGGCGCCCCCGGAGACCCGCGGGCCGTTCGCGGCGATCCGCCGCAAGAACCCGTCGCCGTACTCCTGGCGCATCAGGCTCCAGAAGGCGATGTCGGCGGGCGACGAGTCCGGCTCGGCCAGCAGGATCTCGCCCTTGAACTTCGGGTCGGCGTACGCCTTCCAGTCCGCTGGAGCCTGCTCCACCGCGTCGGTGTTGTAGACGAGCTTCGTCGGCACGAACCCCACGATGGGCGTCGCCCCGTCGTGCGCGTAGGCCTCCTTCGGCAGGTCGTCGGCCATGGCGGGGAGGTCGGCGTCGGCGAACGAGGTGATCCAGCCGTTCTTCAGGGCGTCGTCGTAGAACGGCGAATCCGTCAGCATGATGAGGTCGGCCCTGTTCTCGCCGCCGGCCGCCTCCGTCGAGAAACGCTGCGAGAGGTCGCCCGAGACGAGCCGGACGCTCTCCACCTCGACGCCGTAGCGGGCTTCGAAGTCGGACGCGATCCGGCGCAGCGCCGACTCCTCGATCATCCCGTACAGGGTGACGGGGCCCGCGGCCTTCGCCTCGTCGACGAGCTTGCGGGTCTCGGCGTCCAGGTTGGTGGCGGGCTCGACGTCGGAGGAGGCGGAGCCCGATCCGCAGCCGCCGACCGCGAGCGACAGAGCCACTGCGGCCGCCAAGGCCGCGAGGGTCTTCTTCATCGTGTTCCTTTCGGGGCGGGGTCTCGGGGGCGGCGGGTCTCGGGGTCAGCGCGTCTTGGCGACGCCGATGCGCCTGGAGAGCCAGAGCACGAGCACGAGGATCACGCCGGTGACGGCCACCAGCGCGGAGGAGAGGGCGGCGAGGGTGGCGTAGGAGCCGCCGTTGAAAACCTCCAGGATGCGGAAGCCCACGACGACGTTGCCGGTGCCCGACAGGAGCGCCGAGGCGGTGAGGTCGCCGACGATCCGGACGAACAGCAACGCGAATCCGCCGACGAGCCCGGGCAGCATGAGCGGCAGATCGATCCGCCGGAAGGTCTTCCATCGCTTTCCCCCGCCGACCCGGGACGCTTCGCCGAGCTCCGTCCCGATCGTGGCGGCGGCGGCGTCCGAGGCGATGGACGCCTGCGGCAGGTACAGCGCCAGGTATCCGAGCAGCAGGATGAGCCACGTGCCGCCGAGATCGAACGGCTCCCCGCCGAGCAGCAGCAGGATGCCCACCGCGATCACCATGTGCGAGATCGACGCCGGGAGCTTGATCGCCGCGTCGACCCCCTGGACGATCCGGCCGCGGCGCCGGGCGACGAAGAGGGAGACGATCGCCGCCGCCAGAATGCCGAGGACGCCGCCGACCACGCCGAGCGTCAGCGAGTTGACGAACGCGTCGCGGGTCTGCGGATCCTCGAACAGCGCGACGCGGAAGGCGTCGAAGTTCAGCGAAGACCACCGGATGTTCGGCGTCCAGTACCCGTTGAGGGAGACCAGGAAGAGCCCGGCCATCGGCAGGACGGTCGTCACGAGCACGTACAGCAGGACCGCGAAACGGACCGGATGCCGCCACCCGCCCAGGTCGGTGACGGTGTGCCGGCCGCCCTTGCCGCCGATGCTCGCGAACCGGGACTTCTTCAGGATCCGGTACTGCATGTAGTACGCGCCCCCGACGAACAGCACCACGATGGCGCTGAGGCCGATAGCGACGTCCTCGTCCGGGGGATAGCTGAAGGTGAGCAGCTTGACGATGCGCACGGGGATCATGTCGATGCCGGCCGGCGTCCCGATGATCTGCGCGATCGAGAACATGCCGAAGCCGAACCAGGTGCTGAGCAGGAACCCGGCGCCGAGCGCGGGGGCGAGGGCCGGAAGCGTCACCCGGCGCAGGGTCTTGAACGCACCGGCGCCGCTCACCCGCGACGCCTGCTCCAGGCTCCCGTCCAGTCCCTGCATCGCCGCCGACACGGTCATGTAGACGTAGGGGACGGCGTACACCGTGTAGACGAAGACCACGCCGTACCAGCTGTTGATGTCGAACGGCCCGGTCTCCAGGTGGACGCCGATCCCGCCCAGCGCGTCCCGGGTCCAGGCGTTGAGCAGGCCCGCCTTCTCGGAGAGCAGCATCGTCCAGCCCACCGCTCCCGCGATCGGCGGGAGCAGGAACGGAAGGTAGGGGAAGACTCCGTTGAGGAACCCGATGCTCGCGTTCGTCCGGATGTTGGCCCACGCCAGCAGGAAGCCGACCAGCACGGCGAGCACGCTGCTGCCCAGGACCACCGTCAGCGTGTCGAAGACGAGCTCGCCGAGGTCGTCCACCGCCAGCGTCTCGGAGATCGCCTCGAAGGTGAGGCGGCCGTCCTTGTAGAACATGCGGACCAGCACCCGCAGCAGCGGGAAGCAGACGAGCACCAGGAGAACGCAGGCCAGGACCATCGCGACGAGGTCGAAGCTGCCGGGCATGCGACGACCGGCGCGGCGCCGCCGCGCGCCCGTGGGGCGGGGGATGCGGGGAATCGTGGTCACGCCGGGGCCCGCGCCGGACGGGAAGACCATCACTTCGTCCTCGGGGACGCCGATCCAGACGTCGTCGCCCTCCCGGAACCCGGCGTCGCGTCCGCCGACCCAGACCCGCGTCCGCACGTCGCCGGAGCGGACCAGGTACTCGGTGTGGGTTCCCAGGTAGAGGACCGCCACGACCTTCCCCCGCAGGGCGTTGCCGGCGTCCGGCCGCTCACGGTGCAGCGAGCAGTGCTCGGGACGCCACAGCAGGCACGCCTCCGGGACGCTCCGCGCGGTCGCGCGGACGGGGCCGAGCTCCGTGCCGTACGAACCGGAAGCCGCGTCGTACGTCCCGGACAGCTCGTTGGTGTTCCCGATGAACTTGGCGACGTACTCGGTCGCGGGCCGGGCGTACACCTCGGTCGGCGTCCCGATCTGCTGGACCCGGCCCTGGTCGAGGACGGCGATCCGCGTCGCGAGCTCCATCGCCTCGGCCTGGTCGTGCGTCACGAACAGGGCCGTGAACCCCAGCCGGCGTTGCGTCGCCAGAAGCTCGGCCCGCAACTGCTCGCGGACCTTCGCGTCGACGTTGGACAGCGGCTCGTCGAACAGGACGACGTCCGAGTCGTTCACCAGCGCGCGGGCGAGCGCCACCCGCTGCTGCTGGCCGCCGCTGAGCTGCGCGGGGTACTGGTCGCCCAGCCCGCCGATGCCGACCAGCTCCAGCGTCTCGCGGACCTTGGCCGCCATCTCCTTGCGCGGCATCCGCCCGCCCCGGCGGTTCTCCAGCGGGTACCGCACGTTGCGGGCCGCCGTCATGTGCGGCCACAGGGCGTAGGACTGGAAGACCATGCTCAGCTCGCGGCGCTCGGTGGCCACGTCGATCCCCCGCCCGGAGTCGAACACCACCCGTCCGCCGACGCCGATCCGGCCGCGTCCGGGGTCTCCAGCCCGGCCACCGTCCGCAGCAGCGTCGTCTTCCCGCAGCCGCTGGGCCCCAGCAGCACGACGACCTCACCGGGCTCGACGAGGAGTTCCGCCTCGTCGACGGCCGGCACCACCGAGCCGTCCCGGCGGCGGAAGTGCTTCGACAGGGCCCGGATCTCGACGGCGTACTCCCCCGGCCGCGCGGGGGCTTCAGGCGCGTCTCTGCCCGCGGTCGTTACCTGCATCACATCATTGTGTGGCATAATTTAGCCGACCGTCAACAGTTCGCGATGTATTCGATCCAGGGGAGAATGCGCAGCATGTGGCCGGACCTTGAGAGCTTGCGCTGCGCCGTGGTGGAGGGCCCGCGGGGCCGCCAGCTGCTGATCACGCTGATGGCCGACTACTGGCTCGCACCGGACGCGGTCGCCCCGTCGGGCGCGGTCGTCGAGCTCATGAACGACATGGGCGTGAGCGCGTCGGGAACGCGGACGCTCCTGAGCCGGCTCACCCGCGAGGGCCGGCTGCAGTCGGTGAAGGAGGGACGCCGCACCTTCTACGCCCTGTCGCAGCAGGCCCTCACGCGCCTGTCCACCGGCTTCGACGCCATCCGGCGCTTCGGCGTCGACGAGGCGCACGACCCCGACGCGCCCTGGCTGATCCTGATGTTCTCCGTCCCGGAGGAGCAGCGTGCCCTCCGCCAGCAGCTCCGCAGGGGACTGTCCTGGATGGGCTTCTCACCGCTGTACGACGGCGTGTGGATCACTCCCCGCCCCGTGGAACACCAGGCCGTCGCGCTGTGCCGCAAGCTGGGCGTGGAGTCCGCGAGCATCGCAGCGGGTTCGATCGAGGCGATCGGGCGCGACCACGGACGCCCCACCGACGCGTGGGACCTGCCGCTGGCGCAAGGGCTGTACCAGGCGTTCGCACGGCACCTCGCCTCCCCGCTCGAACGGCTTTCCGCAGGCGAGATGACCGCGGACGAGGCGCTCCGCCTCCGCACCGAGATCATGAACATCTGGCGCGGCTTCCCCAAGTTCGACCCCGGCCTGCCCGAGCGCGAACTCCCGGCCGGATGGCCCCGCGCGGCGGCCCGCACCGCCTTCGCCGGGCTCTACGACGGCGCCGCGAAGCCGGCCGGAGACCGCGTGCGCGAAGTGGTCGCGCGCCACTCCCCCGCCCACCTCGATCTCGTAGTCGAGCGCCTCATCGACCCGGAAGGACCGCCGGACCGCCGGGACTGAACGTCCCGCTCGTCCCGCCGAGGAGTCTTCGCGCCCGGACGGACAACTCGTCCGCCGATCGCCGCGACCGGCCGTTGACACCGAATGCTCAGATCAGCATTCCGTGAACTGCGTTCTCCTCAGTGAGTTTGCTGCGCGGCCTGCGATCTTTGACCGTTCGCGGGAACTTCACCCCGGCGGCAATCAAGTCTGTTTCGGTGATTATCGGACCGTCCACGATCTGGGCGAGCAGTACGGCCTGGTCGGGCTCCAGATCGGTGACCCGGCGGAGCGCGGTGAGAAGCTCGTTGAATTCGGTCACCCACTCAAGGGGCCAGTGGTCGATGTGGATGTCATCGAGGGGGCTGGACTTCTTCCCGCCAGGGTTCGCCTTGCGATAACCGAACCAGTGCCGGATGACGTTCATGCCGCTGACCGTGTACTCCCACATGCGGGAGGTCACGGGCCCGAACGTCCCGCCGCCGACGAGGACGACCCGGTCGTCCTCGTCGTATGCGATTTTCGCGGGGATCCGGTCGCCGATCGGGGTGAGGTTGGTGACGCGACGATCGTCTCCCGGCGGGAAGGCGATGGCGTCGGCGGGTCGGCCCTCGGCGGGGTCGGCTGCGGCCGCGCCACGGGTCGCCGCCCAGAGCACGCGGTTGCCCAAGGCTGTGGCCTGGGCGAACAGGGCGGGGTCGCCGGTAAGGGGGACCCGGACGCCGGGGGTCCGGAGTTCGTCGAGGAAGCGGGCGGTGAACGCCGGGTGCGCGGTGACCGCCGCGACATAGGCCGTGATGTCCCGCGCGGTGACGGACAGGCCGAGCAGCAGACCGAGCCGACTCGCCAGTCCCGGGGCGAGGTTCTCCGACCCGTCCGGGTGCAGCATCGGCAGGACCCGTCCGCCTCGACCGTTGAAGTGGTGCATGTCCTGGAGATGCGTGGAGAACGTGAGCGCCGGACCGGACGTGAGCGGCTGCGAGTGCTGTTCGCTGACGAAAATCTGGCCCGGTGCGTCGGCGTTCCACAGATCGGTTCGCGGGAAATCGATCACTCGCCGGTCCGGGATGACCCATTGGCGGTCGAAAGACCGGTAGGACACCATGCGCGGTTCCGGGCAGCCCCCGGTCTCTTCCCTGACGGAAACGCTACGGGTGTCGCCGCGCGGAAGCGGTTTGACGTCCGAGTCGATCGTCCGGTCGCGTGTCTCCTTCATGAGGGCGCCCTTGCGTGCGGGGTCCTCCTCGCCGACCATGGCCGCCCACCGTCGGCGCAGAATGTCCGGAGACGGTGCGTAGACCCATCCGCGGTTGGGCTTCACTCCGGGCGTCGTCCACGGGAAGAGGTCTCCGAGGGCCGGGTAGTCGTCCCATGCCGAGTCCGCGGCGGCGGTGAACGGCGCCTCCCAGTCGGTGCGCACCTTTCGCCATTTCGGACCGTTCAGCGCCAGCGCCTTCAACTGGTCGTACTTGTCGGCACGGCGTCCGGTGACCTCCGTGCAACGGACCTCGGCCGGAGTGCCGGGGTCGGTGTCGGAGCGTCGAGCGAAGATGGCGATCGCCAGCGGCTGCTGGACACCGGGAAAGATCCGCGTGGACACGTCCGGCTGCATGCCTTCAGGGGTGAGATCGATGATCCATCCCTCGCTGCAGACCCGGCGCAGGTAGCGGCGCATTCCCTTGAACCCGGGGCCTTTGAGGTATCCCGAGGTGGTGATGAACGCGACCACCCCGTGCCGGTCGTCGACATGAGCGTCGAACACTTTCCAGGTCGACCACGCCCAGAAGTAGATGTAAAGATTCTTGAGGACGTATTCCATGCGACCGTTTCCGGGAAGGCGGAAGCGGTCCAGCGGTGCGGCCATGCCGGGGTCGCCGTCCTCGACCCAGCCGCCCTCGCCGTCCGCGCGTTCTCTGTAGGGCGGGTTGCCGATGACGACGGTCACGGGCGTGTCGGCCTTGATCTCGTTGGCGTACCGGCGGGATCGTGCGATCGGCTCGTAGGTGGTCGCGATCTGCGTCGCCTCGACGTGCGGATCGTCGAGGGTGTTGGTCACGTACATGCGGAGGCCGTTCTCCGGCAGCGCCGCACCGTGCCCCCTGAGCAGGTCGGCTCCTCGCATTTCGGCGACGGCGTAGGGTCCCATCTGCATTTCGAAGCCGATCAGGCGCCGGGCGAGGTCGGTGATGGCCTGCGGGACGGTACCGGGGCCGTGCTCTTCGCCGGTCCGCCGGGCGGCGTGCTCGATGATCGCATGCAGATAGGTTCCCGTCCCCATGGCGGGATCCACGGTCGTCACGGTCGCCGCCATGAAGCCGTCCGGGGTGGCCAGGCGGGTGGCCAGCACGTCGTCGGTGAGGCGGACCATCACGTCGACCACTTCGCGCGGCGTGTAGTAGGAGCCGCTGTCCTGGCGCAGCTTCGGATCGTAGGTTTCCAGGAACGATTCGTACAGGTGCAGGTAGGCGTCTCGACGTCCGCCGCGGACCCGTGGCCAGTCGACGGCCCCGATAACGCGGCGCAACAGGTCGAGGGTGACGGTGAGTTCGTCGGTCGCCGAGTCGGTGAGCAGTTGCAGCGCCTTGCTCATCAGCGCGTGGGCCTGACCCGCGCCGAGCCGGGTGGCAATCCGGTGCATGTCCGTGCCCGCGACGTCGATGTCCTCGGTGCGTGCCAGCAGCAGCGCGAACGTCAGCGTCTGGGCGTAGTAATCGGCGAAGGTGGCGTCGTCCGCGCTGGGGAAGATCAAGTTGCGCCAGTCCCGCGCGAGCCCGCTGAACGGTTGCCGCCACTCGTCGGCGCCCGCCCTGACGGCCCTGTGCTCGGCGGCCAGCTGGTCCAGCACCGACGAACGCAGCAGTCGGCACAGCGGGGCCACCGCGTTCACCAGCTCCCCGACCGAGGTGATCGGACGCGGCGACCACCCCAGAAACTCGGTGAGAATCCGTTCCAGCGCGGTGCCGGACACGGAAAGGGCGCGCCCGGCGGTCCGCAAGTCACCGCTCAGCCCGGCCGTTTCCACGAGCGCGCCGTTCTTGTACAGCCGCCACTCGGTCCCGTTGGTGTAAAGGAGGTCGGGGAGGTCCCTGAGCCGTTCCCACTGGCGTCTGTCGTGCCCCCGGAAGGTCACCGGGTCGATCGATGCACCGGGCCGCTTCAGCTCGACGTAGCCGGTCACCGCGCCGTCCACACTGATCGCGTAGTCCGGCCGCACTCCCATACCCGGCAGCGACGCCTCCCCGTGCATGACCACGTTCCGATGGGCGCGGGCACCGGCACGCTGCAGCAATTGTTCGAGAGGGCCACGAATCGCGGCTTCGGGCTCTCCCACGCCTCCGGCCAGTCGTTCCGCACACGTTTCGCCGAATTCGGCCAGAGCCTGCTCAAGCCATGCCGGTACCGCTTCAGCCACGTGCCACCTCACGTCGACCCGCACCTCGACGTCGTCCGCTCGAGGTCACTATTCAGTAATCGCCAGAACGGATCGTGGTCGCAATAGCCACCGGTGGCCGCAACTGGACCGACCACACTAATATGGAATATGAAGACGACTGGAAGGTGAATATTTAGTACCCGTTTCGCCACATAGCAGGTTCGGGGTCCAGAAAGGGCAGCGAGCTTGTCGTTCCGCTAAGCGATGGTGCAGGGGCGGGCGTCCCTCCTTGTATCTCCACAGATCGCGCGCCCCGGAACACCGCCCACGGGATCAGCCGCGGCGGCGGAGGTGGCCTCACGAATACCACCGTCCGCACCCCTCCGATACTTTGGCACCACACCTTTAGGCTCGTCGTTATGCGGATCGTCTCCCTCAATGCCTGGGGCGGCGCGATGTTCGACGAACTCGCGTCCTGGCTCGACACGTGCGGCGCCGACATCCTGTGCCTGCAGGAGGTGACCCGCACTCCGGCGGTCGGCGGCTGGACCCGGTTCGACGACGCCGACCGCTCACTTCCGCAGCGCGCGAACCTCCTGGCCGACGTCCGTTCCCGGCTCGTTCACCACCACGGGCTCTTCGCCGCGAGCGACGCCGGCCCGGTCCACGACGACCGGCACCATCGACACCGGCAGGACTTCGGCGTGGCCACGTTCGTCGCCGAAGCGCTTCCCCTGGTCGGCATGCGATCGATGTTCGTGCACGGCGAATACACCGAACATCGCGACGGATGGCCGAACGGCGGTCGGCCCCGCGCCGCCCTGGCCGTCCAGGTCTTCGACCGCCGGGCGCAGCGGTCCGTCACCGTCGTCAACCTCCACGGTCTGCGGGATCCACGCGGAAAGGCCGACACTCCGGCCCGCCGCGCGCAGGCCGAACGGCTCGCGCACCTCATCGACGACGCGCGCGCCGGCGGCCATCTGACCGTGGTGTGCGGCGACTTCAACCTGCTGCCGGACAGCGAGACGTTCCAGATCCTTGCCGAACTCGGACTGACCGACCTGGTCCGGGACGCCGACACCAGGACGTCCCGCTACCCCAAACCGCTCCGGCACGCCGGCTACCTCCTCGTCTCGGACCCGGCCGCCGTCGAACGCTTCGAGATCGTGGCCGCACCCGAGGTCTCCGACCACCGCCCTCTGGTACTCGACCTACGGCACGCCGACGCGGAGTCGGCCGTCTCTCCGGACCGCCCGCGCCGGTACGCCCTAGCCCCGGAAGCGACGGGCCTTCCGCCTCCGCCTGATCGTCCGACGGCTCCCACACCGGGCTAGGTGTTCTGTCCCGTGAGGTTGGGGACGCGGCTGGCGGGTGGGAGGCCGCCGAGCGCGGTGTGGCCGCGGTGGTGATTGTAGGTGTGCAGCCACCGCGGCAGCGTCCGGCGGCGTTCGATCTCGGACGCGTAGGGCTGGTGATAGGCCCATTCGTCGAGCAGGGTGCGGTTGTAGCGTTCGACCTTGCCGTTGGTCTGAGGCCGGTACGGGCGGGTGCGCTTGTGGACGACGCCGGCCGCGGCCAGGGCGTCGCGCCACAGCCGCGAGCGGTAACACGATCCGTTGTCGGTCAGCACCCGGGCGACGGTGATCCCGGCTTGCTCGAAGAACGCCTGCGCCCGGTTCCAGAACGCGGCGGCCGTCTCTTTGGTCTCGTCGGGCAGGATTTCGGTGTAGGCCAGGCGGGAGTGGTCGTCGACGGCGTTGTGCAGGTAGGCGTAGCCAGGTTGGGGCGGCCGTGCACGGTGCGGGGCCGGGCGGGGTCGCGGTGGGCCGAGGAGTTGCGGCCGCCGGCGGCGCGGCCGTGCACGCGGTGGCCGCCGCCGTCGGGGATGTTGCCGAGTTTCTTGATGTCGACGTGGACCAGGTCGCCGGGCGCGCGTGTTCGTAGCGGCGGACGGGCTGGCCGGTGGCGCGGTCCAAGTGGGCCAGGCGGGCCAGGCCGTGGCGGGTCAGGACCCGGTGGACGGTGGCGGGGTTGAGACCGAGCAGGTAGGCGATGCGGGCCGGTCCCCACCGTCGCAGCACCCGCACTTTGATGATGCGGCGCTCGGTGCGGGTCGGGGTCCGGCGCGGGCTGTGGTGCGGGCGGCTGGACCGGTCGGCCATCCCGGCCTCGCCCAGCTGCCGGTAGCGGGCGGCCCACCGCCGGGCCGTGGTGGGTGAGACCTGGAAGCGTTCGGCGGCCCGCCGCAGCGGCCACCCGTCCTCGACCACGCAGCGGGCCAGGCGCAGGCGTCCGGTCTCGGTCAGCGGGGCGTTACGGTGGGGCATGAGGGCCTCCTGGCGTCCGGTGCAGATGTCGCAATCCACACCGAACCCGGAGGCCCTCCCTCATTTCAAGATCATCTGGCCGTGCCGCCGTGTTCACAACCTCTGTGGTCAGTACAGCTAGGGCTTCTCGATGCCGATCGTCAGCCGGACGCCGAGGGCCTCGGCGACGCGTTCCAGCACCGGCAGCGGCGGGATGCGGGCGCCCGACTCCAGGCGGGAGATCGTCGGCTGATCCAGTCCGCTCAGTTCCGCCAGCCGCGCCTGCGTGAGCCCCAGGGCGCGCGCCGGAGGCGGATCGCCTCGTTCAACGGTTCCCTCATACCCGCACTGTCGCCGCCGGACGAGCGCGGCCCCGTCCCCCGGACGCCTACGGGCGGCGGACCGTCCGGCGGACCCCGGCATCGACCGATCGGACGACCCCGCGCCCTCCGGCGCATGAAGCCGGGCCTCGACGCCGCCGGGGAAACCGCCGCCGACTCGGCCGTTCCGTGCATATTTTCTTTGCCGAGAAAAGTTGGCGAAGCCCGTTCTTCCTCCATAGTCTCCACCGCATCGGCCGAAATCCGGCCGGACGCCGAGTCTCACTAGAGAGCCGGGGACCCACGTTCCTGGGGTGAATCCGCAGTTCACCTGCGGTAGGGCCTTCTCCTGGCCCGAACCCGTCAGCTAACCCGGTAGGCGAAAAGGAGAGGCGGACGATCCTTGACATCGAGCACCCGCAAAATGGGGCGGCCGGCGAAACTGCTGGCGGCATCGGCGATCATCGGCGGATCCCTGTTCCACCTGGCCGCGCCGTCCCAGGCCGCGAGCGCCCCTGCCCCCGCACCCGCAGCGTCCCTCCCGTACGGCGTGGACGTGTCCAACCACAACCGGAACTTCGACTGGGGCGGAGACAAGCTCGCCTTCGGCATCGCCAAGGCCACGGAGGGGCTGACCTTCGACGACAAGACCTTCGCCGACAACTGGGCGAAGATCCGGCAGAACGGGCTCGTCCGGGGCGCGTACCACTACGGCCATCCGAAGAACGACCCAGTCCGGGAGGCCGACCACTTCCTGAAGATGGTGACGTCCACGGGCCTGCAGCAAGGCGACCTGCTGGTCCTCGACCTCGAAACCACCGACGGCCGTTCGGAGAGCGAAGTCAACGCGTGGGCGAAGCGCTGGCTGCAGCGGGTCGAGCAGAAGACCGGTGTGAAACCGTTCTTCTACAGCTCCTGGTATTTCGCGCAGGAGCACGGTGAGGGCCTCGGCGAATATCCGCTCTGGGTGGCGCATTACGGCAAGGAGGCGGGACGCCTTTCGGCTCCTTCTCCATGGAAGCAGTGGGCCATCCATCAGTACGCGTCCACCGATCAGGACCACAACGTCTCCCGGCTCGGTGCGGCGCAACTCCGCCGGTTGGGCTACCAGTCCGCGCAGCGCTAGATCTCGTTCAACGAGGTCCCCGGACCCGGCGGGTCCGGGGATCGCGCTTGTCGGGGGTCATGGCAGGAGGCGTTGTTCCTTTGCGACGGCGACGGCGCCCGCGCGGGTGTCGACGCCGAGTTTGTCGTAGATGCGGCCCAAGTGGGTTTTGACCGTGGCTTCGCTGAGGAAGAGGGCCTTGGCGATGTCGCGGTTCGACAGGCCGTGTTCCAGTTGTTCGAGGATGTCGCGCTCGCGGGGGGTCAGGGCGGGCGGGGGTTGCGCATGTGGGCCATGACGCGGTGGGCTACGGGCGCGACAGCGCGGTGCGTCCTTCGGCGGCGGCGCGGACGGCGGCGAACAGCTCGTCGGGGCGCTCGGCCTTGAGGAGGTAGCCGGTGGCGCCGGCCTCGATGGCGCGGGTGACGTCGGCGTCGGTGTCGTAGGTGGTGAGGACGAGGACGTGGACGGCGCCGCCCGAGTCGGCCGTGATCCGGCGGGTGGCCTCGACGCCGTCCATGCCCGCGCCGAGCTGCAGGTCCATCAGGACGACGTCGGGGGCGTGCCGGGCGGCGAGCGCGACCGCCTCCTCGCCGCTGCCGGCCTCGCCGACGACCTCGATGCCGGGGGTGCTGCCGAGCAGGGCGAGCAGGCCGGCGCGGACGACGGCGTGGTCGTCGCAGAGCAGAATCCGGACGGGCGCGGGATCGGTGCCGGTCATGGCGCGTCGGCCTCCTCCACGTGGAGCGGAGCGGCGGCGGACACGACGGTGCCGTCGCCGGGGGCGGACTCGACGGTGAGGGTGCCGCCGAGTTGCTCGACTCTCGCACGGATCGCGGGCAGGCCGTGCCCGCGCGCGTCCGGTGGCCGGGCGGGGGCGGACGCGTCGAAGCCGCGGCCGTCGTCGGCGACGTCCAGGCGGACCTCGTCGCCGAGGTAGGTGAGGGTGACGGCGGCGCGGGTCGCGCCGGAGTGCTCCCGGACATTCGCGAGGGCGCCCTGCGCGATCCGCAGCAGCGCCGACTGGACGCGGCCGGGCAGCGGCCGCGGGCCCGGTTCGCCTTCGACGCGGCATTCGACGGACCGTTCGGCGGTCGACTCCCGCGCCGCCAGGCCGCGCAGGGCCTCCTCCAGGCCGCCGCCCGCGGCGAGGTCGGCGGGCGCCAGGTCGTGGACGAACCGGCGCGCCTCGGCCAGGTTCCGTTCGGCGATCGACGCGGCGGTGCGCACGTGCGCGCGGGCGCGTCCGGGATCGGCGTCCCACACCCGCTCGGCGGCCTGCAGCAGCATCCGCTGGCTGGACAGGCCCTGCGCGAGGGTGTCGTGGATCTCCATCGACAGCCGCTGCCGTTCGGCGAGGGTGCCTTCGCGGCGCTCGGTGGCGGCCAGTTCGCGGCGGGCCCGCACGAGGTCGCCGATCAGGGCGGTCTGGCGCGCGGACTGCCGGTCCATGAACGCGAACACCGCGGTGGCCAGGGCGGCGACCGCGGCGGGGCCGACGACCAGGTCGACGTCGAAGCGGTCCGCCAGCCGGAGCCGCGCGAAGATCACGTAACCGGTGAGGGCCGTCACCAGGACGTACGCGGCGGGCGGGGCGAGCGTGCGCAGCGCCGTGTAGAAGAGCGGCACCGCGCACCAGGAGAAGCTGGGCGCCAGCGCGACCAGCACCGCCAGGCCCGCGACGACGGCGCCCAGCCAGAACAGGTGCGCCGGTGGGGGGCGGCCCGGCCCCGGGGAGAAGCGGACGGCCCGGTCCTCGGGGGGCGCGGTGTGCCGGCCGAGGATCACGCCGAGGACGTACAGGACCGCGAGGACGCCGGCCAGGGCGAGCACGACGGGCGCGCCCGGGGTGTCTCCGTGCCGCTGCACGTAGCGGGTCAGGGCGGAGCCCAGCAGGAGGACGAAGGTGAGGTGGATGACGACCGGCAGCCAGGGCGCGTCACCGGTCCCGGGCGCCCGCGCGGCGCCGCGGGCGGGACGGCTGCTGGGCGGCATCGCTGGTCCTTTCCGGTGGGGCCCGCCGCTTCCGTGCGGGACGCCCGGAGCGTTCCCGGAGCGGCCCTTCCGAACCGTGCTGAGCTGGGCGGACACTTCGATTATCGCCCGGGTTTCCGGCATCGGGGTCATCCGTTCGGACGACCCCGTGGTCGTCCGTCCGATGCGCGGGGAGCACCCGGTTCGACGACGGCGGGGCGGGGGCCGTGGACGCAGGCTGGAGGCACGACGCGGGAGACGCCGCGTCCGTCCCGTCCATGGGACACCTCCGCGAACGACCTATAGGGAGCCGTTCCCGATGAACGACAAGACCCGCAAGTTCTCCACCCGCGTGAAGATCACCGCCTCGGCCTCGGCGCTCGCGGTGGTCGGCGTCGGCGCCGTCGGCACGATGGCCGCTGCCGCGCAGCCGCCCGCCGCCGCCCCGCAGGCCGCGGCCGCCGCTCCGCGGGCCGCTGCCGATCTCAAGGACAAGACCACGACGACCAGCGCCCATCTGACGATCGACGCCGCCACGACCGCCGCCGAGGCGGCGCTGAAGGCCGCGCAGAAGGAGAACCAGCGGGTGACCGTCGCGGTCGTGGACCGCAACGGCAACACGATGGTGACCCTGCGCGGCGACGGCGCGGGCCCGCAGTCCTACGATTCCGCGGTCAAGAAGGCGTGGACGGCCGCGGCGTGGAACTCCCCGACGTCCGCGCTCGTCGAGCGGCTGGAGGACGCGCCGACGCTCGCCGACATCCCGAACACCCTGTTCCTCGGCGGCGGCGTCCCGGTCGCGCAGGGCGATGCGCCGATCGCGGGCATCGGCGTCGCGGGCGCGCCGTCCGGAACCCTCGACGAGAAGTTCGCGCGGGCCGGGCTCGCGGCGATCGACAACGGCCGCTGACGGAGCCCGGACGACGGCACCGCCGCTCCGTCGGCCCGGCCCCCGCACACCTGTCCGCTTGTTTTCCTCCGAAGGGAGTCCCGTAATGGTGAAGCGATCGCTCTCGCGGGCCGACCGGGTCCTGCTCGACGCCGCCCGGAGCGGCGACGCCGCCGCCGTCGTCCGGGCCCTCGACTCCGGCGCCGGCCTGGAGGCGCGCGACGAGGACGGGCGCACCGCGCTGCTGCGCGCCGCGCTCCACGACGAGGTGGAGACGGCCGGGGTGCTCGTCGGTCTCGGGGCCGACGTGAACGCCCAGGACGTCCGCAAGGACAGCGCGTGGCTGGTCACCGGGGTGACCGGCAGCGTGGCGATGATGCGCGCGCTCCTACCCGGCGAGCCGGACCTGACGCTGACGAACCGGTTCGGCGGCGTGTCGCTGATCCCGGCGAGCGAACGGGGCCACCTCGACTACGTCCGGGCGGTCCTGGCCGAGACGGACATCGACGTCGACCACGTCAACGATCTCGGCTGGACGGCGCTTCTGGAGGCCGTGATCCTCGCGACGGGGGCCGCGTGCACCTGGAGGTCGTCGGGGCGCTGCTCGCGGCGGGCGCGGACC
>NZ_MKJY01000024.1 GCF_001942465.1 Actinomadura sp. CNU-125
CCGCGCGCCGGGGGCGTGACGGTCACCGAACGACGGGCAGTCGCCGTCGAGGCAGGTGTAGTCGCGGTTGCAGGACGGGTCGTGGATCCGCCGCTTCTCGCCGAACTCGGTGCCGACGGGCAGCACCGACAGGCAGTTGCTCTTGGCGCCGCAGTCGCCGCAGCCCTCGCAGACGGCCTCGTTGATCACGACGCGGCGCGGCGGTTCGGGCAGCAGGCCGCGCTTGCGCAGCCGCCGCGCCTCGGCCGCGCACCGCTGGTCGTAGACGACGACGGTCACGCCGGGGACGCGCCGGAGCTCCTCCTGCACCTCGGGCAGCCGGTCGCGCCGTGGACCTCGACGCCGGGCGCCCAGCGCGCGCGGCGGCCGTAGCGTTTCGGGTCCTCGGCGCACACCACGATCTTCCGGACGCCCTCGGCGTGCAGCGCGCGCGTCATCGCGGGCACGTCCATCAGCCCGGTGACGTCCTGGCCGCCGGTCATCGCGACGGCCGCGTTGTAGAGGATCTTGAACGTGATGTCGACGCCCGCGGCGACGCTCGCGCGGACGGCGAGCGTCCCGGAGTGGCTGAGGGTGCCGTCGCCGATGTTCTGGACGACGTGCGGTTCGGCGACGAACGGGGCGAGACCCGTCCACGGGACGCCCTCGGCGCCCATCGGGGTCGGCGGGAGGCTGCGCAGGCCCCGGTTGCGCGCCTCGAAGTACATGATGCCGTGGCAGCCGACTCCCCCGCCGACCAGCGCGCCGTCCGGGACGACCGTGGAGCGGTTGTGCGGGCAGCCGCTGCAGTACCCGGGCGAGCGGGACGGCGGCTGCACGAGCGGCAGCGTCCGGCGACGTGTACCTCCGCGCGGCGCGCCGACGCGCGGCGCGAGCGCGGGCAGCAGCCGGGTGAGGACGGGCGCGACCGCGGACGCGTCCAGCTCCCCGGCCTGCGGGACGAGCGTCTCCCCGGAGCGGTCGCGCTTGCCGAGCACCGGGACGGTGCTGCGCGCCTCGTGCAGGACGCCCCGCAGCCGGGTCTCGACGAACGGCCGCTTCTCCTCGATGACGACGAGTTCCCCGACGGACGCGGCGAACTCGGTGACCGTCTCCTCGACGAGGGGATACGTCATGCCGAGCTTCAGGATCCGGACGCCCGCGTCCGCGAGTTCCCCGGCGGACACCCCGAGGTCGGCGAACGCCTGCAGCACGTCGAAGTAGGTCTTGCCCGCGCACACCACCCCGAGGCGCGCCCCGGGCGCGGCGCCCACGACGCGGTCGAGCCCGTTGTGGCGCGCGTACGCGCGGGCGGCGCGGAGGCGGTGGTCGACGACCAGTTCCTCCTGCCGGGGCACGGCGTGCGGGCCGATCGTGGCGAGGGGTTCGTGCTTCCACGGGCGCCCGCCGATGACGACGTCCGCCGGGTCGCGCGGCGCGTGCCGGGACGGGTCGAGGTCCACGGTGCCGACACCGTCGCGACCGCGGTGACGATCTTCATCCCGGCCCACGCGCCCGCGTAGCGGGAGAGCCGGAACGCGTGCACGCCGAGGTCGAGGACGTCCTGCTGGTCGCCGGGGAACAGCACGGGGACGCAGGCGTCCTCGAAGGTGAAGTGGCTGTCGCAGGCGAGCGTGGACGACTTGGCGGCCGGGTCGTCGCCGCAGAACATGACGGCGCCGCCGTTGGGGCCCGCGCCCATCGCGTTCGCGTGCTTCAGCGCGTCCCCGCAGCGGTCGAGGCCCGGGCCCTTGCCGTACCAGGCGCCCGCGACGCCGTCGACGCCGTCGTAGTCGACGACCGCGCCCATCTGGCTGCCCCAGACGGTCGCGGCGGCGAGTTCCTCGTTGAGGCCGGGCCGGTGCACGACGCGGTGCGCGGCGAGGGCGTCCGCCATGCGGTCCATGCTCAGGTCGAAGCCGCCCAGCGGCGACCCGGGATACCCGGAGACCATCGTGGCGGTGTCGAGGCCGTCGCGTTCGTCCAGTTCGCGGCGGAGGAGGAGCAGCCGCACCAGCGCGTCGACCCCGGACAGCGTCGCGAGCGGACCCGTCACGAGAGGACCCCGGGGTTGACGTAGGCGAACCCGCCGCCCTTCATGACGGCCCGGCGGAGTTCGGGGCGCTGCAGGACGGTCACGTCCGCGGCGGGGTCGCCGTCGACGATCAGCAGGTCGGCGAGGTACCCGGCCCGGACCTGCCCGATGTCGAGGCGGGCGGCCGGTCCCATGTTGCGGGTGGCGGTGCAGATCGCCTCGGCCGGCGTCATGCCCGCCAGCTCGACGTATCTCTGCGCAGTTCGGCGGCGTACGTGCCGTGGCGCGTCCACTGGTGGCCGAAGTCGCCGCCCGACAGGATCGCGATGCCGGCGTCGCGCAGCATCGCCATCCCCTCGATCTGCGACCGCAGTTCGCGGGGGTAGCCGGACGCCTCGATCCGCTCGGGCGTCATGCCCCACGGTTCGGCGTGCCCGTTCACCATCGCGTAGAGGTAGTGGAGCCCGGGGCACACCCACACGTCGCCGCGCCGCGCTTCGAGCGCCTTGACGGCGTCGTCGTCGAGGAAGCAGGCGTGGTGGACGATGCGGACACCGGTGCGGGCCGCCATCGCGACGCTCGCCGAGCCGCGGGCGTGCACGGTGATGAACGCGCCGTGCCGGTCGGCCTCCGCGACGGCGGCCGCCAGCATCTCGTCGTTCATGTACACGTCCTCGGACGGGTACTCGGGGACGACGCCGTCGCCGGAGATGAACAGCTTCAGCGCCCGGACGCCCGTGTCGCACTGGCGGGCGACGATGTCGCGCAGCTCGGCGGCGGTCCCGGCGACCTCCATCAGCTCGCCGTCCGCGCCGAGCCCGCCGACCTCGGCGACCATGGGCCCGCTCGGGACGATCCGCGGCCCCGGGATCAGCCCCCGGTCGATCGCGTCGCGGGCGAGCAGGTCGTCGTGCGGCTGCGTGACCCCGGCGCCGATGACGGTCGTGTAGCCGCTCTCCAGGAACGTCCGCATGACCGCGGCGACGTCGAGCATGTGCTCGGCGGGCGGCGTGGCGGCGATGCCGGCGTGGTCGAACACGAAGTCCAGCGGCCAGCTGATGTGCACGTGGGCGTCGCCGAGGCCGGGCAGGACGGTCGCGCCGTGCAGGTCGACGATCCGCGCCGACGCGGGGTCGGGGTCGAGCCCGCCGGGCGCGACCGCGGCGATCCGGTCGTCTTCGATCAGGACGTCGGCGGCGGCGGGTCTCTCGTGCGGATCGCCGGAGCAGGCGAGCACGCGTGCGTTCTTCAGGAGCGTCCGCTCGGCCATGTGCGACCTCCCAGGAGCGGTGTCGGCAGGGTGCTAGGACGCGGCGGGCCCGAGGCGCGGGCCGGGCGTGAAGGTGATCGGCAGGGTGAGCGGGGAGCGGGTCATGCCCCGGTGGTAGCGGACGTGCGCGCCCGCCCGCAGTTCGATGCCGTCCAGCCGCCCGAGCAGTTCCTCCAGCGCCACCCGCAGGTTCAGGCGGGCGAGGTTCGATCCGGCGCAGCGGTGCGGGCCCGCGCCGAAGGCGAGGTGCCGGTTGCGCTCGCGGCCGAGGTCGAACCGGTCGGCGTCGGCGAACTCGCCGCCGTCCCGGTTGGCGGACGCCCAGTGCAGCAGGACCTTGTCGCCCCTCTTGAGCGGACGGCCGCCGAGTTCGGTGTCGCGCATCACGGTGCGGGCGACGGAGACGAACGACGGCTCCAGGCGCAGGAGTTCCTGCACGGCCTCCGGGATCAGCTCGGGACGCTCGCGCAGCAGCGCGGGGATCTCCGGCTCGGCGCAGAACCGGTCGACCATCAGCCCCAGCGCGCCCGCGGTGGTCTCCAGGCCGCCGAGGATCAGCAGCTGGACGGTCCCGATGATCTCGTCCTCGGTGATCGGGCGGCCGTCGATCTCCGCGTTCAGCACCGCGTCGACGACGTCCCCGCGCGGCGGCTCCGCGCGCCGCCGGGCCGTGAACTCCTTGATCCACTCGTACAGGCCGAGCCAGCAGTCGCGCGCCTCCGGGTCGTCGGGCACCGACGACTTCGACGCGAGGCGGGCGACCTCGTCCAGGTCCCCGGGGGGCGCGCCGAGCGCGAGTTCGAAGAACGCCAGGCTGGGCAGCGGCCGCGCGAACGCGTCCATGAACTCGCACTCGCCGTCCTCGGCGAACGCGTCGATGAGCCGGGTCACGAGCTCGCGGGTGGGCGCCTCCCACGGCGCGATGGCGGCCGGGGTGAAGAAGGGGTTGATGAGGCGCTTGTAGATGCGCTGCTCGGGCGGGTCCGCCTGGACCGGGAGGTTGCGGACGACCGTCGCGGCCTTGGACACGCCGAGCCCGTGCGCGGAACTGAACACCTCCCAGTCCTGGGCGACGCGGAGGACGTCCTCGTAGCGCGTCGCCACCCAGAAGCCGCCGTGCTCGTCGCTGCGGGCGACGGGGCACAGCTCGCGCATCCGCGCCATCGTCTCCGGCATCGTGTCGGCGAGGTCCGGCGACAGGTGGTCGAAGTGCCGCTCGCACCAGTCGTCGGGCAGCGGTCCGGATCCCGAGGCGGATCCCGAGGTGGTCTTCTCCATGCTCTCCCCTGCCTGGTCGCGCCCTTGCCAGGCGATCGCCCTGAGCACCTGCACAGCAATGTAACAAGGTGAGCAGTCACTTTCTAGGGTGAGAGAGGTAGCTAAAAGAGTGAATGCTCTTTTATTTAGAGGGTTCGCTGTCTACAGTTCGGAGGCATGGAGGCCCCCACACCGCCCGCCGCGCCGACCCTGTCCCGTCCCGACGTGCCGGTGCCGCCCCTGCTCGACGGGCGGCCCAAGAAGCTGCTGGTCGGCGGCCGGTGGGTCGACGCCGAGTCGGGCGCGACGTTCCCGAGCGTCAACCCGTCGACCGGCGAGGTGATCGCCGAACTGGCCGAGGCGGGCCCGCGGGACGCCGACCGCGCCGTCGCGGCGGCCCGGGCCGCGTTCGACGGCCCGTGGCGCCGCGCCAAACCCCGCGACCGGCAGGCGCTGCTGTGGCGGTTCGCGGACGCCGTCCAGGAGAACTACGAGGAGCTGCGGCTCCTCGAAGTGCTCGACATGGGCTCGCCGATCGGCCGCCGCCGCTCCCGTCCCGCCCCCGCCTGGGAGTCGGAGGTGCTGCGCTACTTCGCCGGATGGGCCACGAAGATCCACGGCGAGACGATCCCGAACTCCGTGCCGGGGTCGGTCCTGAGCTACACGCTCAAGGAACCGGTGGGGGTGGTCGCGGCGATCGTCCCGTGGAACCGGCCGATCAGCAACGCGATCTGGAAGATCGCCCCGGTGCTGGCCACCGGCTGCACGATGGTGCTCAAGCCCGCCGAGGAGGCGAGCCTCGTCGCCGTCCGGCTCGGTGAGCTGCTGGCCGAGATCGGGCTCCCGGACGGCGTCGTCAACATCGTGACGGGCGGCGCCGGGGCGGGCGCGGCCCTCGCCGGGCATCACGGCGTCGACAAGGTGGCGTTCACCGGCTCCACCGAGACCGGGCGGCGCATCGTCGAGGCGTCCGCCGGGAACCTGAAGCGGCTGTCGCTCGAACTCGGCGGCAAGTCCCCCGACGTGGTGTTCGCGGACGCCGACCTGGCGCGCGCGGTCCCCGGCGCGGCGATGAGCGTCTTCTCGAACTCCGGCCAGATCTGCTGCGCGGGCACGCGCGTCTACGTCGAGCGGACGATCTACGACGAGTTCGTCGACGGCGTCGCGGAGTTCGCGAACGGGCTGAAGGTCGGCGACGGCCTGGACCCCGAGACCCGGATCGGGCCGCTGGTGTCGGCGGAGCAGCTGCGGCGCGTGACCGGGTATCTCGACGCGGGCCGCGCGGAGGGCGCCCGCACCGCCGCGGGCGGCGCGCGCGTCGAGACCGGCGAGCTGGCCAAGGGCTACTTCGTGGCCCCGACCGTCCTCGCGGACGTGCGCGACGACATGCGGGTCGCCCGCGAGGAGATCTTCGGGCCCGTCGCGTCCGTGCTGCCGTTCGATTCGCCGGAGGAGGTCGCGGACCGCGCGAACGACACGTCCTTCGGGCTCGCGGGCGGCATCTGGACGCGGGACGTGGGCAAGGCGCACCGGCTCGCGAGCGAGATGCGGGCCGGGACCGTCTGGGTCAACACGGCCCTCCTGTTCGACCCGGCCGTGCCCTTCGGCGGGTACAAGGCGAGCGGGTACGGCCGCGAGATGGGGCCGCACTCGCTCGACGAGTACCTCAACGTCAAGTCCGTATGGATCGACACCGCCTGACCGGCCACCGCGGTGCCACGAACATCCGCCGACCCGACGCCCCCTTCCGATGTTGATCTGCGGCGTGTTGCCCTTATGGGAGCCCGAGTCAGGGCAACACGCCGCAGATCAACGAACCCGGTAGCGGGGCTCGGCCAGCGCGGCGGCGAAGCCGCGGTGCAGGTGCTGGGGCGCGGGTTCGTTGCGCCCGAACACCACGGTGTCGAGCAGTCCGGTGCGGACGCCGGGCTCGGTCCGTCCGGCGACCCAGAAGTCCTCGCCGTCCACCACCGTGTCGCAGATCCACGGCGCCATCTCCACGACCTTCGCCCGCTCCTCCTCGCTCAGGCCGGGACGCAGGTAGGCGGTGTGCACGACCTCGGACGTGCGGGCGTCGACCGGGAGGATCTGCCACAGCTCGATGTGGCGGCTGTCGAAGGTCAGGCTGGTGTTGGGGAACAGCTGGTACTGGTAGCTGAAGTGCCGGGTCACGTCGCCCCACTCGTCCTCCGGCCGGCCGAGCAGCTCGTCGATCGAGCGCAGCGCCGAGCAGTTGCGCAGGTGGGGGCCGAAGGCGTCGAACGTCAGCACGCCGCCGTGCGCGTACGAGGCGAGCGTGCGCCGGTGCAGGTAGTTGAAGTGGTAGTTCTCGCGGAAGGTGTCGAGCGTGACCTTCCAGTTGGCACCGACGCGGTGCACGTGGGGTTCGCCGTGCGGTTTCCAGTCCGCGAAGTCGAGCATGCCGAGTTCGTCCGCGAGGTCCGGGCCGAGGTAGTCGTCGATGTCGACGGCGGGGCCGGGCCGGAGGCGGCCGACGACGAGGCCGCGGCCCTCGGCGACCGGCAGTTCCACCAGGCCCTTGTCCTCCTTGCACATCCCCGCGAAGGCGTCGTCGACGGGGACGCGGACGAGGTCGCCGGTGAGGTCGTAGGTCCAGGCGTGGAACGGGCAGGTGAACTTCTTCGCCTCGCCCGCGCCGTCGACGACCCGCACTCCCCGGTGGCGGCAGGCGTTGGCGAAGGCGTGGACGCGGCCGCCGGCGTCGCGCGTCAGCAGCAGCGGCGTCCCGCACAGGTCGACGGTGCGGAAGGTGCCGGGGCCCGGCAGCGCGCCCGACAGGCACAGGACGAGCGGCCGGTCACGGAACAGGACCTCGACCTCCTTCTCCTGGTGCGCCTCCGAGTAGACGTCCGTCGACAGTTCCATCATGTCGTCGGCGAGGTCGGTGGTCCGGTTCTCGATGTGGTCCAGCAACCGGCGCGCGATCCTGCGCTCCAGGGCTTCCCTGTCCACGATCGTCCTCCTCATCGGCCGGGCGCCGCCCGGTGACCGGCATCACACACCCATCCTGTATGGGAGCTTAGACAGTAATTACTCACTCCGCAATGGATCCCGCCGCGGCGGCGCCGGCCGTCTTTCGGCCTCACGTCGTCGCCGGTCACGCTTGCGGTAGCGCTGGAAGCGCTCGACCAGGCGCCCGCCCGCAGGGGCCGGTCCAGAGGACGGGGCGGGCGCCCGCCGCGTCGATCGCGGCGCGGCGCGGTGCGATGCGGTGCGGTGTGGCCTGGACGGGCTCGTCGGTCATCTTGTCTGCGGAGACGCTGTGCGCCTCGTAGGCGCTCTCGAAGACACTCTGAGCCGTCTCGGTGGCGTTGCAGAGTTAGGGAGTGAATGCTTGCTTCCTCCGGGTCGGCGACCGTAGTGTCGGGGACGCGTGGCCCGAGCCCGGTCGGATCGAGACGAAGGCGGGAACCTGGATATGAGGCGGATTTCGCACTGGGTCGGCGGGAAGCTGGTGCCGGGCTCGTCCGGGCGCTCCGGGCCGGTCTGGAACCCGGCGACCGGGGAGCGGCAGGCGGCGGTCGATCTCGCCTCGGCGGACGAGGTCGACCACGCGGTGGCGGTCGCGAAGGCCGCGTTCCCGGACTGGCGCGCGACGAGCCTGGCGCGGCGGGCCGAGGTGATGTTCCGGTTCCGCGAGCTCGTCGCGGCGAACCGCGAGGACCTCGCGTTCCTGGTGTCGGCCGAGCACGGCAAGGTGCTGTCGGACGCGCTCGGCGAGGTCGCCCGCGGGCTGGAGAACGTCGAGTTCGCCTGCGGCATCCCCCACCTGCTGAAGGGCGGGCACACCGAGCAGGCCGCGACCGGCATCGACGTGCACAGCGTGCGGCAGCCGCTCGGCGTCGTCGCCGGGATCACGCCGTTCAACTTCCCCGCGATGGTCCCGCTGTGGATGATCGCCAACGCGCTGGCGTGCGGGAACACGTTCGTCCTCAAGCCCAGCGAGCGCGATCCGTCGGCCCCGCTGCTGCTCGCGGAGCTGCTGCGGGAGGCGGGGCTGCCGGACGGCTGCTTCAACGTGGTCAACGGCGACGCGGAGGCCGTCGAGCGGATCCTCGCGCACGAGGACGTGGCCGCGGTCAGCTTCGTCGGGTCGACGGCGGTCGCCGAGCACGTCCACGGGGCCGGGACGCGCAACGGCAAGCGCGTGCAGGCGCTCGGCGGCGCGAAGAACCACATGCTCGTCCTCCCCGACGCCGACCTCGACGTCGCGGCCGACGCGGCGGTGAGCGCCGCCTACGGCTCGGCCGGCGAGCGCTGCATGGCGATCAGCGTCCTGCTGGTCATCGACTCGGTCGCCGACGCCCTCATCGACAGGATCCGTGAGCGGATCCCGCGGATCAAGGTCGGACCGGCGGCGGGCGACGACAGCGAGATGGGCCCGCTGATCACCGCCGAGCACCGCGACCGGGTCGCCGGTTACCTGGCGGCGGCGAGCGCCGAGGGCGCCACGGTGCTCGTGGACGGGCGCGCGGACGTCCCGGCGTGCGGGTTCTTCCTCGGGCCGAGCCTGATCGACGGCGTCCGGCCCGGGATGCGCTGCTACGACGACGAGATCTTCGGCCCGGTGCTGGCGGTGACCAGGGTGGGCTCCTACGAGGAGGGCCTGCGGCTGATCAACGAGAACCGGTACGGCAACGGGACGGCCGTGTTCACCCGCGACGGCGGGGCGGCGCGGCGCTTCGAGTTCGAGGTGAACGCCGGGATGGTGGGGATCAACGTCCCCATCCCGACGCCGGTCGGCTACTACAGCTTCGGCGGCTGGAAGGCCAGCCTGTTCGGCGACCGGCACATGTACGGGCCGGAGGGCGTCGACTTCTACACGAGGTCGAAGGTCGTCACGTCGCGGTGGCCCGACCCGGCCTCGTCCGCGATCGATCTCGGGTTCCCGCAGAATCGCTGAGCGGCCGAATAACAGAGTGAACACTTGCTTCTCTTTGGCCGAGAGCATACATTCCAGGAAACGCGGGCCGGTTCCGCGGCGGAGAAATGAGGGCAGATGGTGAAGCTGGCCGACGAGGTGCGGGTCATCGACGCGGACACGCACCTCACCGAACGTCACGACATCTTCACGACGCGCGCGCCGAAGGGGTACGAGGACCGCCTCCCCCGCGTCGTCGACATCGACGGGCAGCCCTGGTGGGTGGTGGAGAGCGACGGCCGGATCGGCCCGGCGCGCGGCGGCGGCGTGGTGAGCCGGGACGGCGACAAGTTCCCCTTCGAGGAGAGCAAGAACAACGGCATCGACTGGGTGCACCGCGCGGCCTGGGACCACGAGGCCCGCCTGGAGTACATGGACCAGAACGGCTTCCACGCGCAGGTGCTCTACCCCAACGCGCTCGGCATCGGCGGGCAGGGCATCTCCAACAACGTGCAGGATCCGGCGCTGCGCCGGCTGACCGTCGAGATCTTCAACGACTACCTGGCCGAGCTGCAGGACGTGTCGGGCGAGCGGCTGCTGCCGATGGCGATCATGCCCGCGTGGAGCGTCGACGAGTGCGTCCGGGAGGCGAAGCGCGCGGCGGCGGCGGGCTTCCGCGGCGTGAACATGACCTCGGACCCGCAGGAGACCGGCGCACCCGACCTCGCGCACCGCGACTGGGACGCGCTGTGGGAGGTGTGCGCGGACCTGCGGCTGCCCGTGCACTTCCACATCGGTGCCAGCCTGACCTCACTGAACTTCTACGGGAAGTACTTCTGGCCGTCCCTGCACCAGAACCTCAAGCCCGCGGTCGGCGGCGGAATGCTGTTCCTCAACAACGCCCGGGTCGTGATCAACAGCATCTACGCGGGGATCTTCGACCGGCATCCGGGGCTGAAGATGGTCTCGGTCGAGAGCGGCATGGGCTGGATCCCGTTCATGATGGAGACCGCCGACTACGAGATCATGGAGAACGCGCCGCAGCAGGCGGCCGAACTGTCGCGCAAGCCGTCCGAGTACTTCAAGGACCACTGGTACGCGACGTTCTGGTTCGAGGAGAACGGCGGCGACCTCCAGTACATGATCGACCGGGTCGGCGAGGACAACGTCATGTTCGAGACCGACTTCCCGCACCCGACCTGCCTCTACCCCGACCCGCTGACGGCGGTCGAGGAGCGGATGTCGGCGCTGCGGCCGGAGACGCGCCGCAAGGTGCTCGGCGAGACCGCCGCGAAGCTCTACCGCGTCTGATCCGGGACCGGCGCGCGCGCCCGGGGCGGGCGTCTCCCCCGCCCCGGGCGGCCGCGGCGGTCAGGGTCCGGCGGTCGGCGCCGGTTCGGGCGCGGTGACCTCGAAGGCCAGGCCGTCGGACGTCGCGGTGACCTCGACGTGCCGGCCGGGGGCGAGGTCGCCCGACAGCAGCAGGTCGGAGAGCCGGTCGTCGACCTCCCGCTGGACGGTGCGGCGCAGCGGGCGGGCGCCGAACTCCGGCTGGTAGCCGCGCTCGGCGAGCCAGTCGACCGCCTCGACGCCGAACGAGACGGTGACGTCCTGCGCGCGCAGGCGGCGGCGCGTCTCGTCCAGGATCAGGTCGGTGATCTGGCGGAGCTGGACGGGCTCCAGCCGCTGGAACACGATGATCTCGTCGATCCGGTTGAGGAACTCGGGGCGGAACGCCTCGCCCAGGCGGCGCATGATGCGGTCGCTGAGCGCGGCCCCCTGCCCGTCGCCGCCGACCGTGCCGAACCCCATCTCGACCTGGCCGGTGATCAGCTCGGAGCCGAGGTTGCTGGTCATGATGACGACGGTGTTGCGGAAGTCGACGGTGCGGCCCTGCGCGTCGGTCAGGCGGCCGTCGTCCAGCAGCTGGAGCAGGACGTTGAAGACGTCCTGGTGGGCCTTCTCGATCTCGTCGAGCAGGATCACCGAGTAGGGCAGCCGGCGGACGGCCTCGGTGAGCTGCCCGGCCTCCTCGTAGCCGACGTATCCGGGCGGGGCGCCCATCAGGCGGCTGACGGTGTGCCGCTCCTGGAACTCGCTCATGTCGAAGCGGATCATCCGGTCGCGGGTGCCGAACAGCGCCTCGGCGAGCGCCTTGGCCAGCTCGGTCTTGCCGACGCCGGTGGGGCCGAGGAACAGGAACCCGCCGATCGGACGGTCCGGGTCGCTCATCCCCGCGCGGGAGCGGCGGACCGCGCGCGCGACGGCGGCGACCGCGTCCTCCTGCCCGACGACGTGCTCGTGCAGATGCTCCTCCAGGCTCGCGAGGCGGTCCCGCTCGTCCTGGGTGAGCTGGGTGACGGGCACGCCGGAGATGCGCGAGATCACCTCGGCGATGTCCTCGGCGGTGACCTCCGGGACGGTCGAGGGCGCGTCGTCGGTGCGCGCGGCGGCCAGGTCGTTCTCCAGGTTGCCGATCTCGTCGCGGAGCTGCGACGCCTTCTCGTAGTCCTCGTCGAAGACGGCCTGGTCCTTCTCGCGGCGGCGCCGTTCGAGGCGGTCCTCCAGCTCGCGGCGGCCGCCGTCCATGGTGTGGGAGCGCAGCCGGACGCGGGCGCCCGCCTGGTCGATCATGTCGATCGCCTTGTCGGGCAGGAACCGGTCGGTGAGGTAGCGGCTGGACAGGTCGACGGCCGCGACGAGCGCCTCGTCGGTGAACCGGACCTGGTGGTGCGCCTCGTAGCGGTCGCTCAGCCCGCGCAGGATCTCGATGCTGTCGTCGACGGACGGCTCCGCGATCATGATCGGCTGGAAGCGGCGTTCGAGGGCCGCGTCCTTCTCGATGTTGCGGCGGTACTCGTCGATGGTCGTCGCGCCGACCACGTGCAGCTCGCCGCGGGCGAGCGCGGGCTTGAGCAGGTTGGCGGCGTCCATCGCGCCTCCGCGCCGCCCGCGCCCACCACCGTGTGGATCTCGTCGATGAAGATCACGAGCTGGTCGGAGTGGTCGCGGATCTCGTCCATGACCTTCTTCAGCCGTTCCTCGAAGTCGCCGCGGTAGCGGGTGCCGGCGACGACGCCGCCGAGGTCGAGCTGGACGAGCCGCTTGCCGCGCAGCGTGTCGGGCACGTCGTCGTCCACGATGCGCTGGGCGAGTCCCTCGGCGATGGCGGTCTTGCCGACGCCGGGGTCGCCGATCAGCACCGGGTTGTTCTTGGTCCGCCGCGACAGCACCTCGACGGTCTGCTCGATCTCCGCGGACCGTCCGATCACCGGGTCGATGCGCCCCTCGCGGGCGTACTCGGTGAGGTCGCGGCCGTACTCGTCCAGGGTCGGGGTGCCGGTCGGCTGCTGGCCGCCGCCCCCGCCCGGGGGCTGCTGCCCGTGCCCGCCGCCCGCCGCCGCGTTCTGCAGCGCGTCGGGCGTCACGTGCTCGGCGTCCAGGATGCGCCCGGCGTGCGAGTCGCGGTCCAGGGCGAGCGCGAACAGCAGGTGCTCCGGCCCGATGTAGGACGAGCCGAGCGCGCGCGAGATCTGGTGGGAGTCCAGCAGGGCGCGCTTGGCGGACGGCGTCAGCTGCGGCGGGACGTCGCGCGGATCGCCGCGCCGGGCGCCGCCCTCGATCTCGTTCTTTATCTTGTCCGGATCGGCCCCGGCGCGCACCAGCCAGTGCCGGGTGCCCTGCTGCCGGGTGGCCGCCCACAGCAGATGGTCGGTGTCCAGGTCGAGGCTGCCCCACTGCGCGGCCTGCGCGGCGGCGTCGCGTACGAGCTCGCGCGCCGGTTCGCTCATCAGCCGGGCGATGCTGACCCGTTCCGTCGGACGGCGGTGCGCCCGCGCCCCGAAGAACCGGGCGAGCATCTCCTCGAACGGGTCCATTCCGCCCGCTCCGTACCAGCCCGCGGTCATTATCGAAAAACCTCCCCCTCGCCCGGCCCGTCCCGGTTCCCGCGCCGGTCGTCGCAATCCTTCAGGACGTGCCCGTGGGGAAGTCCGAGAAACACGGCCCGCGAATCGGGACGCGCGCACCGGAAGACCGGTAGATGTGACGGTGGACGTCACGGTGGACGTGGCGGCGGGCACGGGGCGGACAGGGCCGGGCATAGCCCGGCGAGGCGCGATGTTGGAGCGACAATGACGAAGATCGATATCGGCCGGTACGGCATCTGGCGCCGGTGGTCGGGGCTCACGCCGGAACTGGCGCGCGAGGTCGAGGCGCTCGGCTACGGCGCGATCTGGGTGGGCGGGTCGCCCGGCGATCCGGACGTCGTCGACCGGCTGCTCGCGGCGACGGAGCGGATCACGGTCGCGACCGGCATCGTGAACATGTGGGCGACGCCCGCCGAGGAGGCCGCGGCGTCCTACCGGAGCCTGCGCGACGCCCACGGCGACCGGTTCCTGCTCGGTGTCGGGATCGGGCACCGGGAGGCGACGCAGGAGTACCGGGCGCCGTACGAGGTGATCGTCGATTACCTGGACCGGCTGGACGCCGCGGGCGTCCCCGAGTACGGCCGGGTGCTGGCCGCGCTCGGGCCGAAGGTGCTGCGGCTGGCCGCCGAGCGGACGATGGGCGCGCACCCGTACCTGGTGACGCCCGAGCACACTCGCCGGGCGCGGCTGGAGCTGGGCGGCGGGCGGCTGCTCGCCCCCGAGCAGAAGGTCGTCGTGGACGCCGATCCGGAGCGGGCGCGCGCGGTCGCCCGGCCGCAGGTCGAGAACCCGTACCTGCATCTGCGGAACTACACCGCGAACCTGGAGCGGCTCGGCTGGGCGGAGGAGGACATCGCGGACGGCGGCAGCGACGCGCTCATCGACGCGCTGGCCCCGCACGGCGACGCGGCGGCGGTCGCGGCGGCGCTGGCGGCCCACCACGACGCGGGCGCCGATCACGTGGCCGTCCAGGTGCTGACCGAGAACGACGCGGATCCGCTTCCGGGGCTGCGGGCGCTGGCCGCCGAACTCGCGTTCTGACATCTTTCCGGACGCTCGAAAGAATTGCGGGACGCATCCGGACGAACGTCGGGTGCGCCGGGTGCGTCCCTCGAATCGCAGCGCGGCAGCGTAATGGCCGATGTGCTTCGGCCCGTTTTTGCGCGCCGGTATCAAAGAACGCGATTTCCGCCTTTTCGACTCCCCGGCGGGCCCGCATGTGCGGAACGCCGCAGGCGCCGCGCGTCCCGTCCGGTGATCATCGAGGACGGCGGCGGGAACGCACGGAGCGACCCCGCCGACGCTCATTACAACCTCGGCCTTCCCGAATGCAACTCGGAACGATCGAACGTGATCACGCCGTCGCGTTCCGTCAACATCGCGGGTCGCGGTGGCCTCAACCGGCATCCCCTCTGGCCTTCGCCAAATAAACGCAAGTATGCTCCGTGGCCTTTGGTGACAGCCGTTATGAATGCGCGGAGAGTGAAGCAGTGTCGAACCCACGGGACGCGGGCGGGACGCCCCCGCGGCGGCGCACGCGCCCGATCCGGCGCCGGATCGCGCTGCTGCTGGCCATCCCGCTCAGCGCCCTGCTGGTCATGTGGGGGGTCCCGGCCACCGTCACGCTGACCAACGCCCTGCAGCGGTTCGACTTCTCGACCGTCTACAACAGCGTCGGCGTCCCCGCGACGTCGGCGGTCGAAGCCGTCCAGCAGGAGCGGGCCGCCGCCGTCCGGGTGCTGGTGACCGGCAGCGACACCGACGAGAAGCGCTTCGAGGAACTCGCGAAGAAGACCGACGCGGCCGTGGCCGCGTGGCGTTCCTCCGCCCTGTCGCAGGAGACCCGCGACGCCATGGACGAGCGGACCGAGAAGCGCGTGGAGTGGAACACCGGCGCGTTCGACGGCCTCGGCTCGCTGCGCTCCCAGATCGAGATCGGCGGCACCACCCCGCTGGCGGCGATCAACGGCTACAGCTCGGTGATCGACACCGTGATCCGGACGCTGGCGACGCTGGTCAGCGTCGACGACATCGCCGTCTACCGGAACACCAACGCGCTCCTGCACACCTACTGGGCGCGGGAGTTCATGCTCCGCGAGGACACGCTGCTGACGGCGCTCGGCGGCGGCCGCATGGACACCGTGAGCCGCGCCGCGTTCGCGTCCTGGGCGGGCACCCGGGAGCAGTTCTTCGCGCTGGGCCGCGCCGGCGCCGACGGCGAGATCGCCGCGATGATGGAAGGTCTCGCCGACTCCGGCGAGTACACCGCGTACACGACGCTGGAGGGCGGCGTCGTCAACAACGGCGTCGCGCCCTCGCGCCGGGAGTGGCGCGCCACGATCGACAAGCTCGACCAGGTCTGGCTGCGCGCGGCGCTGCAGGGCAACAACTCCCTCACCAGCGAGTACGTCGACCCCGCCGGAGACCGGATCATGCGCGGGTTCTACGCGGTGGGCGGCGTCGGCCTGCTCGCGGTGATCGCTTCCATCGGGCTGTCGCTGCTGTTCGCGCGGCGGCTCACCGACGAGTTGCGCCGCCTCCAGGAGACCGCGCAGCGGCTCGCGCACGAGCGGCTGCCCGCGGTCGTGGCGCGGCTGCGCAAGGGCGAGCCGGTGGACGTCGAGTCCGCCGCGCCGCCGCCCGCGGCCGGCGGGACGACCGAGATCGCGCTGGTCGGCGAGGCGTTCGACGCCGTGCAGCGGACCGCGATCGGCGAAGCGATCGCGGAGGCCGAACTGCGCGCCGGGATCAACCGCGTGTTCATCAACCTGTCGTGGCGGAGCCAGTCGCTGCTGCACCGCCAGCTGCGGCTGCTCGACCAGATGGAGCGCCGCGCGTCCAGCCCCGAGGAACTCGACGACCTGTTCCGCCTCGACCACCTCACCACCCGGATGCGGCGGCACGCCGAGGGCCTGGTCATCCTGTCGGGCTCCCCGACGGTCCGCGCCTGGGACAGCCCGGTCCCGGCGGAGGACGTCGTGCGGGCCGCGATCGCCGAGGTCGAGGACTACACGCGGGTGGTGGTGTCGGGGTCCTCGGCCGCCGCCGTGATCGGCACCGTGGTCGCCGACGTCATCCACCTGCTGGCCGAGCTGATCGAGAACGCCGCGGCGTTCTCCCCGCCCGCCACCGAGGTGACCGTCAAGGTCGACACCGTCGCCAACGGGCTGGCCGTCGAGGTCGTCGACCGGGGCATCGGGCTGAGCGAGGAGGAACGCGCCGAACTGAACCGGCGGCTCGCCAGCGACGTCGAGTTCGACCTCGCCGACACCGACCGGCTCGGGCTGTTCGTCGTCGCGAAGCTGGCGGCGCGGCACGGCGTCAAGGTGTCGCTGCAGCAGTCGGCGTACGGGGGCACGGCCGCGATCGTCCTGGTCCCGCACTCGCTGGTCACGGCGGACGACGACCTGCGGCCCGCGGGGGCCGTCGTGGCCGCGGCCGCGGGCCCGGCCCGTCCGGACGCGCGGCCCGTCGGTCACCCGGCTGGAGTCGCTGCCGCGCCTCGGGCGCGGCGCCCGCCCGGAACTGCCCGGCCCGCCCACGCCGACCTACACCCCGCCCGCCGTGCCGCCCGCGACCCCCGCCGCACCGGACGTCCGGACGTGCCGGACGTGCCGGTCCCGCGGGTCGTGCCGGTCGCCGAGCCGCGGGCGGTGCCGTTCGACGCGCCGAGCGTCGAGCCGTTCGACGTGCCCCCGCCCGCCTACCGGCCCCAGCACCTCGCGGCGCCGATCGCCGAACCGGACGCGGGGATGCACGCGGAACCGTCCGTCCCGGCGGATCCGGGAGCGGACGAGGCGGCCGAGTCGAGCGAGGTGACCGGGCGGCTGCCCAAGCGGGTCCGGCAGCGCAACCTCGCGCCGCAGCTGCGCCGGCGGCCCGCGCCGCCGGCCGACGACCCGGCCGAAGACGACTTCCCGGAGCCGAGCCCGGAGCTCAGCCGCGACCTGATGTCCTCGCTACAGTCGGGGTGGCTGCGCGGCAGAGACGACGGCGACGAGCCGGAGGAACTCGAACCACGCGATGAATGGGGGCGATCATGAAGCAGCAGGGGCACGCGACGGGTGAGCTCGACTGGCTGCTCGACGACCTGGTCGAACGGGTCGGCGAGGTGCATCAGGCGGTGCTGCTGTCCCGCGACGGGCTGGTCATGGGGGCTTCGGGCGGCGTCACCCGCAAGGACGCCGAGTTCCTGGCCGCGCTGTCGTCGGGCTTCCACAGCCTGGCCAACGGCGCGCGGGAGCACTTCCAGGCCAAGCACGTGCGCCAGACCGTCGTCGAGCTGGACGGCATGCTGTTCTTCATCATGCCCGCGGGCGACGGCAGCTGCCTCGCCGTGCTGAGCGACGCGGGCGGCAACGCCGGTCTCGTCGCCTACGAGACCACCATGCTGATCAAGCGGGTACGGCGCCAGCTGGGCACGGCGCCGCGCTCGTCCGGCCCCGACGACCCGGCGATGCGGGCCGGCGCCGCGGGCTGAGGCGGGCGGCCGTGGAGACGCCGAGAGAGCGCTGGGTCGGCCGGGACGCGGGCCCGGTCGTGCGGCCGTACGCGATGACGCGCGGCCGCACCCGCACCCGCGGGCTCGTCCTCGACCTGGTCACGGTGCTGGTCGCGACCGGCCGCGCCCCGGGCGAGCGGGTCTGGCTGTCGCGCGAGCAGCGCGAGCTGCTGGAGCTGTGCAGGCGGCCCTCCACCCCCGCCGACCTGGCCTCGGAGACCGACCTGCCGTTCCGGGTGGTGCAGATCCTGCTGGAGGACCTGCACCACTACGGCCTCATCGAAGAGGTGCAGCAGGCCCGGCCCGCCGACCGACCCGACCCCCGGCTACTGATGAGAGTGCTCGATGAACTTCGCCGCCTCTGACGCCGTCCCCGCCGCCGCGCGGGACGACGACGTCCCGCTGCACACGCTGAAGATCCTGGTGGCGGGCGGTTTCGGCGTCGGGAAGACGACGCTGGTGAGCGCGGTCAGCGAGGTGCGGCCGCTGCGCACCGAGGAGACCCTCACCGACGCCTCCACCGGCGTGGACGACCTGCGGGGCGTGGAGGGCAAGACCACCACGACCGTCGCGATGGACTTCGGCCGCATCACCTTCTCCGGCGGCGTGCGGCTGTACCTGTTCGGGACGCCCGGCCAGGAACGCTTCTGGTTCATGTGGGACCAGATCGCCTACGGCGCGGTGGGCGCGGTCGTCCTCGTCGACACGCGCCGCCTCACGACGAGCTTCGCCTCGATCGACTTCTTCGAGCAGCGCGAGATCCCGTTCGTCATCGCCGCGAACGTGTTCGACGGCGCCCGCCGCTACACGGCCGAGGAGATCCGCGACGCGCTGGACGTCGACCCGCACGTCCCCGTGGTGCTCTGCGACGTCCGCCGTCCGGACGTCGCCAAGAACATCCTCGTGAAGCTGGTGGAGCACTCGCTCCAGCAGGCGGGCTACTGAAACCGGCGGCCTCCGCTCCGCTCCGGCCGCCGGGGTGACCGCCCCCGGACTCCGCACGGGGTCGCAGGCGGACGCGCGGGGCGGGCCGACGCGCGCCGGGGCGGGGTCAGGCTTGGATTCGGGCGACGATCAGGGCGGCGAGGGCGGCGTAGGCGGCGGAGTCGTCGAGGCCGGTGCGGGCTTTGATGTCGCCGCGGTGGATCGACTCCATGACCTGTCCGGCGACGGCGCCGACGAAGGCGGCGTCGGCGCCCGGGGACGCCTCGCGCACCAGGCCGCGGACGCGTTCGACGGCGAAGCCGGTGTTCTCCTCGTAGATCTCGCGGGCCGGGGGGAACGCGTCGAGGTCGGCGAAGAAGGCGGGGGACGCGGGGGCGAGTTCGGCGGAGATGGCCCGCAGGTACGCGCCGACGCGCTCGCGCGGGCCGTCCCGTTCGGGGACCGCGTCGAGGGCGGCCTCGACGCGCCCGGTGGCGCGGCGGAAGAAGGCGCGGACGACCGTGACGATGATCTGCTCGCGGCTGGCGGCGACCGTGTAGAGGGTGCTCTTGGAGCAGCGCAGCTCGGCGGCCAGGTCGGCGACGCCGAGCCCGGCGAAGCCGCGGGCGAGGAACAGGTCGGTGAGGCGGTCGACGAGGTCGGCGCGGCGGCGTTCCGCGCGGGTCCGTGGCGTGCCGTCCACCGGGGTCATGGCCGGAACAGTACCAAAACGCGTTCGCTGGTACCGGCTTTGGTACCGTCGGGAGGGACGAGAGGAGCCGCCCATGCCCGCCATCCGCCACCTGCCGACCGAGGAGTCGGCGGACCTGATCGCCCTGACCCGGGAGATCGCGGCCAAGGAGCTGGCGCCGCGGGTCGCGGACGCCGAGCGCACCGGGGAGTTCGCGCGCGAGGTGTTCACGACGCTGGGGCGGGCCGGGCTGCTGACGCTCCCGTACCCGGAGGAGTTCGGCGGCGGGGCCCAGCCGTACGAGGTCTACCTCCAGGTTCTGGAGGAGATCGGCGCGGTGTGGGCGAGCGTGGGCGTCGGGACGAGCGTGCACGCGCTGTCGTGCTTCCCGCTGTTCTCGTTCGGGACGGACGAGCAGCGCGCGCGCTGGCTGCCGGACATGCTGTCGGGCGAGCTGCTCGGCGCGTACTGCCTGTCGGAGGCGCACGCGGGGTCGGACCCGGCGGCGATGCGCGCGAAGGCGGTGCGCGACGGCGACGCGTACGTGCTGAGCGGCGCGAAGGCGTGGACGACGCACGGCGGGAAGGCCGACTTCTACACGGTGATGGCGCGGACGTCGGACGACGGGGCGCGCGGGATCTCGTGCTTCCACGTCCCGGCGGGGGTCCCCGGGCTGGAGTTCGACGAGCCCGAGGACAAGATGGGCCTGATGGGCTCGACGACCGCGACGGTGCGGCTGGAGGGCGTCCGGGTTCCGGCGGACCACCTGATCGGACGCGAGGGGCAGGGGCTGTCGATCGCGCTGGCGGGGCTGGACGCGGGACGGCTCGGCATCGCGGCGGTCGCGACGGGCCTCGCGCAGGGGGCGCTCGACACGGCGGTGGCGTACGCGAAGGAGCGCGAGGCGTTCGGCAAGGCGATCATCGAGCATCAGGGGCTCGCGTTCGTCCTCGCCGACATGGAGGCGGCGATCGTGTCGGCGCGGGCGACGTACCTGGCGGCGGCGCGGCTGAAGGACGCGGGGCTGCCGTACGGGCGGGAGGCGTCGGTGGCGAAGCTGGTCGCGACCGACAACGCGATGAAGGTGACGACGGACGCCGTGCAGGTGCTCGGCGGCGCGGGCTACACGCGCGACTTCCCGGTGGAGCGCAACATGCGCGAGGCGAAGGTCATGCAGATCTTCGAGGGGACGAACCAGATCCAGCGGCTCGTGATCTCGCGGCATCTGGCCCGTTGAGGGCGAGCGCGCGGTGATCCCGGGCCGCGCGCTCCGCCGGCTCTACAGGGCGGCGAGCCCCTTCTGCATGTCCTCGACGTTCATCGCCGGGGTGATCTCGACCTCCGCGCCGAGCTTCTGGAAGAACGACTCCGCGATGGACGGCAGCTGCGAACTGTCCCGCATGTCGAAGACGAGCGTGCAGGCCCGTCCCCCGTCGTAGCCGTGGAAGTAGGCCGCCTCGGGCTGGATCCGCTCCATCACCGACTGCATGAGCTTCGGCAGCGTGCCGTCCTCGATCAGCTCGTTCGCGATCTGGGTGTCGAGCCGTGCCCTGAGCATCACTCTCATCGTGCTCACTCCCCCCGGTCGCCGGGGCCCGCGCGGCCTTCGCGCTCCTCGAAGCCCCCGCGACGTCGCCGTCACCCTGCCCCGGGGGTCCGGGATAAACCTCCCTGCTCGCGGCGGCGGTGCGTGACCTCGGGCTTCGATGGGCATCCATGCGGTGGATCGTCTGCATATAGGGAATCGATTTCCCTGATCAGTGCCCGGTGACCCAAGGTTGGACCACCGACCGAAGGGAGCCGCCGTGGAGAAGGTCCTCATCGTCGGCGCGGGGACCGCGGGCCCCGCGCTGGCGGTCCTGCTGGCCCGCGCGGGCGTCGCGGTGGACGTCGCCGAGCTCGACCCGCTGGCCCGCGGCGCTCGGGTCCGGCATCACGCTGCAGGGCAACGCGCTGCGGGTGCTGCGGGACCTCGGCGTCTGGGAGCGGGTCGCGGCGGCCGGGTTCGCGTTCGACGAGCTGGGTCTGCGGGCGCCGGACGGGAGCCTGCTCGCCGAGATCCCCGACGCCCGGACGGGCGGCCCCGACCTGCCCGCGACCCTCGGCATGTACCGCCCGGACCTGAACCGGATCCTGGCGGACGCGACGCGCGCCGCGGGGGCCCGCATCCGGTTCGGGTGCACCGTGGACGCCCTCGACGACCGCGGCGACCACGTGGCGGTGCGCCTGTCGGACGGGACGACGGCCCGCTACGACCTCGTGGTCGGTGCGGACGGCGTCCGGTCGAAGGTGCGGGGGCTCATCGGGATCGACGCCGAACCGGAGCCGACGGGGATGGGCATCTGGCGCGTCCACACGCGGCGGCCCGAGCACGTCGAGCGCACCGACCTGATCTACGGCGGGGCGTGCTTCATCGCCGGGTACTGCCCGACCGGGCCCGACACGATGTACGCGTACCTGGTGGAGCGGGCGCGTCCGCGCGAGTCGATCGCGGACGCCGACAAGCCCGCGCACATGCGGGCGCTCGCCGCGGCGTACGGCGGGGCGTGGGCGGAGATCCGCGACGGCATCACCGACCCGGCCGGCATCAACTACACGTGGTTCGAGTCGCTGCTGGTGGAGCGGCCGTGGAACCGGGGCCGGACGGTGCTGATCGGGGACGCGGCGCACGCGTGCCCGCCCACGCTCGCGCAGGGCGCCGCGCAGTGCCTGGAGGACGCGGCCGTCCTCGCCGAGCTGCTGCTCGCCGCCGACGGCATCGGCCGGGACGTGTTCGACGCGTTCATGGACCGCCGGTACGAGCGCGCGAAGGCCGTCGTGGAGGCGTCGGTCCGGCTCGGCGAGTGGCAGCTGAACCCCTCCCCCGACGCCGACGTGCCCGGCCTGATGGGCCGGATCAGCGCCCTCGTCACCGAACGCCCCTGATCTCGCGAGGAGTCACCATGACCGACCGTCTCATCACCCATCTCCGACATGTCGACCTCGCGGTGCCCGACTACGAGCGGCAGCGCGACTTCTACTCCGGCGTCTGGGGCCTCACCGAGGTCGCGAACGACTCCGGCATCTCGTTCCTCGCCGCAGAGGGGTCGCCCGAGCAGTACGTCGTGCGGCTGCGCAAGGACGTCGACAAGCGGCTCGACCTCGTCGCGTTCGGTGCCGCGTCGCCCGCCGAGGTGGACGCGCTCGCCGAGCGGCTGCGCGCCGCGGACGTCCGGCTGATCGGCGAACCGGGGACGCTGCGGACGCCCGGCGGCGGCTACGGTTTCCGGTTCTTCGACGTCGACGGCCGCACGATCGAGGTGTCGGCCGACGTCGCCGTCCGCGCGCACCGGAAGGTGGAGGAGCGCGAGGCCGTCCCGGTGCGGCTGTCGCACGTCGTGCTGAACTCCCCCGACCTCGACGCGACCCGCCGCTGGTACGAGACGCACCTCGGCTTCGCGCTGAGCGACACGCTGTCGTCGCCGCACATGGGCGAGGTCATGCACTTCATGCGCTGCAACCCGCAGCACCACAGCCTCGCGATCGCGAAGGGGCCGCACGCGTCCGTCCACCACGTCTCGTTCGAGATGCGCGGGCTGGACGAGTACATGTACGGGACCGGGCGGCTGCTGCGCGCGGGCGTCCGGATGATCTGGGGGCCCGGCCGGCACCTGGCGGGCGACAACACGTTCTCGTACTTCCTCGACCCGCACGGCAACACCGTCGAGTACACCACCGAACTCGAAACGCTCGACGAGGACGCCTGGCACCCGCACGTCTACGACTTCTCGCGGCCCGAGGTCACCGACCAGTGGGGCACCGCGAACCCGATGAACGAACTGGTCGCGAAGGAATCGTTCAACGACCCCGACCGCGGCGTGTTCGTCGCCCCGCCCGTCTGACCCCCGGGAGTCCCCATGCGCCTCGCCACCTTCGAGCACGCGGGCCGCGTCCGCTGCGGCGTCGTCGGCCCCGAGGGGATCCGGCCGTTCCCGGACGGGACGCGCCTGATCGACCTCCTCGGCGTCCTCGGCCCGTCCGGCCCCGGCGGCCCGCCCGCGCCGGACGGCCCGCCCGTGGCCTTCGCGGACGTGCGGCTCCTGCCGCCCGTCGAACCGCCGTCCGTCCGGGACTTCGTCGCCTTCGAGGAGCACGTCGAGGGCGTGCGCCGCGCGGTGGACGGCGCGTCGGGCGTCCCGGACGCCTGGTACGACGCGCCGACGTTCTACTTCACGAACCCGCACGCGCTGATCGGCGCCCGCGACGACCTGCCGGTCCCGCCGGGCTCGGCCGCGCTCGACTTCGAACTGGAGGTCGCGGCGGTCATCGGCCGGGACGGCGGCGACCTGACGCCGGACGCCGCGCGCGGGCACATCGCCGGATACACGATCTTCAACGACTGGTCGGCGCGGGACCTGCAGTCCCGCGAGATGCGGGTCGGCCTCGGCCCGTGCAAGGGCAAGGACTTCGCGTCGACGCTCGGCCCGTGGCTCGTCACCGCGGACGAGCTGGAACCGTTCCGCGACGCCGACGGGTTCCTGCGGCTCGCGCTGACCGCCGAGGTCAACGGCGAGGTCGTGGGCCGCGACCTGCTGTCGAACATGGGGTGGCCCTTCGAGGACCTCGTCGCCTACGCGTCGCGCGGCACGCGGGTGCGGGCGGGCGACGTCCTCGGCTCGGGCACCTGCGGCAACGGCGGCTGCCTCGCCGAGCTGTGGGGGCTGCGCGGCGGGTCGGACGAGCCGCCGCCGCTGCGTCCCGGCGACCTCGTCACCCTCACCGTCGAGGGCATCGGCGCGGTGTCGAACCGCGTGGTCGAGGGCCGCCCACGGCACCGCCCGTCCCGCCCGCACGCGACCGCCCCCGGACACGCCCGGACCTGCCCCCGCGCCCCTGACCCGCCCACGCGCCACCGATGCGTCGCGGCCGCCGGGGGCCGGGACGTGTAGGGGGGCGTGTGCCGGGAAGGGTGCAGGCACTCCGCGCGCCGACGCGCGCCGTGCGGCGGGCGGAGCCATGCGACACCGGGAAGCACGCACCACCGGGATGGAGGCATCGGATGGGCCGCTCCGGATCCGACGGGACGCTCGTCGGGCGCAACCTGCTCGCGGGTCCCGAACCCGACGTGGCGGGAGACGCCGGGCATCGCGACCATCCGCCCCGGATGGGGTTCTTCACCGACACGTCCGTGTGCATCGGCTGCAAGGCGTGCGAGGTGGCCTGCAAGGAGTGGAACGCGGTCCCCGAGGACGGCCTGGAGTTCACCGGCATGTCCTACGACAACACGCAGGGGCTCGGCGCCGACACCTGGCGGCACGTCGCGTTCATCGAGCAGGACAAGCCGGTGTCGACGCGGCCGGACGACGCGACCGTCCCGTCCGCCGAGGGCGACGGCGGGCTGCGCTGGCTCATGGCGTCGGACGTCTGCAAGCACTGCACGCACGCGGCGTGCCTGGACGTCTGCCCGACCGGTTCGCTGTTCCGGACCGAGTTCGGCACGGTCGTGGTGCAGGAGGACATCTGCAACGGGTGCGGGTACTGCATCCCGGCGTGCCCCTACGGCGTCATCGACCAGCGCAAGGGCGACGGGCGGGCGTGGAAGTGCACGCTGTGCTACGACCGGCTCGGCGTGGGGATGGAACCGGCGTGCGCGAAGGCGTGCCCGACCGACTCGATCCAGTACGGGCCGCTGGACGAGCTGCGGGAGCGGGCCGCGATGCGCGTCGAGCAGCTCCACGGCATGGGGGTGGAGGACGCGCGCCTGTACGGGCACGACCCGGAGGACGGGGTGGGGGGCGACGGCGCGTTCTTCCTGCTGCTGGACGAGCCGGAGGTGTACGGGCTGCCCCCCGACCCGGTCGTCACCACGCGGGACCTGCCGTCGATGTGGCGGCACGCGGGCGCGGCGGCGGCCGCGCTGGCGGGCGGCGCTCGCCGCGGTGTTCGCGCCCACGGCCCGCGGGGAGGGAACCGATGAGCACATCGGACGTGGGGCGCGACGGCGTCCGGGGGCGCGGCGACCGGGAGGCGATGATCGGGCAGGGC
>NZ_MKJY01000025.1 GCF_001942465.1 Actinomadura sp. CNU-125
CGTGCGGGCGGCGGCACCGGACGCGGGACCCTCGGGGGCTCTCCCCCGGCGCGGACGGGCGGTTCCTCCCGCGCGACCGGCGTCGGCCAGTTCGGCGGGGGACGGACCGGACGCCGGTCGGCGGAGGCGGCGGCGTCCAGCAGCGGCCGCAGCCACGGGCGCCGACTCCGCTCCCCCGGCCGCGAACGCCACGACCGCCGCCCACGCGCGGACGTCCTCGGCCGGACCCGCCGCGACGATCCCGAAGTCGACGACGACCGGTGCGTCATCGACCATCAGCACCGTCCCGGGATGCAGGTCGCCGTGCGCGAGACCGGTCAGGTGGATCGCGGCGAGGGCCTTGGCCAGGCCGAACGCGGTCCGGTGCAGCGCGTCCTCCGCCAGCGGGCCCCGCTCCGCGACGACGTCCGCGAGCGGACGCCCCGGCACGAGCCGCGTCACGACGTGGCCGGAACCTCCGGAACCGCCGGAACCGCCGCCGGTCTCGCCGTCCAGGACGTCCACCACGTACGGGCTGCGCACCTCCCGCATCCGCGCGAGGTCGGGCGCGGCGCCGCGGCAGCGCGCGGATCGCCACGTCGCGGCCGTCCGGGCCGGTGGCGCGATGGACGGCGCCCGCGCCGCCGCCCAGCGCGGACAGCAGCCGGTACGGGCCGATTCGTTCGCCGCTCATACCGACGGCACCCTACCTATTTCCGGCGCCGTGATCGGCGATCACGCGTAGCCGGTTCGGCGCATCTCCGTCTCCAGGGCGGCGAGGAACGCGTCGACCTCGGCCTTGACGTAGGTCTCGCGGAGGCGCCGCAGCGTGAACGTCCGGGCGCGGACGTCGTCGGCGCCGATCACCTCGGCGAGCGCGCGCCGGTCGCCGGTCAGCCAGCCCGCGACCCGCGCGACGAACTCGTCCACCTCGGCGGGGTCGTAGCCCTCCTTGAACCGGACGCGCGTGAACCGCGCGGTGCCCAGCAGCGCGACGGCGCGCCGGACGTCCACCATCTGCCCCGGCATGATCGGCCGCCGCTGCTGGACGGCCTGCGCGTGCCTCCCGTACAGGCTCGCCGCGCGGTAGATCTCGGCGAGGCGCGGCCCGTTCGCGGGGATCCCGGTGCCCGTCTGCGCGTCGCGCGCGGCCCGTCCGGCGGCGGCCAGCGCGTTGTTCGCGTACTTGGCGGCGTGCCCGTGCTCGATCCACGACCCGCCCATGGCGTGGGCGCGCTCGGCGGCGGCCAGCTCCCGCTTCGCCTCCCCCAGCGCCACCTCGATCACCGACAGCGTCAGCGCGAACCCGGACCGGGCGAACGCGGCACGCCCCGCGACGACCTGATCGGCGGGCTGCCGCGGCTGCGGGCGCGGCTTCGGCGGCGGCTCGGGTTCGGGTTCCGGCTTCGGCGCGGGCCGGCTGAGCCGGGGCGCGATCGAGCCGGGGTTGGCGAACCGGGTCGGCGAGCTCCTGCGCGTCCGGACGGGCCGCGGGGTCGCGGTTCAGCGCGTCCTCCAGCACCTCGCGCAGGTCGGGCTCGATGCCCGCGAGGTCCGGCGCGCCGGTCAGCACCCGCCGGACGAACGCGGCCGGGCTCGTCGCCTCGTAGGCGCGGCGGCCGGTCGCGGCGAACGCGATCGTCGCCGCCCAGCCGAACACGTCCGTGGGCGGCCCGGACGGGCGTCCCTCCAGCACCTCGGGCGAGACGTACCCGGGCGTCCCCATCGGGCCCTGCGTGAGCCGCGTCGCGCCCGACAGGTACGCGATGCCGAAGTCGATCAGCACCGGGGCGCCGCCGACCAGCATGACGTTGCCGGGGTTGACGTCGCGGTGCACGCTGTCGGCCGCGTGGACGGCCGCGAGTGCGTCCGCGAGGCCCCCGGCGAGCCGGAGCAGCCCGTCGCGGGGCAGCGGACCGCGACCCCGGACGGCCTCCAGCAGCGAGGTCCCCTCGACGTAGCGGGTGACGATGTAGGGCTGGTCGGCGTCCAGGTCGTGGTCGACCAGTTCGACCACGCCCGGGTCGTCGATGCGCCGCATCGCCTCGACCTCGCGGCGCAGCCGGTCGCGGGCCTGGAACTCGGCGGGCAGCGCCGCGTGCAGCATCTTGATCGCGACCATCCGGCCGTCGTCGGCGCGGGCCAGGAACACCTCGCCCATGCCGCCGCGGCCGAGCCGCTGCAGCGGCCGGTACGGGCCGATCGGGTCGAGCGGCCGGGACCGGACGGCCGCGCGCGGACGGCTGGCTGCCGCCGGACGAGCGCAGCCCGAGCGACTCGGGGCGCAGCGTGCGCAACCGCCGCACCAGCTGCTCGGCGGCCGGGCGGGCGGCCGGGTCGCGGCGAGCGCGTCCTCCAGCAGCGGGCGCAGCTCGTCGGGGATCTCGCTCAGGTCGTGGTCGCCGCGGATGATCCGCAGGCAGACGGCGGCGTCGTTCGGCGCGTCGTACAGGTCGCGGCCGGTCGCGGCGTAGGCGACGGTCGCCGCCCACGCGAACACGTCGGCGGCGGGGCCCGCGTCGTGGCCTTCCAGCAGCTCGGGCGACAGGTACCGCCAGGTGCCCGCGCGCGCGCCGGTGCGGGTGAGGCGCGTGTCGTCCACGCCCTGCGAGATGCCGAAGTCGATGACGACCGGCTCGCCGCCCTCCAGCAGGACGTTGCCGGGCTTGATGTCGCGGTGCACGACGCCCGCGCGGTGCACGGCGTCCAGCGCCTCGGCCGTCCCGACCGCGATCCGCCACAGCGCCGCGCCGTCGGCGACGCGCCCCTCGCGGACGGCGTCCTGCAGCGGGCGTCCCTCGATGTAGCGGGTGACGATGTAGGGGACGCGGGCGTCCACGTCGAACTCGACGATCTCGGCGACGCGCGGGGTGGTGACCCGGCCCATCGTCTCGACCTCGCGGCGCAGCCGGGCCCGCGAGTCGCCCTGGTCGACCAGGTGCGGGTGCAGGATCTTGACGGCGTAGGTGCCGCCGCGCGGGTCGGTCGCGCGGAACACCTGCCCCATCCCGCCCGCGCCGATCAGCTCCAGCGGACGGTACGGGCCGATCGCCGCGGGCAGCCCCCCGGCGGCCTCCACGGACGGCTCGTCCGGCGGCTGCGGAGCGGGCGGCTGCGCGGCGGACTGCGGCGACGGCCGCTCGGACGGCTCGGCGGGCGGCTGCGGGAACGCCTGCGCGAACGGCGGCGGACCGGCGGGCGGGCCGCTCGGGGGCGGGGAACCGGACGTCGGCGGGGGGCTCCAGGCTCCGTCAGAAGAACGGGACCCCGGAGACGAGGTCATGGACATCGCTGCGCAGGCTCTCCAGGTTCTGGCTCATTCCGTCCAGCGGTGTGGTGTCCGGGGGCTGCTGGCGGGACAGGCCGACGAGCACGGCCGCGAAGATCCCGATGATCAGCGCGCCGATGAGGGCGGCCTCGGCGCGCGGCATCAGCGCGCCCCAGACCCGGGCGAGCTGCCGCCGCGACGCGCCGCTGCCCGGGGCCAGCGACATCAGCGCGATCACCAGCATGGCCGACCAGGCGATCGCCCGGGAGGCGGCCATGCCGGGGTCGGCGAAGATCAGGACCGCGAGCAGCACCACGCCCGCGAACAGGCTGAGCGCCGACAGCAGCAGGGTCATCGTGAGGGCGCCGGGCAGGTGCAGCGGCGTCCGGAACGCCGCCGCGACCGCGTCACCGGTGCGCGGGCCGCGCCGGGTCTGCCGTCCCTCCATGCCCTTGGCGGCCTTGTCGGCCATCCGCAGCACCAGCACCCCGCCGAGGGTGACGGCGACCGCGAGCAGCGGCGCGATGTTGGCGAAGCCGAGCAGCGCGACCAGGACGAGCAGGCTGATGATCCGGTACCAGCCGTAGGGCTTGCGGGACTCGCGCTCGTCGCGGGTGCGCTCGTCCCGCCGGTCGTCCGGACGGGCGGCGGCACGCGGGTCGTGCGGCGGCTGCTCGGGCGGGCGGCGCTGTAGCTGGTTGCGCGGCGGGTAGGGCTCGGGGTACCGCTCCTGCGTCGGGTACGGCCGCCCGTACTGCCCCTGCCCGGTGTACTGGTCCTGCCGGTACTCGGGCGGCGGCGGTGCGGGCGGCGGAGCGCCGGGGGCAGCTGCCCCACGAAGTCGCTGGGCTGCTGCGAGGGGACGGGCGCGGGCGCGGGCATCGGCGGCGGTGTCGCCGTCCAACCCGCGGCCTCCCCGGTGGCCGGGGGCGGCATGCTGAACTGCCCGGCCTGGTCGGGGTCGTCGCCCCCGGACGGGCCGGTGGCGTCTCCGGCCGGGGCGCCCGCCGCGTAGTGCCGGTCCACGCGCGTCTGGTCGGTGACGGTGGAGTCGAAGTGCAGCCGACGGGTGAGCGGGACGAGGTCGACGGCCTTGGGCCGCTCGGACGGGTCGCGGGCGATCGCCGCGCGCAGCACCGGCAGGATCGGCGCGGGCACGCCGTCCAGGTCCGGCTTACCGGACATGATCTTGTAGAAGATCGCCTCGAAGGTGCCGGAGCCGAACGGCGGCCGGCCGGTCGCGGCGTACGCGAGCGTGCCCGCCCAGGCGTGCACGTCCGACTGCGGGCCCGCCTCGTGGCCCTCGATGATCTCGGGGGCGAGGTAACCGGGCGTGCCGATCACCATGCCGGTCGCGGTGAGCCGGGTCGAGTCCGCGGCCTGCGCGATGCCGAAGTCGATCACGACGGGCTCGCCGCCGTCCATCAGCATGACGTTGCCGGGCTTGAGGTCGCGGTGGACGATCCCGGCGCCGTGGATGGCCGACAGCGCGGACGCCAGCCCGACCGCGAGCGTCTGCAGGTCGGTCCCCTCGACGGGGCCGCCGTCCTCGACGACCTCCTCAAGGGTGCGCCCGGGCACGTACTGGGTGACGATGTACGGCTGCTCGGCGGTGACGTCGGCGTCGAGGATCTCGGCGACGTGGGGGCTGTGCACGCGCCGCATCGAGTCGACCTCGCGGGCCAGCCGGCGACGCGCCGTGGCGTCCCCCGCCACCGCGGGCCGCAACACCTTGATGGCCACGTTGCGCCCCTCGGGGTCGGCGCCGAGGTAGACGACGCCCATGCCCCCTTCCCCGAGAGTCTGGAGCACGCTGTAGTGGCCGATTCGGTCCCCGGACGTGACAGCTCCCCTCATCGTTTGCGAAAACCCTACCCTTCGCACGCTCCCCGAAAGGATGCCGACAGGAGGGCGCCGCCCCTCCTCCTGAGTTCTTCCACGTTCTCTTTGACGCCGCCGCGGCCCGTCAGGTTCCGGTTCGACACGACGTCGCAGGTGAAGGGCAGGTGAAAAGAAGCCGCCGGGGCCGGTGACGGACCACCGGGCCGGGGCGGTGGCCCGGCGCGCCGGCTCAGGACTTGCGGGCGGCCTGGCGGGCGCGGCGCTCCTCGCGGCGGGTCTCGAACTTGGTCGCGGCGGCGTCCAGCTGCTCCAGGAACTCGCCGAGCTCCTCGCGGGCCTTGTCGCCGTCGCCGTTCAGGTCGGTGCGGTCCCACACCTTCCACTTGCGCAGCACCGGGACGAGGACGTCGTCGTGGTGCAGGCGCAGGTCGTAGATGCCGGCGTTCGCGATGATCACGGACTTCTTGAGGAAGCCGTCGATGCCGGTGCCGGGCATCTCGAACGCCTTGACGACGTCGGTGTTCGCGCGCATCTCTCGTTCGGCGCGATCTCCAGCGCGGCGCCCAGCAGGTTCCGGTAGAAGATCATGTGCAGGTTCTCGTCGGCGGCGATGCGGGCCATCATCTGCTCGCAGATCGGGTCGCCCGACGCCTTGCCGGTGTTGCGGTGGGAGACGCGGGTGGCGAGCTCCTGGAACGAGACGTACGCAGTGCCGTGCAGGAACGAGTCGCCGTGCGTGGCCGCGTAGCCGTGCTCCATGTGGTTCATGCGCGCGCGCTCAAGGGCGATCGGGTCGACGGCGCGGGTGACGGTGAGGTAGTCGCGCAGGACGATGCCGTGCCGGTTCTCCTCGGCCGTCCACCGGTTGACCCAGGTGCCCCAGGCGCCCTCCTGCCCGTACACGGTCGCGATCGCGTTGTGGTAGCCGGGCAGGTTGTCCTCGGTGAGGAGGTTGACGATCAGTGACTCGCGCGCCTCCTGGCTGAGCTTGGACTGCTCCAGCGACCACTCCTCGCCGCCGAGCGGCCCGTCGTAGTCGCGGCCCTCGCTCCACGGGACGTACTGGTGCGGGAACCACTCCTTGGCCATCGACAGGTGGCGGTCCAGCTCCTTCTCGACCACCTGCTCCAGTTCGTGCACCAGACCGTGCTGGAACTTCTTCTCCGGGCTCTCGGACATGCGCTTCCCTCGCTCCTAACTTACTCAACCGTAGGTTCGATGGTCGCGAGTCCGCGGTATCGCCGTCAAGTAACTCGGAGAACAATCAACCGCGCGCGACTTTTGTAGACCCGGACGAAACGCGTGCCCCTCCTTTGCTGCTCGCGGCGCGTTCCCGCGGGCGTCCGCAAGGCCGTCCTCACGGGCCGTCCGGTACGGCTACTGCGTGTCGGCGGCCTGCTTCCACATCCGGCCCGCCGCCGCCCGCAGCAGCGGGCGCGGCAGGATCCGCAGCGCGGGCATCGCCGCCTTGTACTGCGCGCCGGGGACGCACAGCGCCCGTCCCGCCGCGACCGCCTCCAGCCCGGCGCGGGCCACGTCGTCGCGGCGCAGCCACAGCAGGTTCGCGGGCGACTCCTCGTCGGTCCGGGTGAACCCGGGGCACAGCGCCGTGACGTGCACGCCCTTCCCCGCGACCTCCGCGTGCAGGCTCTCGGAGAACGACGCCACGTACGCCTTCGTCGCCCCGTACGTCGCGCTGCCCGGCGACGGCGCGAACCCCGACATCGACGCGACGTTCAGCACCCCGCCGCGGCCGCGCTCCACCATTGCGGGCAGCGCCGCGCGCGTCAGCCGCACCAGCGCCGTCACGTTCAGGTCGATCTGCGCCAGCTGGTCCTCGATGGGCTCCTCGGCGAACGCCCCGAAGGCGCCGTAGCCCGCGTTGTTCACCAGCAGCTCGACCGGCTCGTCCGCGAGCCGCCGCTCGACGGCGCCGCGCCGCTCCGGGTCGGTGAGGTCGGCCGCGAGGACCTCCACCCCGACCCGGTACCGCTCGACGATGTCGCGGGCCAGGTCGTCCAGCAGGTCCGTTCGGCGCGCCACGAGCACCAGGTCGGTGCCCCGCCCGGCGAGGAGCCGCGCGAAGCTCTCCCCGATCCCGCTGGACGCGCCCGTCACGAGCGCCGTTCGGTACGCCTTCCGCATGGCCGCCGAGCCTATCGGGCGATCTTCGTCCGGCCGGGGAACACGCCCGAAACGGGTCGGCCCGTCTCGTTTCCCTACTGCGGGGCGCCCATTTGCGCGACGGGCGCGAACATGGCGGACGGGTCCTCGCCCGCCACGATGAGCCCGACCATGAACGTCGCCGTGGCCTCCAGCAGCGCGGCCCGCGCCAGGTTCCCGCCGTGCATCGGGACGGCCCCGGCGTCGCGCACCAGTTCCCCGACGGCCGTCGCGCGGCGTCCGCGTCGTCCCCGCACAGCGGGACGCCGAGCGGACGGCCGCCGAACACCGGCGGCGCCGTCCGCCACACGCCGTCCGGGACGAGCGTGAACGCCTTGACCACGCGCGCGCCCGACGCGTCCGCGATCCGGCGCGCCGCCGACGGGCCGTCCCCGGTCAGCGGCGCCTCGAACGGCGGCGCCATCGGGTTCGTGCAGTCGATCAGGATCCGGCCGGCCAGGACGCCCTCGCCCGCCCCGGCCGCCCGCAGCGCGTCCAGGGCGCCGTCGTGCCCGACGGCGAGCAGGACCGCGGCGCCGAACTCCGCCGCGTCCCGCAGGCCGCCGCCCGCGCAGCCGAGCCGTCCGGCGAGCGCCGCCGCCTTCGCGGGCGTCCGCGCCCCGATCCGCACGTCGTGCCCCGCGCGCACCCAGTGCCCCGCCAGCGCGTCCGCCATGTTCCCCGCGCCCAGCACACCGATCCGCATACCGTCCTCCTCCGGTCGATTACCGTCGGACGGGACGCTAGGCGGGGCGTTCCGCACCATCGGGTGCATATCGGAAGGGACAGGATGAGCGGCGATCCCACGCACGACAACGACTTCATCGCCGACTGCCGGACCCGGCTCGCGTTCGACCTGCTGTCGGGCACCTGGACGGGCGTCGTGCTGTCCGCGCTGCACGAGGGCCCGCTGCGCCCCGGCGAGCTGCGCGACCGGATCGGCGGCGTCAGCCACAAGGTCCTCACCGGCACGCTGCGCCGCCTCGAACGCGACGGGCTCGTCGCGCGGCGCCGCTACGCCGAGGCGCCGCCGCGCGTCGAGTACGAGCTGACCGGGCCGGGCCGCGGGCTCCTCGGACCGATCGCCGCCCTCGCCCGGTGGACCGAGATCCACGCCGACGAGGTGCTGGCCGCGCAGGAACGCGCGGAGCTCAGCGGCCGGTGAACTTCGCCTTGCCGGGGCCCTCCTCGATGAAGCTCTTCATGCCGTTCGCCTGGTCCTCGGTGGCGAACAGGGCGGAGAACCGGACGCGCTCGATCTCCAGGGCGGTGTCCATGTCGGCGTCCAGGCCCTCGTCGATGGCCTGCTTGGCGGCGCGCAGCGCGACGGCGGGGCCGCCGACGAACGTCGCCGCCCACTCGCGCGCGGCCGTGTACGTCGCCGTCGGGGACGACCCGGTCGGCGAGGCCGATCGCGAGCGCCTCGTCCGCCTTGACGTGCCGTCCGGAGAAGACGAGGTCCTTGGCCTTGGCGGGGCCGACGAGGCGGGCGAGCCGCTGGGTGCCGCCCGCGCCGGGGATGATGCCGAGCTGGATCTCCGGCTGCCCGACCTTGGCGCCCTCGCCCAGCACGCGGAAGTCGGCGGTCAGCGCGACCTCCAGGCCGCCGCCGAGCGCGTACCCGGTGACGGCCGCGATGACCGGCTTGGGGATCGCGGCGAGGGCCTTGGTGAAGTTCTGCAGGAGGTGGGAGTGGCCCGCGGTCATCTCGGCGGCCGACATGACGGCCATCTCCTTGATGTCCGCGCCCGCCGCGAACACCTTCTCCCCGCCGTAGAGGACCACCGCGGCGACGGCGTCGTCCTCCGACACCTGCCGGGCCGCGTCGACCAGCTCCCGCTGCATCGCCGCGTCCAGCGCGTTCATCTTCGGACGGTCCAGCCTGATCGTCGCGATCCCGTCCTCGATCTCGACCCGAACGAACTCGCCCACCAAAGCCTCCATGATCCAGGCGGAATACGACGTCCCGAACCTAACAAGCCGCGCGGGACCGTCGGGCACCGCTGGTAACTTCGGTGTCCATGCTCGTCGGACACGCCACCTGGCACGGCGGTGCGCTGTGCCTGTGGGCCGAGCGCACCGGCCCGCACGAACCGTCCGGCGACCTCCACCCGTTCGCCTCCCGCGACTTCACCGGCACCTCCTACGAGCCGCTGGTGCGCGGCGCCGTCCGGGTCGGGCTGAACCTGTCGCTGCCGACGGCCGGGGACCATCCGCTGCCGTCGGCGGAGCTGGGACCCGAACCGGTCACCGGCGAACCCGAACTGCGGCCGTGGCGCGTCCCGGCGCTCGTCCTGGAGCCGTTCCCGGCGATGGCGCTGCTGCAGGCCGCCGAGCACAGCGGCGACGTGATCCCCGGCACCGACCTGCGGTTCCTGTGCCTGCTCGCCGAGGAGGCGATGACGCTCGCCGGGCGCGGCCACGTGCTGCCCGCGCTGCTGCGCGAGGACGGCGACCTGGTGGCGCGCTGGCGTCCCGTATTGGACGACCCCGCGCGGTTCCGCGCGCTGGTGCGGGCGATGCCCGCCGCGTGCCGCGCCGCCGACGGCGGCCGCCCGGCCGCGCACGTCCTGCGGGAGGCGCTGTCGGGGCTCGTCGACACGGCGGTGCTCGGCGTGTCCCGCATCCGCTGCTGCCGGCCCGGCGCGGCAAGGCCCCCGACCGGCTGCCGCTCGCCGAACGCTGGGCGGCGGCGCTGACCGGCCCGTCCGCCGCGGTCGCCCGCGAGCCCCGCGACGACCCCGGTGAGCTGATCGCCGAACTGGACGCGTGGGCCGCCGCGGCGCGCCGCCCGTCCGGGCCGCTGCGGGTGTGCTTCCGGCTCGCCGAACCGGGCGCGGACGAGTACGAGACCGGCGAGGCGAAGGAGCCGCGCGACGACGGGTCGTGGCGGGTCGAGTTCGCCCTGCAGGGCACCGAGGACCCGAGCCTGTACGTCCCGGCGTCGCTGGTGTGGGCGGGCGAGGCCGCCTCGATCGCGGACGCCGACGAGACGCTGCTCACCGGTCTCGGCCGTGCGCTGCGCCTGTTCCCCGACCTGGCCCCGGCCCTCGACTCCCCCGTGCCGGACGAGCTGCTCCTCGACACCGCGGGCGCGTTCCGGTTCCTGCGGCAGGCCGCGCCGATGCTGGCCGCCGCCGGGTTCGGCGTCCTGCTCCCCCACTGGGCGGGCAAGGCGAAGCTCGGCATGAAGCTCACCACGCGCACCGAGGACCCGGAGGCGTCGTCCGGCGCGGCCGCCTCGTCGGGCTTCGACCTCAAGGCCATGATCGACTTCCGCTGGGAGCTGGCGATCGGCGACGGATGCGTCGACGAGGACGAGCTGGCGGAGCTCGCGCGGCTGAAAACGCCGCTCGTCCGGCTGCGCGGCCAGTGGGTGGAACTCGACGAGGAGCAACTGGAGGCGGCGCTCGACTTCCTGCGGCATCCCCGGCGGGGCCGGATGTCGGCCGCCGAGGCGATCCGCGCGATCGTCCACGCGGGCGACGACGCCCTCCCGCTCGTCGACGTCGACGCCGACGGCGCCTTCGGCGACCTGCTGTCCGGCGAGGCCGACCGCCGGCTCGTCCCGATGCGGACCCCGGACGGATTCAACGGAACCCTCCGGCCGTTCCAGGAGCGCGGTCTGGCCTGGCTGAATTTCCTGAACGAGATCGGGCTCGGTGGAATCCTCGCCGACTCCATGGGGCTCGGGAAGTGCATCGGCAAGGACGAGTTCGTCTTCGTCAACGGTGCCCTGATCAAGGCGAAGGACGTCTGGGCACGTCACGCGTCCGGGAGCGAACCGGATGCCGAGGGCGAATGGTCGGTGCCGGCGGAACCGCTCACCGTCAACGCCCTCGCCAAGGACGGACGGGTCGTGCCCGCGCCGATCACACGCCTCTACCGGCAGCACATCCGGGAGAGGGTGCGGAAGATCTCGCTGGACGACGGAAGCGAGATCATCGTCACCCGGCGGCATCGGCTGCTGGGTCCGGACGACTGGACACGCGACGTCCGGCCGGGCGCGCGGGTGTGCGTACCGGCGCGTTTGGTGCACGAGGGAGCCCCGCTCGATCCGGATCTGACCGTGCTCCTCGCCTGGCAGATCGCCGAGGGACACGAAGACGCGTACTTCAGCACGGTCATCACTCAGAAAGACGAGCGCGTCCTCCAGGACCTGCAAGTGCGGCTGCTCCGCCTCGCCGAGCGTTCCGGGATCCGCCTCAACGCTCCGAAGATCTTCCCGAATGCGGGCGGCAGAGCCGCCTACCTACGCTGGAGCGGAATCTCCTACCGGCGCTTTCTCGAAGAGCACGGATATCGATGGGGAGGGAACTCCGCGCACAAGCGCATCCCCGACTCCGTCGTGTCCGCGGACGACACCACCGTCCGCCTCTTCCTGCGCCACTACTTCGCGGCGGAGTCGTCGGTCGACCTCTCCAGGCGACTCGTCGAGATCTCCTCCGCCTCCGTATACGTCATCCGGCAATTGAGCACGATGCTGCGGCGGTTCGGCATCTGGCTCCGGGTCTCCACATCGTGGAAGTGCGCGACCAACGGCACGGGAACCAAGCGCCCGTACCGGATCGGGCTGATCGGCGGGTCGAGCCTTCGCCGTTTCGCCGACCTGATCGGGATCGCGGACCAGGGCAAGCAATCACGCTTGGAGACCATCTGCTCCCGTCCGCACAACACCGACGTCGAAGGAAGATACCGGGAAGCGATCTGCTCCGCCGCGCACACGAGACGACCGGCCTCCCGATGCGGCACTTCGGGGTCGACACGGTCTACTTCTACGGAACGCAGGAGCTTTCCAGGAAGACCGCGCTGGAAGCCGTTCGCGGAGTGGACCGCATCCTCTCCGGGGAGGCCATGGCCGATTACGCGACCCGCGACCCGAATCGGTGGACGGCGCGGACGCTCGCCGCGTACGAGAACGTCGACGAAGCCGGGCTGCGGCGCATCCGTGACCGGTTGAAGAGCCGTGCCGATCGCGAGGTCTTCTACGCCACGGTCGCCTCCGTAGAGGAGATCGACTACGAGGGCTTCGTCTACGACTTCGAGATCGCCGATCACCACAACTACGTCGCCGAGGGCATGGTGTGCCACAACACGGCCCAGACTCTCGCGCTGCTCGCGGCGGAGCGCGACGGCGGACACCGTCCGGGACCGACACTGCTCGTCGGGCCGATGTCGCTGGTGGGGAACTGGGAGCGGGAGGCGGCCCGGTTCGCCCCGAAGCTGCGCGTGTACGTGCACCACGGGACGTCCCGGCAACGCGGCGACGACGTGGCGCGCGCGGCGGCCGGGGCCGACCTGGTGCTGACGACCTACGGGACGGCCGCGCGGGACGCCGAGGCGCTCGCGGCCGTCGAGTGGGAGCGGATCGTCTGCGACGAGGCGCAGGCGCTGAAGAACAGCGCCACCCGGCAGGCGCGGGCGGTGCGGAGCATCCCGGCGCGCAGCCGGATCGCGCTGACCGGCACGCCGGTGGAGAACCACCTGACCGAACTGTGGTCGATCATGGAGTTCGCGAACCCCGGGCTGCTCGGGCCGCGCACGGTGTTCCGGCAGCGGTTCGCGGTGCCGATCGAGCGGGACGGCGACGAGCGTGCGGCGGCCGCGCTGAAACGGGCCACGCAGCCGTTCATCCTGCGCCGCCTCAAAACCGACCGGTCGATCATCTCGGACCTGCCGGACAAGCAGGAGATCAAGGTCTACTGCAACCTGACGACCGAGCAGGCGTCGCTGTACCGGGCGACCGTGGACGACATGCTGGAGCAGATCGCCGAGGCCGACGAGAAGCAGCGGCGCGGGCTCGTCCTGGCGACGATGGCCAAGCTCAAGCAGGTCTGCAACCATCCCGCGCAGCTCCTCAAGGACGGTTCGCGGCTGCCCGGCCGCTCGGGGAAGCTGGAGCGGCTGGAGGAGATCCTCTCCGAGATCGTCGAGCAGGGCGAGAAGGCGCTCGTCTTCACCCAGTACGCCGAGTTCGGGTCGATGCTCCAGCCGTACCTGGCGGCGCACCTGGAACGTCCCGTCCTGTGGCTGCACGGCGGGACGTCCAAGCAGGCCCGCGACGACCTCGTGCAGCACTTCCAGCACGACACCGAACCCGCGGTCTTCCTGCTGTCGCTGAAGGCGGCCGGGACGGGCCTGACGCTGACCGCCGCGAACCACGTCGTGCACGTGGACCGCTGGTGGAACCCGGCCGTCGAGGACCAGGCCACCGACCGCGCGTTCCGCATCGGGCAGACCCGCAACGTGCAGGTCCGCAAGTTCATCTGCGCGGGGACGATGGAGGAGCGCGTCGACGAGATGATCGAACGCAAGAAGGCCCTCGCCGAGTCGATCGTCGGCACCGGCGAGGACTGGCTGACCGAGCTGTCGGTCGCCGAGCTGCGCGACGTCCTGCGGCTGGACCCGGCGGCGGTGAGCGGCTGATGGACGTTCCGGACGGCATCCGCGCGCGCAACCGGCGCGGCTCGATCGGCGACGAGTGGTGGTCGCGGCGGTTCATCGACCTCGTCGAGTCGTTCGCCGACAAGGGCCGCCTGTCGCGCGGGCGGACGTACGCGCGGCAGGGCAACGTGTTCGAGCTGAAGGTCGCGCCGCACGAGGTGACGGCGAAGGTGCGCGGCTCGGCGCCCGAACCGTACGAGGTGGCGCTCGGCATCGAGGCGATCGACGCGGCGGGCTGGCGCGCCGTCGAGAAGGAGCTGGCGTCGCGCGCGGTGTTCCGGGCCCGGCTCCTCGCGGGCGAGATGCCGCCGGAGATCGAGTGGGTGTTCGCCGAGCTCGGCCTGGCGCTGTTCCCCGGGACGCCGCCGATCTGCACCTGATGTGCGACTGCCCCGACTGGGGCGACCCGTGCAAGCACGCCGCGGCCGTCCTGTACCTGCTGGCGGAGGCGTTCGACGACGACCCGTTCCTGATCCTGGAGTGGAACGGGCGCGGACGGGACGCGCTGCTGGGCGCCCTGCGCCGCGGTTCGGCCACCGAGCCCGACCCGCTCGACATGGACGACGAGCCCCTCACGGCGGCCGGTTTCTGGACGGCCCCCTCGGGCCTGGCCCGCCTCCGCGAGCGCCGCACGGCACCGCCCGTCCCGCCCGGTTTCGTCCTGCGGGTCGCGACGCCGCCGCCGGTGAAGATCCGGCGCCGTCCGCTGCCGGACGTCCTCGCCCCCGCGTACGAGGCCCTCGCCGGGGAGGAGTGAGGCGGCCCGCCGCCCACGGGGCGGGCGGCGTATCCGCTTCCGGACGCCTCGGACGCCGGTCAACCGTAGTTGCGGCCGGTGCAGCCGACCTCGCCCGCGATCGTCGCGCAGACGCCGAGGAGGCCGACGACGTCGGCGTACTCGTCGGTCGTCAGCTCGGTGGTGCGCGGGCCGGTGAGCCGGACGCCCGGGATGACCGCGCACGACTGCGCGATCGCCGTCGCGTTCCACTCGACGGCGAGGGTGTAGGGCGCGGACATGGTGAGCTGCGGCCACCGCTCCTCGCGCAGCGACCGCAGCGCGGTCTCGTAGATGCGCTCCTGCGCGCGCGCCGGTGGGATCAGCTCGGCGGCGTACCGGTCGAGGCCCCGCTTGACGGCGACGGTCGGGACGCCGCCGAGGACGTCGCGCGCCTCGGCGCACGCGGCCTCGTCCCCGGCGACGAGCCCGACCGGGACGCCGAGCGACCCCGCGTACCCCGCCATCAACCGGATCTCCCCCGCGATCTCCCCGTTGACGTAGAGGTTCTGGATCTCCCGGCCCATCCACGTGTGGTTGAGGACGCCGCGTTCCGCGCCCGCCCGCGCGTGGTACCCGACGTACAGCGCGACGTCGAAGGTGGAGTCGAGGCCCTCGCCCATGCGCATCGGCTTGTACGGTCCCCGGACGAGCGTGCACCGCTCGTCGATGAGGTCGGCGCGCAGGTTGCGGCCGCCGCCGTGCGAGTCGGTGACGACGACCCGGTCGGCCCCGGCGTCGAACGCGGCGCGGATCGCGGCGTTGGCGTCGCCGGTCATCAGTTCGCAGCCGCGCTCGTAGCCGCGTCCGCCCGCGCGCATCTCCTCGGGGTCGGTGAGCCCGGAGACGCCCTCCATGTCGACCGATACGAAGACCTTCATGCGCTTCATCGTGCCCCGGCGGGGCCGCCCCCGCACTCCCCCGCCCCGACCGGCGAGGCGCCCTGCCCGGAACAGGGCGGCCTTCAGGTGTGTTCGGCGGGGCCGTGCGCGTGTTCTCCGCCTTCCGGGGTCAGCCAGCGGAGTGCTTCGGCTCGGAAGGGGACCTCGGCCTCCAGGCGGCACAGGACGCCGATGCCGACACGCAGCGCGCGCTGGGCGTTGACGGCGCCGGGCGGGAACGCCAGTGCGAGCCCGACCGGTAGCGAGGCGGTGACGCCGCCGAGCGTGTCCCGCAGGTAGGCGGCGTCGAACCGGAACGTTTCGGTGACCGCGGGTTCGCCGGAGCGCAGGAACAGCTCGCGCAGCCGTCCGGGGTCGGCGCGGACGCCCGGGGGCAGGAAGCCCGCGTCGCGCAGGGCCGCGCACAGGTCGGCGTCCTCGTCGAACGCGGCCAGGTGGACGTTCATCCACCGTTCCAGCGGTGTCGCGGTCCCGGGGGCGTGCCGGTAGACGGCGCCGAAGTCGAGGACGCCGAGGCGGCCGTCGTCGAGGAGCCGGAAGTTGCCGGGGTGCGGGTCGCCGTGCATCATGCCGCAGCGCGGGACGCCGGAGAACAGCAGGCGGGTCAGCAGGAGTCCGGCGCGGTCGCGCGTCGCGCGGTCGCCGGATCCGGCGACGCGGGCGAGCGGCGTCCCGCCGATCCATTCGGTGACCAGCACCCGGCCGCGCTGGTGCACGACCCGGGGGACGCGGATGTCGGCGTCGTCGCGGTACGCGGCGTGGAACGCCTCCTGCGCCTCGGCCTCGCGGGCGTAGTCGAGTTCCTCGGCGACCCGGTCCATGAGCTCGGCCGCGAGCGCCCGGCCGTCGAGCCGGGGGGCGAGCAGGCCGGTGCAGGCGCGCATGGCCGGGACGAGCGCGTCGCGGTCGCCGAGCAGGTCGTCGCCGATCCCCGGGTACTGCACCTTGACGGCGACGTCCCGGCCGTCCCGCCAGCGGGCCCGGTGCACCTGGCCGAGGGAGGCGGCGGCCGCGGCGTCGGGGTCGAACGACGCGAACAGCGTCCGCCAGTCCGGCCCGAGGTCTTCGGCGAGGACGCGTTCGGCGGTGCGGCCGTCGTCCGGGCGGGCGGACTCCTGCAGTTCGGCGAGCCTGCGCCCGTAGACGTCCGCGACCGCGGGCGGCAGCACGCCCTCGTACACCGACAGCACCTGGCCGAATTTCAGTGCGCCGCCGCGCAGCCCGCCGAGCACCTCGACGAGCCGGTCGGCGGTGCGTTCGTGCAGGTCGAGGGCGGTCTCGTCGGTGAGGCGGCCGAGTGCGGCCAGGCCGCCCGCCTGGACGGCCCGGCGGGTGAGGCCGAGCGGGACGGCCGACAGCCGCGCCAGCCGGGGAAGCGATCGGAACTTCATGGCCACCAGCGTCGCGGCCGGGTGCCGGACGGCGCGTCCCCCCGGGGTCGCCGGACCGGCTACGACCGTGGTCGTCGCCGGATACGACCACGGTCGGACGTCCGGGGCGTCCGGTGATTCCTAGGATCGGCGCATGCACCGGATCCAGAGCGTGTTCCTCCGAAATCCGCCTCCCTGGCCGGTGCTGCGGTTCTTCGCGTTCGTCGGCGCCGCGTGGGCGGCCCTCGCGCTGGCCCTGGCACCGGCCCCCGGTGCGCGGACGGTGCTCGTCGGCGGGTACGTCGCGGTCTGGACGGTCCAGGCGGTGCGGCCGTGGCGCGTCCCGTCCGGACGGGTGCCGTGGGCGGCGCTCGTCCTGCTGGGGGCGCTCGTGCTCGCGCCGTCCGCGCAGGGTTCGCCCGGGTTCCGGCCGTTCCCGTTCGCCGCGGGGACGTTCGCGGACGGGGCGCTCGCGGTGGGGGCCGCGCCCGTCTGGGCTTACCTGGCGATCCTCGCGCGGACGCGGGACCTCGCGTGGTGCGTCCCGGCCGTGCTGGCGCTCGCCCCCGCGCGCGGGCTGCTGGCCGGGGGGCTGCCGCTGTGGCCGGCGTGGCTCGTGTGGGGCGTCGGGTTCCTGCTGCTCGGCCTGGCGTTCCGCCTGCACACGGCGCTGTACGAGGCGCGGCTGCGGCTGGACCGGGAGGCCGTCGCGGAGGAGCGCCGCAAGATCGCGCGGGAGGTGCACGATCTGGTCGGGCACGGGCTCGGGGTCGTGCTGCTCAACATCGGCGCGGCCCGGCGCGCCGCGGCGCGCGGGGACGCCGCCGCGGCGATCGGCGCGCTGGAGGAGGCGGAGCGGGCGGGGCGGCGCGGGGTGCGCGACGTCCACCAGGGCCTGGTGCTGCTGCGCGATCCCGCGTGGACGCCGGGGCCGATCGACCCGCCGCCGCCCGCCGCCGAGGACGTCCCCGCGCTGGTCGACCGGTTCCGCGCGGACGGGCTCGCGGTGCGGCTCGCCACGACGGCGATCTGGCGTCCGTCGACCCGGCGGTCGGGCTGGTCGTTTTCCGCGTCGCGCAGGAGGGGCTGGCGAACGCGGCGCGGCACGCGGACGGGGCGGCGGTCGCGGTGTCGGTCGACGTCGGGGGACGGGACGCGCGCGTGACGGTCGCCGACGGCGGCGGGCGCGGCGGCCCGGCGCGGCGGCGGGCGTCGGGCTCGTCGGGATGCGGGAGCGCGTCACGGCGCTGGGCGGCACCCTGCGCGCCGGGCCGGACGGCGGCGGCTGGCTGGTCGAGGCCGTGATCCCGCTGGGCGGCGACTGGTGACCGGCCTGCTGCTGGTGGACGATCAGCAGCTCGTCCGCGCCGGGCTCGCCCGGATCTTCGAGGGCGAACCGGGTCTGGGGATCGTCGGCGAGTGCTCCGACGGCGACGAGGTGGCCCGCGCGGTCGCCCGCACGCGTCCGGGCGTCGTGCTGATGGACGTCCGGATGCGGCGCATGGACGGCGCCGAGGCGACGCGGCTGCTGCGCGCGTCCCCCGGCGCGCCGCCCGTGCTGATGCTCACGATGTTCGACGATCCGGAGGTCGTCGCCGCGGCGCTGGCGGCGGGCGCCGCCGGGTTCGTGCTCAAGGACGCCCCGTGCGAGGAGATCGTGCAGGCCGTCCGGGCGGTCGCGGCCGGGAAGGGATGGCTCGATCCGGCCGTGGCGCCGCACGTCTTCGGCGTCTACCGGACCCGCCTCGGGCCTGCGGCGCCGCCGCGCGCGCTCGCCGGCCTGTCGCCCCGCGAGCGCGAGGTGCTCGCCCTCATCGGCGAGGGCGCCACCAATCCCGAGATCGCGCTCCGCCTGAACATCGCCGAGGGCACCGTCAAGACGCACGTCGGCCGCGTCTTCACCAAGCTCGACCTGCGCGACCGCGCCGCCGCCGTGATCTTCGCCCTCCGCCACGGCCTGACCCGCTGACGCACCGCCCGGACCCTCTCCTCTTCACACGACTGCGATGAGATGTAGTACATCTGCTATCTTCCACCGTAGAGGTACGGCAAGCAGTCAGAGTCCCGATACGGAGGAGAGGCGGATGGACGAGCCGGTGGTGCGGGCCCGCGATCTGCGGATGCGGTACGGGCGCGCGGAGGTGCTGCGCGGGGTCGATCTGGACGTCGCGGCGGGCGAGGTCGTGGCGCTGCTCGGGCCGAACGGGGCGGGCAAGACGACGACCATCGAGATCCTCGAAGGGTTCCGGCCGCGCTCGTCCGGCGACGTGCGGGTGCTCGGCGAGGACCCGGGCAAGGGCGGGAACGCGTGGCGAGCGCGGCTCGGGATCGTCCTGCAGAACTGGCGGGACCATCCGCGCTGGGGCGCCCGGCAGCTCCTCGCGCACGTCGCGTCGCTGTACGAGCGTCCGCGCGACCCCGACGAGCTGCTGGCGGTCATGGGCCTCACCGGGCAGGCCAGGCAGCCGGTGTCGCGGCTGTCGGGCGGGCAGCGGCGCCGGCTGGACGTCGCGCTCGGCATCGTCGGACGGCCCGAGCTGCTGTTCCTGGACGAGCCGACGACCGGGTTCGACCCGCGGGCGCGCCGCGAGTTCCACGAGCTGGTCGAGCGGCTGGCGCGGGACGAGGGGATGTCGGTGCTGCTGACCACGCACGACCTGGCGGAGGCCGAGCGGCTCGCCGACCGGATCGCGATCCTGGTCGGCGGGGAGCTCATGGCGTGCGGGACGCCGACGAGCCTGGCCTCGACCGCGCGGGCGTCGTCGGAGGTGCGCTGGCTGGAGGGCGGCGAGCCCCGCGGGGAGCGCACGTCCGACCCGTCCGGGCTGGCGTTCGAGCTGCACCGCAGGTTCGGCGGGCCGGTGCCGGGCCTGGAGGTCCGGCGGGCGTCGCTGGAGGACACCTACCTCGGCCTGGTCGCCGGGGGCGAACGGGAGCGCTTCGACCGCGGGAGGGCCGCGTGAACACCAGGGTGACGATGATCGGGCTCCGCCGGGGCGGGGCCGAGTACATGCAGTTCCTGCGCAACCGGCAGGAGTTCGTCAGCTCGCTGATCGGGACGGTCGGCGTCTACGCGGCGCTCGTCCTGTGGCAGGGCGGGCACGACGTGGAGGGCGCGGCGGGCGCGTCGCAGGCCGTGCTGATGACGGCCGGGTTCATCGCCTTCTCGGTCTACACGGCGGGGCTGCTGAGCCTGCCGATGTCGATCGCGGCGGACCGGGAGGAGGGCACGCTGCTGCGGATGCGGACGGTGCCGAACGGCGTCCCCGCGTACCTGATCGGGCGCGCGGTGTACGTCCTTGCGCAGATCGGGACGTACGTGGCGCTGATGCTCGTCGCGGGCGCGGCGTTCGGCGGGCTCGACCTGCCGACGGCCGCCGGGGACTGGCTGACGCTGGCGTGGGTCCTCGTCCTCGGCACGCTGTCGGTCGTCCCGCTGGGCGCGGCGCTCGGCGCGCTGCTGCCGGGATCGCGCAACGCGGCGGGGATCCTGTCGCTGCCGATGATGGGCCTGATGCTCGTGTCGGGGGTGATGTTCCCGGTGACGGCGATGCCCGGGCCCGTCCAGTGGGTCGCGCAGGCGTTCCCGCTGTACTGGCAGGGGCTCGGGCTGCGGTCGGTGTTCCTGCCGGACGCGATGCTGGCCGCGGAGATCGGCGGGAGCTGGCGGCTCGCGGAGGCGGCGGCGGTGCTGGGCGCGTGGTCGCTGCTCGGGCTGCTGCTCGCGCCCGTCCTGCTGCGGCGGGCGGCGCGCCGCGAGTCGGGGACGCGGCTCGCGCGGGCCCAGGAGCGGCGCGCCGCCCAAGGCGCGTTCTGAGTGCGGACTGCGGGAGACTGGGCCGGTGCCAGGGGACAAGGAGACCGTCTACAACCGGATCGCGGTGCTGCGAGCCGAACGCGGCGTGTCGCGCCGCGAGCTGGCGACGGCACTGGGCGTCCACTACCAGACGATCGGCTATCTGGAGCGCGGCGAGTACAGTCCGAGCCTGCACCTCGCCTTGCGGATCGCGACGTTCTTCGAGGTGCCGGTCGAGGTCGTGTTCTCGCTGGCACCGTTCCCGCGGCTGGGGAGCACCGGTTGAAGGGGGCGGGAGTGCACGAGTTTCGGCGGCGCTGGCACAAGGCGCAGAAGGAGGGAATGGAACGCGGCACCCTGCATTCCTGGCACTCCACCCGGTCGCGCCGCCGCGTCACCGTCGGCGCGGGCGCCGTGGCGGCGGCGATGCCGTGGGCCGGGACGGTCGTGTCGTGGCACCTCGCGCCCAGCGACACCGCGATGTGGTGGACGATCGGGCTGTTCATGGCCTATGTCGTCATCACGGTTCCGGTGACCGCCGCGCTGAACTCCGCCACCCGCGGGATGACCTCGCTCGCGGAGAACGAGCTGGACGAGCGCCAGGTGGCCGACCGCCTCCGCGCCTACACGATCGCGCACCGGACGATGCTGCTGGTGCTGGTCGTCCTCGTCGTCACGGTGCTGTCCGTCGAGGGGGACCGGACCACGTTCGTCCCGATCGCGGCGGTGGTCACCGGGGTGGTGGCGCTGTTCACCACGCACATGACGCTGCCCGTCCTCGTCGCCGGGTGGCGGCAGTCCGACCCGCCCCCCGACGACGAGGACGACCTCGACGACGGCGGCGACGACGGCTAACGCAGGTCGCCGTTCGTCATGCCGTGCGGTGCGGGCGGCAGCGCGACCAGGCCCGGTTCGGCCCGCGCGGACAGCCGCGGATGGCTCGGGACGACCCGGACGCTGTAGCCGAACGCGCCGCTGCGGCCGAGCGGGATCTCCCCCGCGTACCGCAGCCGCCCGCCGTCGGCCTTCTCCGCGCCGCCCAGCTCCAGGTAGGACGGGTCGACGAGCGTGTCGGACGCGTCGACGCGGCCGTAGGCGACCTCGACGGCGACGTCGCCGGGGTCGAGCCCGCCGAGGTCGACGACCACCCGGACCGGCAGCCGCGCGCCGACGTGCGGGCTGTCGTCGTCCCCGCCGCCGTCGACGTGCTCGACGGCGACGCCCGGCCACGCCTGCGCGACCCGCCGCTTCCACCCGGCCAGCTCGCGGGCGCCCGCGTACCCGTCGGCGGCCATCGCGCGGGCCGACCCGGCGGCCGGGGTGTAGTACCGCTCGACGTAGTCGCGGACCATCCGGGTCGCGAGGACCTTCGGGCCGAGGGCGGCGATGGTGTGCTTGACCATCTCCAGCCAGCGGCGCGGCAGCCCGGCGGAGTCGCGGTCGTAGAACGTGACGGCGACGTGGTCCTCGATCAGCTCGTACAGCGCGGCGGCCTCCAGCTCGTCGCGCCGGTCGGGGCCGGCGAGGCCGTCGGCGGACGGGATCGACCAGCCGTTCTGCCCGTCGTACCACTCGTCCCACCAGCCGTCCCGGACCGACAGGTTCAGCGCGCCGTTCAGCGCGGCCTTCATCCCGGACGTGCCGCACGCCTCCAGCGGGCGCAGCGGGTTGTTCATCCACACGTCGCAGCCCTGCACGAGGAGCCGTCCGAGGTCCATGTCGTAGTCGGGCAGGAACACGATGCGGTGCCGGACGTCCTCGCGTCGGTGAACCGCACGATCTCCTGGATGAGCCGCTTGCCGCCCTCGTCGGCGGGGTGCGCCTTCCCCGCGATGACGATCTGCACGGGCCGTTCCGGGTCCAGCAGGATGCGGCGGAGCCGCGCCGGGTCGCGCATCATCAGCGTGAGCCGCTTGTAGGACGGGACGCGCCGCGCGAACCCGATCGTCAGGACGTCGGGGTCGAGCGCGTCGTCGATCCAGGACGTCTCGGCCTCGCTCGCCCCGCGCTGCCGCCACGACTCGCGGAGCCGCCGCCGCGCGTCCACGACCAGGCGGCGCCGCAGCACGCCGCGCACCCGCCACAGTTCGGTGCCGGGCCGCGACGGGATCTCCTCCCAGCCGCTGCCCGTCTCCACCAGCGACGGGATCTCGCGGGCGGCGAGCTCCTGGATCTCCCGCGCCACCCAGGTTCCGGCGTGGACGCCGTTGGTGATCGACCCGATCGGCACCTCGGCGGTGTCGAAACCGCCCCACAGCCCGCCGAACATCTCCCGGCTGACCCGGCCGTGCAGCTCGCTGACGCCGTTGACGCGCTGCGCGAGGCGCATGCCCATGACGGCCATGTTGAACACGGTCCGGTCGCCGCCCGGGTAGTCCTCGGCGCCGAGCGCGAGGATCCGGTCGACGGGCGCTTCGGGTTCCTCGTTCGTCCCGCCGAAGTAGCGGCCGACCAGCTCGCGCGGGAACCGGTCGATGCCCGCGGGGACGGGCGTGTGCGTGGTGAACACCGTCCCGGCGCGGGCGGCTTCGAGGGCCTCGTCGAAGCCGAGGCCGTGCCCGGCGACCAGCTCCCGGATGCGTTCGAGGCCGAGGAACCCGGCGTGGCCCTCGTTGGTGTGGAACACCTCGGGGGCCGGGTGCCCGCTGATGCGGCAGTACGCGCGGATGGCCCGGACGCCGCCGATGCCGAGCAGCATCTCCTGCAGCAGCCGGTGGTCGCCGCCGCCCCCGTAGAGCCGGTCGGTGACGTCGCGGGCGGACGGCTCGTTGTCCTCGACGTCGGAGTCCAGCAGGAGCTGCGGGACGCGGCCGACGCGCGCGAGCCACACCTGCGCGTGCAGGGGACCGCCCTTGGGCAGCCCGATGCGGACCCGCACCGGCGTCCCGTCCTTCTCGCGCAGCAGCGTCAGCGGCAGTCCGTTGGGGTCGATCGGGGGGTAGCGCTCCAGCTGCCAGCCGTCCGGCGACAGCGACTGCGAGAAGTACCCGTGCCGGTACAGCAGCCCCACCGCGATGATCGGGACGCCGAGGTCGCTGGCGGTCTTCAGGTGGTCGCCCGCCAGGATGCCGAGCCCGCCCGAGTACTGCGGCAGCGCGGCGGTGATGCCGTACTCCGGCGAGAAGTAGGCGATGGACGACGGCACGCCGGGCCGCGACTGGTACCAGCGGGGCGCCGTCAGGTACTCGCGGAGCTCCTCGGTGGCGTCCCGGAGGCGGCGCAGGAACCGGCGGTCCTCGGCGAGCCGGTCCAGCCGCTCCGCCGACACCTCGCCGAGCAGCCGGACGGGGTCGTGGTCGACGGTCTTCCACAGCGCGGGGTCCACGGCCCGGAACAGGTCGAGGGTCTCGTGGTGCCAGGACCAGCGCAGGTTGAGGACCAGTTCTTCGAGCTGCGTGAGCGGCTCGGGCAGGACGGTGCGGACGGTGAATCGTCGTATCGCCTTCAACACGGCCTCCAGAAGGTGCACCGGCCGTCAGGCCGGGGAGGGATCCGGACTCCGCGCGAGAGTGCCCCGGCGGAGCCGGAACACCCCCGGTACGCATCGTTCTTCACCGATTGGCTCCGTTCTGGCTCTTCCGGGGCTGCGACGACGTGCGATCATGACCCAGAGTAGCGAAGCGATTACCATATGTCTCGGTATCGCTGGTTCGGTGACCGGAATCCCCCACCGCCGCGAGAGGGAACGTCAAACAACGTCACGCTATGCGGTCGCCCGGCCATGGCGCGACCACCCCCGGGAGAGCTTCCCCTTACAGATCGGCCCGTTCTTTACGGCGACACCGAGCAGTCGGCGCGTCACGCAAAGTTATCGGATGCTACGAGGCGGTAAGTCTCCACTCGCGGGCATGGACGTTTCGAAGACCTCGCACGGGTAGGGGGTGCCACATGCACGTCGAGTCCGGATCGTCCCGTATGACCGGTCTTTCGGGGCTCGGTTCGCCGGGGCTCGGGCGCATACCGATCCTGGACGCGGCCCCGGTGGCGGGCTGCGGCCGATGGCCCGCCAAGGCCGTCGTGGGCGAGACCGTCGAGGTGTCGGCGACGGTGTTCCGCGAGGGGCACGAGATGCTCGGCGCGGCGGTCGTCCTGCGGACCCCGGACGGCGAGGAGTGCGCCCCCGCGCGGATGCACGAGACCGTGCCCGGCACCGACCGCTTCGCGACCCTGGTGACGCCGACCCGAATGGGCCTCTGGTCGTTCCGGGTGGAGGCATGGGGCGACCCGATCGCGCACTGGTGGCACGACGCGCAGATCAAGATCCCCGCCGGTCAGGACGTCGAGCTGATGTTCGCCGAGGGCGCGCGGCTGTTCGAACGCGCGGCCGACGCCGTCCCGGGCAAGGACCGGCCCGCCCTGGTCCGGCTGGCGAAGCGCCTCGCCGACGAGACGGTCCCCGTCCGCGCCCGGATGGACGCGGCGGCCGACCCGGACGTCCACGAGATCCTGGAGCGGCACCCGCTGCGCGACCTCGTGACGGAGGGCGAGTGGTTTCCGCTGGTCGTGCACCGCGAACGCGCGCTGTACGGGGCGTGGTACGAGTTCTTCCCCCGCTCCGAAGGCGCGACCTTCGACCCGATGGGACGCCGCCCGCCCATGTCCGGCACCCTCCGCACCGCGATGGAACGGCTCCCCGCGATCGCCGAGATGGGCTTCGACGTCGTCTACCTCCCGCCCGTCCACCCCATCGGGGAAAGCGGCCG
>NZ_MKJY01000026.1 GCF_001942465.1 Actinomadura sp. CNU-125
CGTCCGGCGGTCCCGGCCCCGGCCGTCCCGGCCGCTCCGGCGGCACCACCGGTGGTCAGGCCTGCCGCCACCAGCGGGAACAGCGCGGCGAGGGCCACCGCGGCGCCCGCCAGGGCGCGCAGCCCGCGCCGCTCCCACTCCGGGCCGTACGCGGCCGACGCCGCCAGTTCCAACTCCTCGACGAACGCGGCGGCCGAGTGCGGCCGGTCGTCCGGGGACTTGGCCATCCCCCGCGTCACCAGGTCCGCCAGCGCCTCCGGGACGTCGTCGAGCGGAATCGGCCCGCGCAGGTGCAGGCCCGCGAGGCCGACCGCGTCCGCGCCGCCGAACGCACGGCGTCCGGTGACGCACTCGACGAACACGCAGGTCGCGGCGTACACGTCCGTGGCCGCGGAGGCGGGCCGCCGCTCCCACTGCTCCGGCGCCATGTAGGCGGGGGTGCCCGCGCCGGTGCGTTCCCCGGCGAACGTCGCCACGCCGAAGTCGATCAGTTTGCTGAGCCCGTCCGCGCGGACGACGACGTTCGCGGGCTTGTAGTCGCGGTGCACGACCCCGGCCTCGTGCGCCGCCGCGAGCCCCAGCAGCGACCCCTTCAGGACGAGCAGGGCCGCCTCGGGTCCGAGGGCGCCGTGCTCGGCCAGGACGCGTTTCAGCGGGACGCCGTCGACCGCCTCCATCACCAGCGCGGCGGCCCCCGGCCCGACCGCGAACCGGTAGAGCCGGACGACGTGCGGGTCGCGCACCCGGCCGAGCATCACGGCCTCGTCGCGTAACCGGCCGAGGGCGGGTTCGTCGCCGTCCCGCAGGTTCAGGTACTTGATCGCCACGGGGGTTCCGGCGGTCGCGTGCCGGGCCAGGACGACCCGTCCCTGCGCGCCCGCGCCCAGCTCCCGGACCTCGGTGAACCCGTCGACACGCCACTTCCCCGCCTTCGGCATGTCTTCACCCTGATCGGGCAGATACCCCTCGGACAGGCGTGCCGCGTGTCCGGAAGTGGCCGCCCGGACGCAGGTTTGGGCAGGACGACGCGCAGGCCCGCCGTACCGTCCGGCGGGGGCCGGGAATACCTCCGGCATCCCCGATGTTGGGTGTTGTGATCGGCTATTGGTGTATGCAACCTACGGTCGGTACACTGCGTCGCGGAGTGTGACCGCACGCAGCCACAGCGAGTGACTGCTTTCGACCCCTGACTGCGGTCGCCGAGTAATTTGATTGACGGCTGGTCCCTCCCGCGCGAGCGCGCGGCCACAGGAAGCGACCGGCGGACACGCCCGGACGGTGCGGTCCGCCCGAGGCCCGTCCTGTCTTCGGATGACAGGGCCCGCGACCGTCCCGCCCGTCGGCAGCCGGCCGACCCGGGTGCCGAGCCGCGCCGCACCGGGGAGCGAGGACCCCGCATATTGGAGGCTGAAAGCCCTGACTACCTTTCGTGAACTCGGGGTCGTACCCGAGATAGCAGACGCCCTCGAAACCGAGGGCATCGTAGACGCGTTCCCGATCCAGGAGCTCGCCCTGCCGATCGCGCTGGGCGGGCACGACATCATCGGCCAGGCCCGTACGGGCACCGGCAAGACGCTCGCGTTCGGCATCGCCGTCCTGCAGCGCATCGAGCACGGCGGCCGCAAGCCGCAGGCGCTGATCGTCGCCCCGACCCGCGAGCTGGCCCTGCAGGTCACCGACGACCTGCTGGTCGCCGGCGGCAAGCTCGGCACCCGCGTGCTGTCGGTGTACGGCGGCCGCGCGTACGAGCCGCAGATCTCGGCGCTGCGCGAGGGCGTGGACGTCGTCGTCGGCACCCCCGGCCGGCTCCTCGACCTCGTCAAGCAGAAGCACCTCGACCTGTCGCAGGTCGGCGTGCTCGTCCTGGACGAGGCCGACCGCATGCTCGACCTCGGGTTCCTGCCCGACATCGAGCGGATCATCAAGAAGGTCCCGGACGCCGGCAGACGATGCTGTTCTCGGCCACCATGCCGGGCGAGATCGTCTCGCTGTCGCGCAGCTACCTGACCCGCCCGACGAACGTGCGCGCCGAGGCGCACACCGAGTCGGAGGCGACGCCGCAGGTCGCCCAGCACGTCTTCCAGGCCCACCAGATGGACAAGCCGGAGATGCTGGCGCGGCTGCTGCAGGCCGAGGGCCGCGGGCTGACGATGGTGTTCTGCCAGACGAAGCGCGCGTGCGACCGCGTCGCGTCCGATCTCGCCCAGCGCGGGTTCGACGCCGCCGCCGTGCACGGCGACCTCGGGCAGAGCCAGCGCGAGCGCGCCCTGCGCGCGTTCCGCAACGGCAAGATCGGTGTGCTGGTGGCCACGGACGTGGCGGCGCGCGGCCTCGACGTCGACGACGTCACGCACGTCGTCAACTTCGAGTGCCCCGACAGCGCCGACACCTACGTGCACCGCATCGGCCGCACCGGCCGCGCGGGCAAGGAGGGCGTCGCCGTCACGCTCGTCGACTGGTCCGACCTCACCCGGTGGAAGCTGATCAACGGTCAGCTCGACCTGCCGTTCGCGGCGCCGGAGGAGACCTACTCGACCTCGCCGCACTTCTTCGAGGCGCTCGGCATCCCCGCGGGCACCAAGGGGCGGCTGCCGAAGGAGAAGCGCGGTGACCGGGCCGGGCTGGACGCCGAGGAGCTCGAGGACATCGGCGAGACCGGCAAGACGCGCAGCCGCGGGCACGACGAGCGGGAGCGCGAACGGCCGCGGCCGCCGCGCCGCAAGCGCAACCGGACCCGCACCCGTGGCGGCCAGCCGGTCGAGCAGGCCGCACCGAAGAACGACAACGTCGTCGACGCCGTCGCCACCGAGCGCAAGCGGAGCCGGTCCCGGCGCCGCACCCGCGCGGGCAAGCCGACGGGTGAGACGACCGAGTCGCAGACCGCCTGACCCGCCGCCCGCGCCGCCGCGGCCGCGGCGGATTCGGGCGATGGGCGAGAACGGGACCGGGGCGGCGCTCCCCGACACGAGCCGCCCGGCCCCGCCGAATCGGCGACCGCGAGGCACCTGCCCTGCCTCGCGGTCTTCGTGATGTCCGTCCGGACGCGCCGAATCGTTCAGCCGTCCCGCAGCGCGAGGGCCTTCGCGGGGTGGTCGGTCACCAGGACGGCCACCCGCGGGTCGCCCAGGAACCGGCGCATCACCGGCTCGGCGTTCACCGTCCAGATCATGGCCGGGAACCCGGCGCGCGCGCACTGCCGCAGCACTCCGACCCTCGCCAGCCGGTGGTTGAGCGCCACCATGTCGGCGCCCGCGCGGCGGATCAGCGGCAGCGGCGCGAAGTTGTTCGCCGCGGCGCCCCGCTCCCACAGGTTGCGGCCCGCCGACAGCGCCGTCACGGCCTGCGGGAACCGCGTCTTGATCTCGATCAGCGACGGCACCTCGCCGGTGGTCACGACGAACTGCGGGCCGAACGCCTCCAGCGCCAGCGCGACCGTCTCGTGCTCGCAGCCGCGCTCCTTGAGGTCCAGATGCCCGCGCGCCTTCCCGGCGATGATCTCCATGGCGTCCTCGACCAGGGGGACGGGACGCGGCGACAGCTCCTGCACGCGCTCGTAGGTCAGCCGGTTCAGCGGCAGCCCGCCCACCGTGGCGTCGTGGTGGACGACCAGCCGCCCGTCGCCCGTCCTGCGGATGTCGATCTCCACGTACTCGGCGCCGGACTCGGCCGCCTCCCGGAGGCCGTCCAGCCCCGCCTCGTCCCGCCGATGCGCGGACACGGCCGGCTTGGGTTGCACGCTGTGGACGTTACCAGGGCGCGGCCGTCGCGGCGGCCGCGGTGCGGGTCCGTTTTAGTATGGTGGTCCCCTGTGAGTACGCCCCGGTTCCTGACATTGCCCACCGGCGTGAGCCGCGTGACGATCGAGACCTCCCGCGGTCCCTTCGCCGCCCTGGAGGCCCTTCCGGGTTCGGGGGTGTCCGAGCGCTGTCCCGCGCTGCTGGTGCCCGGTTTCACCGGCAGCAAAGAGGATTTCCTCGCCGTCCTGCAGCCGCTGGCCGCGTCCGGCCGCCGCGTCGTCGCGATCGACATGCGCGGCCAGTACGAGAGCGACGGGCCGGGCGACCCGTCCGAGTACGACTGCCCGTCCCTCGGCGAGGACGTCACCGCACTGCTGGACGTCCTCGGCACCGACCCCGTCCACCTCGTGGGGCACTCGTTCGGCGGGCTCGTCACCCGCGAGTCCGTCCTGGACGACCTGATCCGGCCCGCCTCGTACACGCTGATGGGGTCCGGCCCCGCCGCCATTTCCGGCCCGACCGGTACCCGCGCCGCCGCCCTCCGCGACGCCCTCCCGGAAATGGGAATGCAGGCGATCTGGGAAATCAGCATGGAACCCGAACTGACCGCCCGGGGCGTCCCCCTCGACATCGTCGACTTCCTGAAGCGGCGCATGCTCGGGACGTCCGAGGCGAGCCTCATCGGGATGGCCGGCCAACTGCTCACCGCCCCCGACCGCACCGACGAGCTGGCCAAACACTGCGCGGACACCGGGCTGCGCACGCTCGTCCTGTACGGCGAGGACGACGACGCCTGGCCGCCCGAGACCCAGGCGGCGATGGCGGAACGCCTCGACGCGGACCGGGTCGTGATCCCCTCCGCCGCGCACTCACCCGCCGTCGAGGCCCCCGAAACCACGGCGAGCGCCCTCATCGATTTCTGGAATCAGGCGGAACGCACCCTGGGGTGAGAATTCCACGCGTGCACGCGCCCGTATAGAGGGGTTATCGTAACGCGCAGCGGCTTTCTCGTTTCGGGAGTTGATCAGCGTGACGATGGGCGGGACACCGGAAACCGAATGGCCCGCCGCGTTGAACGTCCAGACTCTCCTGGAAGAGGGCTGGCGCCCCACACCGTTCCGGCAATTCGTGCTGAAGATGCACAGCAGGTGCAACCTGGCGTGCGATTACTGCTACATGTACGAGATGGCGGACCAGGGCTGGCGGCGCCAGCCGCGGCGCATGTCCCGCACCACGATCGACCAGGTCGCCGCCCGGATCGCCGAGCACGCCCGGGACGCCGGGCTGCCCCGCGTCGAGGTGATCCTGCACGGCGGCGAACCGTTGCTGGCCGGCCTGGAACACCTCCGCTATGCGGTGCACGCGATCAATTCGGCGGCCGGTCCCGACATTTCCGCCGGTTTCCATGTGCAGACGAATGGCGTCCTGCTCAATTCGTCCTTCCTGGAACTGTTCGACGAGCACGACGTATACGTCAGCGTCAGCCTGGACGGCGACGAGAAGAGCCACGACCGGCACCGGCTCCGCAAGAACGGCGACGGCAGTCACCAGGCCGTCACCCTCGGCCTCCAACGGCTCACCTCCGCGCACCGCCGGCTGTTCAGCGGCCTGCTCTGCACCATCGACCTCGACAACGACCCCGTGACCACCTACGAGGCCCTGCTCGCCCACGGCCCCCCGGCCATGGACTTCCTGCTCCCCCACGGCAACTGGGAGGAACCGCCGCCCGGCCTGCCCGCCGACGGCACCCCGTACGCCGACTGGCTCATCGCCGTCTTCGACCGCTGGTACCACGCGCCCGTCCGGGAAACCCGCATCCGGCTGTTCTCCGAGGTCATCCGGCTGCTCCTCGGCCGCCCCTCGCACAGCGAGTCCATCGGCGTCTCCCCCGTCGCGGTCGCCGTCGTCGAGACCGACGGCAGCATCGAGCAGGTCGACACGCTGAAGTCCGCGTACGACGGCGCCGCCCGCACGTCCCTGCACGTACGCCGCGACCCGTTCGACGCCGCCCTCATGCTCCCCGCGATCGCCGCCCGCCAGATCGGCCGCCGCGCCCTGTCCGCCGAGTGCCGCGCCTGCCCCGTCCACCGCGTCTGCGGCGGCGGCCTCTACGCGCACCGCTACCGCTCCGGCACCGGCTTCGCGAACCCCTCCGTCTACTGCCGCGACCTCTTCCGCCTCATCACCCACATCCGGGACGTCGTCGCCCGCGACGTGGACGACATCAAACGGAGGAGCACGTGAACCGCCACGAAATCCCGGAGAAGATCTTCCTGGCCCTCGCCTCCGGCGGCGGCGGCACCGAGGCCGCGACCTGCTCCGCAGGGCCCAGTACAGCAAGCGGCTCCTCCTCCTGCGCGGCGTCCGCGACGCCGCCCCCCGCGAAACGGCCTACGCCTACGACCTGCTCGCCCGCATCCAGGAGACCGACCCGGACGCCGTCGAGACCGTCCTTCGCTACCCCACGGTCGGCGAATGGGCCCGCCGCACCCTCCTCGTCCTCACCGGCCGCGAACGCGGACGGGCGAACCCGTCCGAACTGTCCGCCCTCGCGGCGGCCGCGGCGATCCGCGCGCACCACCCGTGCACGATCGACGTCCCGTCCCGCGACGGCGCGATCGTCCTCCCGTCCCTCGGCCGCGCGCCCGTCCGCACGTCCACCGCCCGCACCGTCGTCGCCCCCTGCGACCGCATCGCCGACGTCGCCGTCCCGTCCGACCCGCACGAGGACGGCCCCGGCTGGAAGGCCGTCCGCCGCCTCCGCACCGCCGGGCTCCTCCTCGACGACCACGACCCCGACCGGATGCCCGGCGGCGACGCGCTCCCGCAGCGCCTCGTCCCGTCCGAACTCGCCCACTGGCGGACGACCCTCGCCGAAGCATGGCGAATCCTGTGCGACAACCACGAAACGGTCGCCGAGGAGTCGTCCGCCGTCCTGACCGTCCTCACCCCGCTCGTCGCGCCGGAGCACGGCCAGTCGAGCGCCACCCCGAGGCACGCCTTCGGCAACATCGGCCTCTCGACACCGCCCGACGCGCTCTTCCTCGCCGTCACCCTCGCCCACGAGGCCGCGCACACCAAGCTCACCGGCCTGCTCGACGTCGTCCCCCTGACCCGCCCCGACGACGGCACCCGCTACTACGCGCCGTGGCGCACCGACCCGCGTCCCGTCTCCGGCCTGCTCCAGGGCGCGTACGCCCACCTCGCCATCGCCGCCTTCTGGCACACGCAGCGTCACCGCGAGACCGGCGACTCGGCGCTGCGCGCCCACACCGACTTCGCCCGCTGGCGCACCGCCACGGACCTGATCCTGCGCACCCTCGCCGCCACCGGCCGCCTCACCCCCGACGGCGAACGCTTCGTCGCCGAAATGTCGAACACGCTCCGCCCCTGGCTGGACGAACCCGTCCCGTCCGAGGCCGCCGCCCGCGGCGACGAGTCCGCCGCCGCGCACCTGACGACCTGGCGCGCCCGCCACGGCGCACCCCCCGCCCTCCAGGGCCTCTAGATCGGCGGCGGGTCGAAGTCGGAGTCGAGATGCCGCCGCTCCGCCGCCACGACCGCGTCCGGGTGATCGATCCCGAGCGTCCGGACGTAGGCGTCCATCGTCTCCTTGTGCAGGCGGGACGCCTCGTCGTGCCGCCCGACCAGTTCGAGATCGACCGACAGGTTCGCCGCACACGCCAGGGTCATCGGGTGCTGTTCTCCCAAGGTGACCCGCAGCCGGCGCAGCGTCCCCTCACCGAGCTTGCACGCGTCGTCCAGGTCTCCCAGTTCGGCCAAATCACTGGCCAGGTTGGTCGCGACGGTCAGCGAGTAATGATGGTCCTGCCCGAGCACTCCCCGCAGGCCCGCCACGGCCCGCTCGTTCAGTTCTCGCGCTCTTGCGGTGTCCCCGTACACACGGTGCAGAATCGCCAGGTTGCCCATGCAACCGTAGTTGTACGGATGCTCCGCACCATATGCCTTGGGATAACGGCGTACGGTGTCCTCCGCCAGTTCGAAGGCGGTCTCTTTCTCGCCGACGGTGCGCTGGACGTTGGCGAGGCACATCGCGGCGGCCAGCGTGTCCGGATGGTTGAGCCCGTAGAGCCGCACGAAACGCCCGTGCACTTCCTGGGACAGTTCGACGGCTTTGCCCAGATCTTCACCGAGCCGCCGGTAGGCGATGGCGAGTCGGTGCCGGCACGCAACGTGAAGGGGTGCTCGGCCGTCAGTTCGTTGACGCCGTACGCGTACACCTCTTCGCCGATGTCGCACGCCTCCGCGTAGTCACCGCACAGCCGGACCGCCCGCGCGAGCGAGTTCCACGCGTTCAGGACGCTGGGCACGGGAACCGTAGACGAAGCCGTGACGAACCCGACGTAAGCTTCCTGCTGCAGCTCGCGGGCCCGCACATAGTCGCTGTTCAGCCCGTGCCCCAAAGCCAGGTTGTTCACGACCTGGTACGTCGAGAACACGTCGTCACGGGAAATTTCCTTGTGCAGGTCAAGGGATTGCTGGTCATGTTCCAGTGCCTGCCGGAAGTTGCCGCGTGCACGCAGGTCTGCGCCGAGGCCGTTACGGAACCTCAGCGCGACCTCGTACTCCGGGCCGAGAATGCGCTCCGCCTGCTCAAGGCCGACTTTGTCGATATCGTAGGCCGCCCCGAACTCGCCCAGCGAACGGAGCACGTTCGCGTAATAGAACCTGCCCCGCAGGATCTCCGGATCGCCTTCGGCCGTGTCCGCCGTCCACTGGTCGAGAAAGTTCTCGACCAGTCTGCGGGCGAGGGAATAGTCGCCGACGGCGTGCAGATACTTGACGACGGTGATGGCGAAGCGGCGGACCTTCGGGTCGTTGCTCGCCCCCACCTCCGCGGGTTCGACATGGTTGAGCAGGTCCGAGAACCGCTGCCAGGTCTCCGGGCCGACGTCCGGGGGCGCCGCCTCCACCAGGAGCCGGTGCACGTCATCGCGCATGCGCTCCTGGGCCGACAACGGGACCTCGTCGCGCAGCAACGCCTGGATCAGCCGATGCACCTGGACGGTACGAGTCTGCGGGTCGATCTTGGCCAGCGCGAAACGTCCGAGCTCGCCGATCGCGCGGGAGAGTCGGATCGGATCGGACAGCAGTCCGGCCAGGGGCTGCTGAAGCCCCTGGGGCACCCGGACGAAAACGTCACGCGGAATCGGCTCGGGCCCGAAGAAGGCACAGCAGCGGAGCAGGTCGACGGCCTCCGGAACCTTCTCGGACAGGCTGTCCACCGAGAGTTTCCAAGCGGCCGTCATCGAGACCGGGTACTCCGTGGGTTTGCCTTCCGCGAGCAACTGGCTCGTGCGGTCGTCCAGCAACCGCAGATACTCCGCGACGGTGATACCGGTTTCCGTCTGCAACGCCCCGGCCTGCTCCAGCGCCAGCGGGAGGTCGCCCAGCTTGTTCGCCAGCTCGTCGGCGTCCTCGGGCGTGATCGCGTCGCGCGGCACCCGTTTTTTGAGGAACTCGATGCTCTCGTCGCGGCTGAACACGTTCACGGCGACGGTGGCGGCGACGGCCTCCCACCGGTTGTTCCGCGATGTGATGAGGACGTGCCCGTCCCCTTGGGGAAGGTTGTCACGAAGCTCTTCCGGCTGGTCGGCGTTGTCGAAGATCAGCAGCCAGCGCGCGTAGGGTTCCCCTCTGCGCAGGCAGTCCAGCACGGCGCCGACGGCCTCATCGACCCCCATCGTGCTGACCGGGGGCAGGCCCAAGTGCGGAGCCAGCGCGGCGAGGGTCGGCTTGACCAGTGACGGCTGGTCCGAGGGGATCCACCAGACGAGGTCGTAGTCGCCCTTGAAGCGATGGGCGTACTCGATCGCCATCTGGGTCTTGCCGACGCCGCCATAGCCCTGCAAGGCATGGGGGACGACGGCGGTCACCTCGCTCGCGATTCCCCGCCGGAGCCGATCGAGCAGTTCTTCCCGTCCGGTGAAGTTCTTGTTCCGCTGCGGAATCCTCCCCCACACCTCCGGCATCGGCCCCGCCGCGCCTCCGATCCTCGCCGACAGCGGCAGCGACATGCCCCCACCTCCGGATATGTCATTGCTCCACGGCTGGTACGAACCTGGTTACCGTAATATCCCATGGCGGTGAGGAACCGGAACAGGTCGCACGACACAAAACCGGCAAGAAGCAAAGAGCGCCGGTTTCGGTCACTCTCCCGGGGGAGCTATGGCCCGCCCAGAATAGGACGACCGCTCCCCTGTCCTTCGCCAACCCGACCCGCACAATAGTCAGAACCCGATATATCTGGCATCCTGGGTGTCTACGCCGAAAGCGCCATCGTGAACCCGAGCGCTAAACGTGCCCGGTGGCGCGGGCGCGCATTGAGGAGCCGGCATGATGCATGTGGAGACCGAACCTCGCGGCGACCTGATCGATATCTCCGGCCTTTCGCTGCGCGAACTGGACGTTCGCCTTCCGGAGTCGGCCCTCGGGGCGGCGCTGCGCAATGCGCTCGACCATGACCAGGGCGGGACCGTCTGTGCCGGGTTCGACTCCTGCGTGCCTCCGGACACGTCTCTCTGAGTCTCCGGCCGACGCCTTCTCACCGGCCCGGCGACCGCTCCTCCGCCTGGGGCCGCGGGTTCGATACGGAGGCCGTCGCCACGACGGTGATCACGAAGTGGTGTTTATCGAGCACATTCGGCGACATCTCCCTGGTCGGCTCGAGCCTTCTCGTGTCGTCACGACCCCATGGTCATATTTGGACGGACATTTTGCCGTTCCACCCGCCTCCGCACGAGTGAACCACTAGGCTCGCGGTACTCCTCAGGCAGCAACCCTCACACGGGGGGATCACGGCGCCGCCGACTCCCTGGAGGGGTTGTACAGCGAGTAGCCCTGTCGCGTCCTTGCTGGTCATGTCTGTAGGGCCACATGGGCTGAGGGGGCGCGAAATTGACCGAGGCGGCGGTCCGGAATACGTCCGCCGAGGCGACTCGCACCGCCCTGTCACCCGGTCGTCTCCGGTTACTCCTGGCGGCGATGGCCATTTCCCGCGTCGGAAGCGTTTGCACGACGACCGCGGGGCCGCTTCTCGCTCTTCACCTGACCCGATCGCCGCTCTACGCGGGGCTGGTCGCGGCCTCGGGCGTGGTACCGAACCTGCTCGCGCACCTGCCCGTCGGCGTCATCATCGACCGGCGCGACCCGTGGCTGGTCATGCGCCTCAGCCAGATGTGCCGGCTGGCGGCGATTCTGCTCCTCCTGATCGGCCTATTGTGGCCGCCGGGCACGACGATCATTCTTCCCATCGCGATCGCCCTGGAAAGCGTGTTCGCGACCACCTTCCGAATGGCCGGGACCGTGACGCTCCCGCGCCTGGCCACGAACGGGCTGGTCGCCCGGGCCATCGGTAAGAACGAGGCCCGGAACCATACGGCGCTGCTGATGGGAAGGCCGCTAGGCGGTATGGCCGACTCCATCAACCACAAGATGCCGTACGTGCTCGACATAGTCGCCTGCGTCGTCACCATCGTGATGCTCGGCCCCCTCAGGAAGCTCGGACCGGCCAAGGGCCGCCGCGTTCCCGAGAGTCCGCCGCGCTCGCCCATGACCGGGCAGATAAAGCACAGCATCGCCTGGCTGCACGAAGACGGCTTCCTTCGGCAGACGCTCCTCCTCTTCTCGGTCACCAACTTCCTCTTCCAGACCACGATCATCCTGCTGATCACCATGATGAAGCGGGACGGCCTGTCCAGCGTCTCCATCGGCGTGCTGCTCGCCACCACCGGGCTGGGCGGGATCGCCGGGTCGCGCTTCGCGGTCGCCATGCTCAGGACGATCAAGTTGGAACGTGCCCCTTACGCGGCGGTACTGGCCTGGCTCGGCCTCACCACCGTCATCGCGCTCAGCGACAACCCCTTCATCCTGGCCACGGTGTGGACCGGCGTGGGTTTCGTGGGATCCATCATGAACGTCGGACGCGACGTCTACCAGGCGACCAACGTCCCCGAGTACCAACGCGGACGCGTCGTGAGCCTGAACGCGCTCGCCGCGCAGGCGCCGTCGGCGCTCGGGGCGCTCTGCGGCGGCCTGGTCATCACCTGGCTGGGCGCCAAGGCGACCGCCATCGCCGTGCCGATCACGGTGCTCCTCCTGCTCATCGTTCTCCCGTTCGGCGGCCGGATTCACCACGACGAAGAGCAGGAACGAATAAGAAAAGCCAATAATGCCCTTTCGGGCGAGCCATAACTGCCCTCTCACTGCCTTCGTGTCCACCCGACGACCGTCCGGTCGCATTTTCCGGCCATCGCCGAATCGGACAGCCGTATGATCCGCGATAACGCGTAACATCTAGCGCACCAACGGCGAAACCGGTCCGCTCGGCGGGCGAGGGGGTGTGGCTGGGAAGTGGCATCGTCGCTGAATCATGACGACGTCGGCCGTCTCGTCGAGGCCCTGTGGCGGCTGGAGGCCCTGCAGAAGCAACGCACCCGCGACCAGTATCTCGCGATCGTCCGCAAGGAACTCGGCATTCCGCTGCCGCTGCAGGTGGCCGAACGCGACTTCGACGATCTCTGGTTCCTGGTCGAAGGATGCCTCGAACACACCGGCGCCGTGCACGTCTTTCTCCAGGTGGTCGAGCGTTTCCATGCCGGCAACGCCGTGTTCGCGGAGATCCGGCGGCTGGCGTCCGAACTGCTGCCCGAGCCTCTGCTGGAGAAGGACGAGCGGCGGGCGCTGCACGAACTGATCAAAGTCCTGCAGGCCGGAGATCCCGACGCGACGGCTCCGGAGGCGACCCGGGAAAGGTTCTGGACCGTCGCGGAATGGGCCGGGCCGCTGACCTTCGATACCGGTGACATCTGGCCGGTCCTCAACCGCCTGGAGAACTGCACCGTCGACGAGGACGGCGTCCCGCCGTTGCTGTCCTTCGTGGAAGGGCTCGCGGGCGGCACGGCGAGCCCTGTGCGAAATCCGCTGCTGGGGTGGACGGACGGGGTGGCGCGACGACTCGGTGTGGCGCCCGCCGTCCTCGCCCGTCGGGAACTCGCCTCAGCGGCACGGAACGAAGCGGCACGGAAAGAGGCGGCGCGGAACCGATCGGCGCAGACCCTGCCGACGGAGATCCGGGCGGCGCAGAACGGAACCGCGCAGCGGAGCACCCGGAGCTATCTCGTCATCGCGTTCCGGCCCGACGGCGCCCAGCCCGACCGGTACCTGACGTCCGCCTGGCTGCAGTCCGACGACGATCCCGGAGCGATGCTCCACTGCGACGACGGCGATCCGGTTCCGATGTCGGCGCTGCCCGCCCTGGTCGTCGAACTGCTCACCGAGGAACCACAGGTCGTCGGCCGTCCGGCGACGTCGAAACTGGTCCTGGAGTTCGTCCTGCCGCTGAACCTGCTCGGTGCGTCCTCGCTCGACCAGCTCCGCATCACGGTGGACGACTTGGAGCGGCGGCTCGGCATCGACCATCCGGTCGTGGTCCGCAGCCTCGACCGGATGCAGAAGCAGAACTACCACGCCGAGTGGCGCCGGAAATGGACCTGGCTGCGCGAGAATCCGCAAGCCGCCGATGTGTGCTGGGTGACACACCCAGGTGAGTACCAGGGCGAAACCCTGTACAGCATGTTGCTGTCCGAACTCTCGTCCGTCTGCCTCGCCCTGGCTTTCCCGCCGAGCGTGGACGGGACGGGCGGTCCGGACGAACTGCGAGTCGCCCTGCAGGCGGGGACGCCGATCATCGCGTGGTGCCGGCGGGGACGGTCGCCCGAGCGGTTCGCCGCGGAGTTCCGCGAACTGGTCGCCGATGGAGCGCTGGCGCTGCCGGACAGCGTGCTGGAGCTGCGCCGGAAGGCGGTCATGGCCATGCATCGTGATCCGGATGCCGATCCCCTGGGGCTGGAACTCACCCTGCTGTTCGACGATGCCGACCGGTTCCCCGAGGCCCACGGGCGGCTCAGAGCACCCGTCTGACGAACTGCGAGGAGGTTGTCTTGACTACGCGAGCGGCTTCGGGCGGCGAGCCGGGAGACTGGACGATCTATCAGGGGACCGGCGTGCCCCACGAGGGGGTGCGCGACCTGCCGGACCCGCCGCCGTGGCGTCGCTTCGACCGCGGCGACTCGGCGCCCGGGCTCGGACCGGGTGCGCGGACGCGGGCGCTGGCGTACCGGCCGCCGCCGAACGTGGTGACGATGGTCAACGTCGCACTGCACCTGCGGCGCCCGCTGCTCGTCACCGGAAAACCCGGCACCGGCAAGTCCACGCTGGCATTCCACGTGGCCCACGAGCTCGGTCTGGAACCGGTGCTGTACTGGTCGATCACGAGCCGCTCCACGCTTGCGGACGGTCTCTACCGGTACGACGCGATCGGCCGGTTGCACGAAACGAGCCTGCGCCAGGCGGTCGCGTCCGACGCCGTCACCACCCCTCCCGACATCGGCCGTTACATCCGGCTCGGTCCGCTCGGCACGGCCCTGCTGCCGCACGACCGTCCCCGCGTCCTGCTGATCGACGAACTCGACAAAAGCGATATCGACCTTCCCAACGATCTGCTCAATGTGTTCGAGGAAGGCGGCTTCACGATCCCGGAGCTGGAACGGCTGCCCGCGGAGGACGAGATCGTCGACGTGCTGCCGGAGAAGGGACGCGACCGGGTGCCGGTGACCCGCGGCACGGTCCAGTGCACGGCGTTCCCACTGGTCGTCATCACGAGCAACGGGGAGCGCGAGTTCCCTCCGGCGTTCCTGCGGCGCTGCGTCCGGCTGCTGATCGAACCGCCGGGCGCGGACGAGCTGGCCGCCATCGTGGAGGCCCACCTCGGTTCGGGAGCGCGGGAGCGGAGCACGGAGCTGATCGAGGAGTTCCTGCGCCGCGGCGACCACGGCGACCTGGCCACCGACCAGCTCCTCAACGCCGTTCATTTGGCCACGTCGGGGACGCGGCCGCCGGAGACCACACTCGAGCAGATGATCGAAGCCGTCCTGCGGCCGCTCGACACGAGCGGTCCGGGATGACCCGCGGTCTCCTCGAGGCGATCGAGGCGCTCGGTCGGCTCACCCCACGCCCCACCGCGCGGGAACTCGCCGACGCGCTGTGGCTGGCGCGGTCGTTACCGCCCGGCACGGCGACCGGCGAACGCGCCCCCGACGTGTTCACCGGTGAGCCCGTCGGCGATCCACCGACGCCGCCGGAACCGTCCGAGGCGCCGCCCGAGCCCGCACCGGCCGGGGAGCCGCCGCACCGGACCGCTCCGGCACCACAGGCACGGCTGCACGTGGCCTCGCCCGACGCCGCTCCCGGTGGCGTCGTCCGCGCCCGCGCTGCCCGCGCTCCCGCGTGCGCTCGACCTCGCCCGGGCGCTGCGGCCTCTGCGCGGGAAAGCCGAGTCCCGGACGGTGGCGCGCCTGCGCGAGGAGGCGACGGCGCAGTGGATCGCCGACACCGGCATCTGGGAACCGATCATGGAACCCGCGCCGGAGCGGTGCTTCGATCTCGCGCTGGTCGCCGACGACAGCGCCTCCATGGTGATCTGGGGTCGCCTCATCGAGGAGTTCCACGCCCTGCTGGAACGCCTCGGCGCTTTCCGGGACGTACGGCTGTGGCGGCTGGACACCGGGACGGACGCCGACGACGCGCTCGTCCTGCGCGCCCGCGGGGCTTCGTCCGGCCACAGCCCGAACGAGCTGATCGACCCTACGCGCCGCCGGATCGTGCTCGTGCTCAGCGACTGCATCGGTCCCGCGTGGAGCGACGGCCGGGTCGCCGCGCTGCTGGAGCGCTGGGCGACGGCGGGGCCGGTGGCGATCGTCCAGCCGCTCCCGCAACGGCTGTGGTGGCGGTGCGGGACGGCCGTCGAGGCCGTCCGGATCGGTTCCGCCGAGGCCGGCGCCCCGAACCGGCGGCTGACGGTGTCGTCCCGTGACGGCTTCGCCACTCCGTCCGGCATGGCGATCCCCGTACTGGAGGCGGCGCCGCGCTGGCTCCGGCCGTGGGCCGAGCTGGTCGGCGGAGGCGCCCGGCAGATCGACGCCATGGCGGTGTTCACCGGGACGCCGGCGGCCAAGGTCTCCGAGGGGGAAGAGCCGGCGGACCGGCCGACGCCCCGGCAGCGGGTGCAAGCGTTCCGCGCCGGCGCTTCGCCGGACGCGTACCGGCTGGCCTGCCATTTCGCCGCGGCACCGCTGCGGCTGAAGGTGATGTCCCTGGTTCAGCAGGCGGTGCTGCCGCAGTCGAACCGGATGCACTTGGCGGAGGTGTTCCTCGGCGGCCTCATGCGGCGGGCCGACCACGACACCGCCGGCATCGCACCCGACGACGTCCTCTACGAGTTCCACGACGGTGTCCGGGACATTCTGCTCGGCGGGCTCGAACGCGGCGAGGCGCTGCTCGTCCTGCGGAAGGTGTGGGAGCTCGTCCGGGAGCGGCTCGGGTCGCCGCTCGACTTCGCGGCGCTGTTGCGCGAACTCGAGGACGGCACCGCGACGCTGCAGGACGAACTGCCCTTCGCGCAGGTCGCCGCGCACGTGCTGCGCCGCATCGGCGGACGGTACGCGCGACTGGCCGAGAACCTGCCCGATCCCCCGCGGAGCCCCGTCGACGGGCCGGACGAACCGGAAGTCCACGGCGGCGTGGTGACCACCGAGCCGCCCCGGTCGCCGCTGTCGCGCCCCGGGGAGCCGTCCGCGCGGAACTCACCGATCCTGGGCGGCGGCCTGCCGACACGCAATCCGGACTTCACCGGTCGCGACACCCTCCTCCTGGACCTCCGGGAACGACTGCCCGAACACGTCATGACGCTGCTGCCCACGCCCGCACACGAGGTGGGCGGCCAGGGCAAGTCACAGCTCGCGGTCGAGTACGCGCACCGGTACGCGGACGACTACGACCTCGTCTGGTGGGTGCCCGCCGAACAGGTGACGCTGGCGCGGTCGTCCATCGCCGAGCTGGCGCGGGTGCTCGGCACACCGCTGAGCGACGACATCAACCGGACGGTCCGGCACGTGCTGAACGCGCTGCGGGAGGGGCGGCCGTTCCGCCGCTGGCTGCTCATCTACGACAACGCGGCGAACCCCGACGAACTGCTCCCGCTGCTCCCCGTCCCGCCGACCCTGCCGCCGCGCCCCGCCGAGTCCGCGGGGCACACGCTGGTCACGTCCCGGAACCGGCGCTGGACGGAGTTCACCACAACGGTGGAGGTCGGCTTCTTCGAGCGCGCGGAGAGCGTCGCTCTGCTGCGCCGCCGCGCGCCCGCGCTGACCCCGGCGGAGGCCGATCGGCTCGCCGGACGCGTCGGCGACCTGCCGATCGCGGTGGAGCAGGTCGCGGCCTGGCATGCGGCGACGGGACGGCCGAGCACGGACTTCCTGCGGCTCCTCGACGAGCAGCTCGCGGAGACGGCCGGCGCCGGGTCGCCGACGGACCGTCCCGCCGACCTCGCGGCCACCCTCGACATCACGTTCGCGGGGCTCGACGGCGAGGCGCCCCGGGCCGGCCGGCTGCTGGAACTGCTCGCCTTCTTCGGCTCCGAACCGGTCGCCGCGGACCTGCTGGCCGCGGGGGCGGCCGCGCACCTTCCGGACGGGCTCCGGGACACGCTGGCCGACCCGGGCGCGTTGCGGGAGGCGATGACCGCGATCGCCCGCTACGCGCTGGGCCGCCTCGACCTCGATGCCGAACCGCCGAGGGTGCAGGTGCACCGGCTCGTCCGGACACTGCTGCAGCACCGCCTGCCCGAGGACGAACGGGACGCGACGCAGAACCTCGTCCACCGCATCCTCGCGGCGGCGACCCCGGAAGCCGGGCCGGACGACGAGTCCACGTGGCCGATGCGCAGGCAGATCGCCCCGCACGTGGTGCCGACCGGGGTGATCGGCGGCTCCACCGCCGAGATCCGGGAGATCGCCCTCGACCAGATGCGCTACCTGTACCTGCTCGGTGACTTCGAGGGCAGCAGCGTCCTCTGCGAACTCGCGCTCCACCATTGGCGGGCGCGGTGGGGCGAGGACGACGGCTCGGTCCTGGACGCGGGCCGCGAGCTCGGCAACGTCCTGCGAGCGCTCGGCGACGTGCCCGCCGCCATGGAGCTGAACGCCGACCTCTACCGGCGGACGCTGGAGCGGTTCGGCCCCGACAACAGCCACAGCCTCCGGATCGCGCAGTCACGGGCGGCGGACCTGCGCCTGCGGGGCGACTTCGTCGAGGCCCTGCGGCTGGATCAGGACACCCTGCAGCGCATGGTGCGCATGTTCGGCAGGAACCAGTTGAACACCTTCCGGGCCGTCAACAGCGTGGGCATCGATCTGCGGCTGCTGGGCAGGTTCCAGGAGGCCCACGACATCGACGCGGACGCGCTGGAGCGGCTGCGTTCGCAGTTCGGCCCCACCCACCGCAACACCTTGCTGGCGATGAACCAGTTCGCACGGGACCTGCACGGGCTCGGCCGGTACCGGGACGCCGCGCGAATCCAGCAGGAAGCCCTCGAACAGATGCGGAGCACGCCGAACCCCGACCACGTGTTCGTCCTGCACGCCGAGATGAGCCGGGCGGCGACGTTGCGGGAACTCGGCTCGTACGGCGAGTCGCTCCGGCTGGCCGAGGACACCTACCGGCTGCTACTGCAGCGGTTCGGCGAGCGCCACCAGGACACGCTCGCGGCCCGGCGCGTGCTGGCCATGACGTGCGTCCGCACGGGCGACGCCGACCGGGCCCGCAGCCACGTCGAGGCGGCGCTGACCGGCTACCGGAACATCATGGGACGCGACCACCCGTTCGCCCACGCCTGCACCGCCGACCTCACGGTGACGCTGCGCGCGCTGGGCGGACACGAACCCGCGCAGGCGATCGACGCCTCGACCCTGCAGTCGCTCGTCCGGCTGCTCGGGGCCGACCACTACTACTCGTTGTGCTGCTCGGTGGGCCTGGTCCACGACCTCTACGGCCTCGGCCGGACGGAGGCCGCCCATGTCCGTTCGGCCGAGACTCTCGAACGGTTTCGGGCCCGGTACGGCGCGGTGCACGCGTACACGCTCGCCTGCACGCACAACCACCAGATCATCAGCGCGGCACTGGGCGTCGAAGGCCCGGCCGGGAATCCGCTCGCGGCCCTGGCCCGGACGCTCGGCGACGACCACCCGGGGATCCGGACGGCACGGGAAGGTGGACTGCTGGAATGCGTGATCGAGCCCATCCCGCTGTGAGGCGCGGGGGTCAACCGGTGGCGTTCGCGGGCGGCCCCGTCAGGCTGGAGTCGAACCCGGCGACGGCGTCCTGCGGGCCTCCCGCCTCGTCGAGGAACCTGCGCAGGACGTCACCGAGGACCGTGGCGTCGAGGTCCTGGATCTCCCGCAAGCCGATGTCGCTCACGTCCACCAGCGGCGATTCCACGTTGTGGCCCACGTCTCCCACCGACGGCCTCCTTCAGGGCGCACATGCCCGACTGGACGATCGGGGGGCCGAATCCTGCGCCTCGAGTTTATCCAGTCCCGAGGAGTGCTTTCAGCGCGACGTGTGAAACGGGACGAATGCCGAGCAGGGAGGGGCCGCGGTGAGCGTTGAAGAGATTCCGGAGCACCGCTGGACGCCGCAAGGAACGTGCGCGATCTTCGTGTGCGATATCGCGTCGTTCGGGGACACCGCGGACGGACGATGTCCGGGCGTCCATGCGGGAAGCGATGTACCGGCAGGTCGGCGTGAGCCTGAACGCCGCGGGTTTCGGCCTCGCGGACTGCTACCGCGAGGACCGGGGCGACGGGGTGATGGTGCTCGTCCCGCCGGAGATCGGAACGGAACCGCTGCTGACAACGGTCGTGGAGAACCTGAAGGCCGAACTGCGGCGGTACAACAAGGCGGCGTCGGACCTGGCGCGGATCAGGCTGCGGGTGGCGGTGCACACCGGCGAGGCACGGCATGACGGGAACGGGGTCGTCGGGACGGCCGTGAACCACGCGTTCCGGATCCTGGACGCGCAGGCGTTCAAGGACGCGCTGAACGAGTCGGAAGCGTCGCTCGCGGTGATCGTGTCGGAACGGGTTTACGACGACGTGGTGCAGCACGGGCCGGGGCTGATCGATCCGGACGACTATCGGCCGGTCGGCGTAGTGGTGAAGGAGACCGTGGGGACGGCGTGGGTCCGGGTCCTCCGGACAGGGAATCCGCCGACCGTGCCGGCGCCGGATAGAGACGCGGAAACTACGGATGACGGCCCGAAGCCCGGCGCGCAAATCGCGGAGCGGGCACCGTCCCCCGCGCCCGCGGCGGACGGCGTCCCGCAGGCGGGCGGTACGACTCCGGGGGTGGCGACGCCGGCGGCCATGGCACCCGATGTCGTACCTCCGGGGGCCGTGTTCGAGATCACGAACCACATGTGCGAGGTGCCGCTGATGGCCACCGAGCAGGGACGGAACCAGGTCATGGGGGCCGTGCGCGGGGAGATCTCCGGTGCGGTTCCGCGGCATCCCGAGGCACGGCAGGACGTCCATTCGATCGTCAATACCTGCCTCGACTATCCCGGCGGGCTGCACGAACTGTTGACGGCGATCAAGGGGCTCGCGGGTCAGTCGATGCCCGTCACGCGTCTGGAACAAACGATCGCTCAGCTTCTCCCGCACCTTTGAGCGGGAGCGGGACGGGCGGCGTCGAAGCGCCACGGGACGAGGAGAGGCCGGCGGATGTCCGCCGGCCTCTCCTCGTTGCCCGTCCCCTCCCGGTCAGGGCTCCCGGTTCTGGGCGTTGTACCAGAGCGCGCACCCTCCGAAGATCAGCAGGACCGTGGCGCCGAACGCCCCGCCGCCGACCTGGATCGCGTCGGGGATCGAGCCGCCGTCAATCCGGCCGAGCATTCCGGTGAACAGGCCGACGACGGTTCCGGCCAGCAGGGCGGTGATGATGAGCAGGGCCTTCACGGTTTTCTGTGCGGCGTTCATATCGTCCTCCGAGGTCGGTCGAGGGGTCAGCGGGTGGGGATGAGGTCCGCGGCGAGGGCCGCACGGGTCCGGCCGACGGTCTCCGCGAGGGCTCGGTGCGCGTGCAACTGGACGTCCAGCGCGTGCAGAGCCGTACCGATGCGCGTCTGCTCGGCGAACGGCGGCAGCGGAATCCTCAGATCGCCCAAGGTCCGCGTGCTGACCGAGCCGATGACGGTCGCGGTGGCCGCCCGGTCCTTGATCCACCGCACGGTGCGCGGCAGCGTCAGGAAGGCCAGCAGATAGGCGGGGTCGAGTTCCGCGGACGGTTTACGGCGCAACCGCATCAGGTTCGTGGCGAACACCCAGTCCGCCTGTTCCGGGCCGACGAGCGCGGCGGACCCGGGCGATCCGGTCCGGACGAACAGGACGTCGTCCTTGCGCGTGAACCGGTCCAGTTCCCGCGCCGCCTCCGGCGTCAGCCGTTCCGGATCGGTCGCCACGACGCGCCGGTCCCGCAGATGCCGGGGAACGATCAGCGGCACGCCGTCCTCGCAGCGGCCGAACTTCTTGAGCCGCTTGTTGCTGGGGCCGGACCGCAAGTCGCACAGATCGCCCAGCCGCACGACCGGCCACCCACCGGACGGGGGCGCACCGAGCGGCTCCCGTTCCAGGACCTGCATTGAGGCGACGAGTTCGTCGGCACCGGCGGCACGGGCGTGCGCCTCTTCCAGGACATCGGCGAGCTCGGCTATCTGCTCGGCCGCCCCCGGCCCGCCGGACGCCGTCTCGGCGTACTCGGACGGATCCAGCGAGTAGGCCCCGTCGCGGAGCCGTTCGACCGGCGCCGACACCGCCGTCCCGATGCCCTCCAGCGGATCCGCGTACCCCCGCTCGCCGTTCGTCCAGGACCGGTGGCAGGCGACGATCGCAGCCCGCTCCCGATCGGCGAGGAACCTCTGCCGCCCGCGGCTCTCCCCCATCCGTCTCGCGTCGACCAGCAGCACCGGGCCCGAGCGCGTGCCCGGCGCGGCGAGGAACCAGACCGTCACCGCGATCGAGGTCTCCCGGAAGAGCTTGCCCGGAAGCCACACGACGCATTCGACGACGCCCTCTTCGATCATCGCGGCGCGGATCGCGCGTTCCTTGGCGTCCGGGGACACCGCCGCCGCGTTCGGCATCACCACGGCGGCCCGGCCGCCGGAACCGAGCGACGCGACGATGTGCTGAAGCCACGCGTAGTTGTCGTTCTTCGTGGGCGGCGTCCCGAAGGGCCACGCCCGGTGGCTCCAGTTCCGGCCCTTGCGGTTGAACGGCGGGTTGGTGATGATCCGGTCGAACTGGCGCTCCTCCCCGTCCGTCCACGGCGTGGCGGTGCCCGGCCCGAGCACGGCGCGCGTGCCGTGCAGGGCGAGGTTCATCCCGGCGAGCCGGAACGAGTCCGGGCCGGAACCGTCACCCGACACCCGCACGTCCCCACCGGCCTCGACCGCCGCGACGAGCGCCTCACCACCGCGCAGATACGGGTCGTGGCAGCGCAGCCCCGGAGCGGTGTCGCGGAGCAGGACGTCCGCCATCATCCGCACGATGCCGCGCGGCGTGTGGAGCTCCTCGCCGCTCCGCTTGGTCCTCGCCTCGAATCCGTCCAGCAGCAGCCGGTACCCCTCACGGCCGAGTTCCTCGCACCGGCGCAACACGTGCGCGAGGTCGCCGGTGTCCTCCGGACGCAGGTCGGCGCATGCGGCGGCCATGCCCGGGGGAAGCCCGTGCCGCCGCACCTCGGCGTCGATGAGCGTCCCGAGGTCCTTGAGCACCCGGTCCGGGGCCGGCTGGTCCCGCGCGGCCTCCGCCTCCAGGTCCCGGACGTGCGACCACGCCCCCGGAGAGCATCGGCGGACGAAGACCAGCGCAGTCAGAAGGTGCAGATAGGCGGTGTCCGACCCGCCTCCGCGCACCCGGTCGGCCAGCGGCCCGTACAGCTCGTTCACGATCTCCCGTGCCCGCTCCGCGTCGTCGGAGGCCACCGGCACTTCGCGGGGCTCCCGCCCCCGCATCGCACGCCGGACCCGATCGGCGTACGTCGTCCCCTCGGGCTCACCGTCACGCAGACTCTTGGTCGGCACCCTTCGCGGCCCCAGCCAGCGCACGACGCTGCCGAGGTCGAACAGTTCCGCACCGCCCGACGGTCGCGGCGCCGGGAAGTCCGCGTGCCGCTTGGCCCACGTCGTGACCGTCTCCCGCCTGACCCCAGCCATCTCCGAGACCTCCCGCCGTGAGACGAGCCGGCCGATGCCTACTGCCTCACTCCCCATGAAGTCCTCCCTCGTCCACCGTTCTCGGTACGAGGAGGACGCTAAGCGAGAGCCACGGCAGGGACAAGGTCGCATCATGGTGCGAACTACCCGACCAAGAAGCCGGGCATTGATGCAAAGCACAACGACTCACCAATGACCTGGACTTATATCAAGTTAGCGCTCCACAGAGGCGCCTGATATATGACTCATCTTGATAACCCTACTGCCGATCAGGCGTTATCACCTCAAGGGTGGGGCGGACCGAAAACGCTTGGCAGTGATCGGCGGTTCGCCCAGACCTGGTGGACGAACTCGTCTCAAGCATTCGGGAGAGGTGCCACAAGCGCATGAGCGTTCTGGTGGCAAGTCAGGACCAGCCCGCCCCGTCCTTGTGGACGGGATGGCAGGGCGGGCGACGTGGGGCGGGAACGCTTTGGGGGTTCGGGGGGTCTTAGGGGCGTTGGGTCGTTTCTGGGAGGGGTCGGTCGTGGCTTTTCGTACGTTCCTCAGTTCGCTGGGCGTGAATGCGCCGCGGGTCGAGACGGTGCCGGCGGCGGGTGCGGTGCGGCCGGGCGGGACGCTCGACGCGCGCGTCACGGTCGAGGGGGCGGGGCGGACGTCTCGGTCGAGCGGCTCTCGGTGGAGCTGGTGACGCGGGTGGAGGCGAACGAGCCGACGGACGCGGCGTGGACGAACCCGGGGGTCGTCGTGTCGCACTCGACGTCCGCGTTCGAGCTGGCGGCGGGCGAGACGCGCGAGTTCCGGTTGAGCATCGACGTGCCGTGGGAGATGCCGCTGACGCACGCGCTCGGCCGTCCGCTGAAGGGGGCGCGGGTCGCGGTGCGGACGACGCTGAAGATCGGCAAGGCGGTGGACCGGGGCGACTTCGACGAGGTCGCGGTGCACGCGCTGCCCGCGCAGGACATGTGGTTCGAGGCGTACGAGCGGCTGGGGTTCCGGTTCGACGAGGCGGAGGTGAAGCGGTACCGGGCGCAGGGCGGGGACAACCAGACGCTGCCGTACTGCCAGGAGCTGGAGTTCTGGTTCCCGGCGGACTACCGGCGGCCGCGGGGGTCGCAGCTGGAGACGCTGTTCATCGCGCGGCACGACTCGATGGACCTGATCACCGGGCCGAAGGGGCCGTTCCCGTTCACGTATGCGGAGATGACGCCGGACGGGTGCGTCGAGTGGCTCGACGCGCACTGCCGGGGGCTGTGGCAGCAGTGAGTCAGTCGCGGACGCAGTCGGGGCAGGGGCGCTGGGCGAAGGTCGGGGTGAGGACGACGCCCGCGCCGAAGCAGGTCCAGCAGCCGAGCTGGTAGCCCGTCGCGTAGACCGGTCCGCGGAAGCCGTCGGTGCGGAAGCGCGGGCCGGCCGGGGCGGTGCCCGCGCGGCCGGTGCCGGAGCAGTCTTCGCACTGCAGGCTGATGCGGTTGTCGCCACGTGCGTACACGACTTCTCCCCGGCCCTTGCAGGCTCGGCAGGAGAGGCCGTCCCATCGAGCGGATTCGCCCATCGCTCACCCCCGGTCGCGGGTTCCCTCGCCCATCATGCCAGTTCAAGGCCGGAATTTGACCCCGACACGACTCTTGCTTTAGGTGAGGTGGGCGTAGACGACGATGTTGTCGAGGTAGTGGCCGGTGCCGTCGTCGAAGGGGCCGCCGCAGGTGATCAGCCGGAGGGCGGGTGCGGGCGTGTCGCCGTAGACGGCGGCGGCGGGGAAGGCGTCCTTGGGGTGGCGGCGGACGGCGTCGACGGTGAAGACCGCGGTGGTGCCGTCGGCCCGGTCGATCCGGACGCGGCCGCCCGGTTCGAGTGCGCCGAGCCGGTAGAAGACGGACGCGCCGGACGCGTGGGAGTCGACGTGGCCGACGATCACCGCGGTGCCGCGTTCGCCGGGGGTGACGGAGCCGGTGTACCAGCGGCGCGGTCCTCGTGGGGCGGCCGGGGGACTTCGAGGGTGCCGTCGGGGGCGAGGCCGAGGCGCAGGAGTTTCGAGTGCACGCCGATCGCGGGGATGGTGATCTCCGTCGGACGGGACGGTGCCAGCGGTGCGGCGGCGGGTGCGGACGGACGTGCGGCGCGCGAGGTCCGCGGGGGTTCGGCGGGGCGCGCGGTGCCGAGGAGGTCGAGGCCGGCGCAGGCGGTGAGGGCGGCGGCCG
>NZ_MKJY01000027.1 GCF_001942465.1 Actinomadura sp. CNU-125
CCCGGCGGACCCGGCGAGCCGTGCGCGGGCCGGGGCGCGGCTCGGGAGCATCGCCATCGACCGGATCTCGGTGCGGGCGAAGGTGCTCGAAGGCGTGTCGGAGCAGGTGCTGCAGCGCGGCGTCGGGCACTACCCGGGCACGGCGCGGATCGGCGAGCGGGGCAACACCGTGCTGCTCGGGCACCGCACCACCCACCTGCACCCGTTCCTCGACCTCGACAAGCTGAAGCGCGGCGACGCGGTCGAGCTGCGGGCGTCCGGCAAGACCTACACCTACCGGGTGACGGACAAGCGCGTCACGATGCCCGACGACCGGTCGGCCCTGGAGCCCGTCCCGTACGAGCCGTGGAGTCCGCCGGACGGCGCGTACGTCACGCTGATCACCTGCCACCCGAAGGGGACGGACACGCGCCGCCTCATCGTCGTCGGACGCCTCGCGCCCAAGAGCTGACGAAGCCGGGCCCGGGACCGGTCCGGCCCGATCCCGGTCCGGGCACGATCCCGGTCCGGGACCGGTCCGGGCCCGTCCGTCCGGCCGGTTCAGCGGGCGCCGTAGAGCGCGATCAGCCCGTCGTAGTCGCCCTTGCCGAGCGTGGACGGTCCGTTGTCGCACGTCGCGACGCTCGGCGACATCGTCAGCTCCGAGTGCGAGGCGCCCGGGACGTGCGAGAGGCCGAAGACGTGCCCGGCCTCGTGCGTCGCGACCGCCTCCGTGGCGTACGCGCCCGCCGGGCAGGAGCCCCCGCCGGACCACCAGGACTGGCCCTGCGCCTGCAGCGCCATGTCCGTCTCGACCGTGGTCGGCCCGGAGAACCACGTGCACGTCGCGGCGAGGACGTTCCGCTCGGCCCCGCCCATCGCGAGCCAGCCGAACGTGTTGGTGCCGTCCCGCCGCCCGCACGCCGCCGCGTCCGTCACGTTCGGCGGGCGCGAGGTCTGCCCGGCGTAGCTCGCGCTCACGTTCGGGAGCGGGTTGAACTGCCGGTCGCTGCGGCAGTCGGTGTAGGCGTTCACGATGTTGGAGACGCCCTCGGCGACGGCGCCGTTCGACCGTCCGGTCCCGCCCGCGTGGTACCGCCACCGGACGGTCGCGCCCTTCGGCCACTTGCTCGACTGGGTGCGGAACATGCCGTCCCGGCACGCGTTCAGCGGTGCCCGGGACCTGCGCGACGGCTCCTGCGCGGCCTGCACGCTGCCGGTGCGGATGACGATCTGCCGGGCCCGGTCGTCGACCTCGATCCGCAGCTCGGCGGCGCCGTCGGTGCGCAGCGAGTGCGCGGTCACCGACGTGCCGTCCCGGGGGACGACCGCGGTGAGGCCGTCCGCGCCGAGCACGACGCGCCCGCGCAGGTCGCACTCGGCGATGTCGATGGTGCGCGGCATCGTCCGGGCGGCGAGGGGGCCCTGCTCGGCGCACCAGGCGGGCGGGACGGCGGCCCCGATCCCGGCGCCGACCCCGGCGCCGATCCCGGCGCCGACTCCGGCCCCGACCCCGGCCCCTTCGCCGGGGGTCGTGGCGGCGGTGCCGGTCAGGCCGACCAGCCCGGCGAGGCCGAGGACCCCCGCGATCCGCACGCGCACGCGCCCGCGCCGACGGTTCGTGCGGCGCGTCGCGTCCGGACGCGGACGAGAGACGGGTGAGAAGTCGTCCATAGCAGCTCTCCGATGTGTCGCAGGCGTCCTCGCGCCTCGATCACCGGGCGCTCCCGTCGACAGTGTTGCGCGACACGTGAAAAGGGAAACTGCGGCTTCATAAAATGATCTTCAGTTGGCATTGTGCGGCCATCGATTAATGGCTATTCGTCCTTATTTGTGACGCGAAAACTTCCGTGACTCTATGTAGTTAAGGCAGGTGAGCGGCGTGTAATAATCTGGTAGATACTCCCTTAGAGTTATGCAAACATGTTTATTCCCCCTCTGATCGGTTACTTCCCCATGGAATCCGGCAACTCCGTATCAACCACAACGAAGGGGCACCGGGGTCCGGCGCCGGCGCCCGACCCAGATCGCCGCGACGCGGTCACGAAAAAGAGGTGTTCAACGTGCAGGCACAGACACAGGTGCGGGAGCTCATGGGCATGAGCGTCTCCGACACCAACGGGACCAAGGTCGGCACGATCAAGCAGGTCTACCTCAACGACGACTCCGGCAGCCCGGAGTGGATCACCGTGCACACCGGCTGGTTCGGGATGCGGGAGAGCTTCGTCCCGCTGACGGGTTCGCGCAAGGACGCGGACATGCTGCGGGTGCCCTACGACAAGGAGACCATCAAGGGCGCCCCGAACGTCGACGCCGACGAGCACCTGTCGCACGCCCAGATCGTCGACCTGTACCGGCACTACGGCGTACGTCCCCCGGCCACGGGCCGCACCGGCGGCGAGACCGGTGAGACCGGTGAGAAGAGCCGCCCCGAGACGCCCGCCGAGGGCCGGTCCGAAGGACGCGCCGCGCCCGCGGGCCGTCCGGGACGACCGGGACCGCGGGCGCCGCGGGCACGCCGGAGCGGCGGGGGCCGCGGGCATGGCCGTCCGTCCCGACCGGACCAAGCAGACCGGGCAGGCCGGGCAGACGGCCCCCGACGCGCAGACCGGACGGACGATGCCCGAGCAGCGCACGCGCACGGACGCCCGCACGGACGCCCGCACGGACGCCCGCACGGACGCCCGCGCCGAGGGGACCGAGGAGCCGCTGACCGAGATCGTCCGGTGCGAGGAGCGGATCCACGTCGGCACCGAGCGGCACGAAGCCGGGCGCGTCCGGGTGCGCAAGTGGATCGAGACCGAGATGGTGGAGCGGACGGTGCCGTGCTCGCACGACGAGATCAAGATCGACCGGGAGGCGATCGGCGACGTGCAGCCGGGCACCCGCGTGACGATCACCGAGGACGACCGGGAGATCGTCCTCTACGAGGAGCGGCCCGTCGTGACCAAGGAGGCCGTGCCGGTCGAGCGGGTGCGGATCCGCACCGAGCGGGTGGCGGACGAGCAGACCGTCCGCAGCGAGCTGCGCAAGGAGCGCGTCGAGGTCACCCGCGAGGAGGAGAAGGCCGCGGGCGGCGGCCGCAAGAAGACCTGACCCCTCCGCCGAAGAGCCCGTGCCCGACCCGGCCGGACACGGGCTCGCCGTCGTCCGCGGCCGGGTGTGGCCACGCCGTCCGGGGCCCCCTTCTTGACAGATGATCTCCGCCGGGGGACTTTCGCGGTGACGCAGAGCCGGTGAGGGGTGCACGGCCGTCCGGGCGTGCCGTGCCCCCCCGGTCGCCGGCCGCGCGGTCCGCCCGGGCCGCGCGGCGTCGAGGAAGCGACCCACGGAGGGACGACTTGCGACACCCCCTCGGACCCGCCACCCGGATCGGGCGGATCATGATCGCGCTGGCGGTCACGGCGGCCCTGCCGTCCGCCGTCGCGGCGCGCCCGCCGCCGCGGCCGAACCGGCCGCCCCCTACCTCAATCCGCGCCTCCCCATCGACGAGCGCGTCGACGACCTGCTCGGCCGCATGACCCTCGCCGAGAAGGTCGGCCAGATGACGCAGGCCGAACGCGGCGCCGTCGTCGGCGACCCAGCCGTGATCGGCCGGCTCGGGCTCGGCTCGGTGCTCTCCGGCGGCGGCTCGACCCCCGCCGACAACACCCCCGACGGCTGGGCCGACATGGTCGACGGCTTCCAGGCCGAAGCCCTCGGCACCCGCCTGAAGATCCCGCTGCTCTACGGCGTCGACTCGGTGCACGGCCACAACAACCTGGTCGGCGCCACCGTCTTCCCGCACAACATCGGGCTCGGCGCCACCCGCGACCCCCGGCTCGTCCGCCGGGCCGCCGAGATCACCGCCGCGGAGACGCGCGCGACCGGCCCGCAGTGGACGTTCGCGCCGTGCGTCTGCGTGTCCCGCGACGTCCGCTGGGGACGCACCTACGAGAGCTTCGGCGAGGACCCGCGGCTCGTCACCCGCATGACCACCGCCGTCGAGGGCTTCCAGGGCCGCCGCCCGTCCCGCGACCTCGACGACCCCGAGCACGTCCTCGCGACCGTCAAGCACTACGCGGGCGACGGCGACACGAAGTTCGGGTCGTCGACCTCCGGTACGTACACGATCGACCAGGGCGTCACGGTCACCGACCGGAAGTCGTTCTGGAAGACGAACCTGGTCCCGTACATTCGCGCGATCAAGAAGTACGACGTCGGCAGCATCATGCCGTCCTTCTCCAGCGTCGACTGGACCGAGGACGGCGTCGGCAACCCGCTCAAGATGCACGCGCACAAGGAACTGCTCACCGACGTCCTCAAGGGCGACATCGGGTTCGAGGGCTTCCTGATCAGCGACTGGGAAGCGATCCACCAGATCCCCGGCGACTACCCGACGCAGGTCCGCACGGCCGTCAACGCGGGCGTCGACATGTTCATGGAGCCGAACAGCGCGCCGCGGTTCGTGACGACGCTGATCGCCGAGGTCGAGGCCGGACGCGTCCCGATGTCGCGCATCGACGACGCCGTGGGCCGCATCCTCACCGCGAAGTTCGAGCTCGGGCTCTTCGAACGTCCGTACACCGACCGTTCGAACGCGTCCGAGATCGGCTCCCGCGAGCACCGGGCCGTCGCCCGCGAGGCCGTCGCCGAGTCGCAGGTCCTGCTGAAGAACGACGACCGGGCGCTGCCGCTGGACCGCCGCGACGACATCTACGTCGCCGGGGTGAACGCCGACGACATCGGCAACCAGGCCGGCGGGTGGACCGTCACCTGGCAGGGGCAGTCCGGCGACATCATCCCCGGCACCACGATCCTTGAGGGCATCGAACAGTACGCCGACGACGTCACCTACAGCGCCGACGCGTCCGCGCCGACGGACGGCGCCGACGCGGGCGTCGTCGTGGTCGGCGAGACCCCGTACGCCGAAGGCGTCGGCGACGTCGGCAACGGCCACACGCTCGCCCTCTCCGCCACCGACACGGCGAACGTCGAGAAGGTCTGCGCCGCCGTCGAAACCTGCGTCGTCCTGGACGTCGCGGGCCGCCCGCAGATCGTGACGGACGTCCTCCCGAAGACGGACGCGTTCGTCATGTCCTGGCTGCCCGGCAGCGAGGGCGCGGGCGTCGCCGACGTCCTGTTCGGCCGCCGCCCCTTCACCGGCAAGCTCCCGGTCTCCTGGCCGCGCAGCGAAGCCCAGGAGCCGATCAACATCGGCGACCGCGACTACGACCCCCTGTTCCCCTACGGCTACGGCCTCCGCACACGCCCCCACCACCACTGACCCGCACCCCGGGCCGGCCGCACCCAACCGGCCGGCCCGGCCGGGCGGGGCGTTCCTTGCCGGCGCGGACGGAGGGCGCCCTGGCGCCCGGAGGCCGTGCGACCCCCGGAAAAAGGGGTGACCACCGGCGAGGGCCCTTGGCTAGAGTCGGCGGCATGGCAGAAGACGGGTCGGTGCGGATCGACCTCTGGCTCTGGTCCGTGCGGTTGATCAAGACGCGCTCGCAGGCGACGGCGGCCTGCAAGGCCGGGCACGTCCGCGTGAACGACGAGCGTGCGAAGGCGGCGACCGCGGTGAAGCCGGGCGACGAGATCCGGCTCCGGCACGAGGGCCGCGAGCGCATCGTCGTCGTGCAGAAGACCATTCGTAAGCGCGTGGGCGCTCCGGTCGCGGCCGAATGCCTGATCGACAAGAGCCCGCCCCCGCCGCCCCGCGAGGCTTTCATGCCGATCGCCCGCCGCGAGCGCGGCGCGGGCCGTCCCACCAAGCGCGACCGCCGCGAGATGGACCGCCTCCGCGCACTCAACGGCCAGGCGAAGGGCTTCACCGGCCAGTGAACGCCGCCGGTCGCCCTGCCCGCCGACGGCCTCCGCGCGCCGACGCCGCACCGACCGGACGGGCCGTGCCACGGCCCGTCCGGTCGGTGCGGGGCCCGCGTCAGGCGGGCTGGTGGGTGCGGGCGGTCTCGACCGCGTCGCGCAGGTGCCGCTCCTCCTCGTCGGACAGGGACGTCCGGAGGAGCCGCCCGCCCAGCGGTGCGAGTTCGGGCACGACCTTGTCGGGATTGCGCTTGTCGACGAGGACGAACAGCGCGGCGTTGCCGGGGGCGAGTTGCTGCCCGAGTTCGCGCATGAAGTCGTCGTCGACCCCGGCGTCGGTCGCGGCGCCGATGGCGGCGCCGGTCGCGCTGCCGATCGCCATGCCGAGCAGCGGCACGAAGAAGAGCAGGCCGATGAGGCCGCCCCACGCGGCGCCCCCGAGCGCGCCTCCGGCGGTGAGGTTGTGCGCCTGGTGCAGTTTGATCTTGCCGTCCCCCTTGCGTTCGACGACGGCGATGTCGGCCAGCTCGACGACGTGCTCCCGCTGGAGCCGGACGAGCCGGTCGCGCGCCTGCTCGGCGGTCGGCAGGTCGTCGTAGGCGACGGCGATCAGGTCACTCATTCGGTACCCCCGGTAGATCGTGCGGTCACGGCCGTCCAGCGGGTGTTCCGTCCAGTGGTGACCGACAAACCGTGATCGGTACGGGCTTGGTCCTCTTTTCGGCGAAATTTGGCACTTCGACCCATGTCATCGGCCGGATGCCGGGCACGGAGGCCTCATGGGCGAGGTCATCGGGAGGGTGCTGCCGCTCGCGGTCGTGGTCGCGATCGGTCCGGTCGCGGTCGTCGCGGTGCTGCTGATGCTCCGGGGGCCCCGCGCCCGCGCGTCCGGTCCGGCCTTCCTGGGCGGGTGGGTCGCCGGCATCGTCGTGGCGACGACCGTGCTGGTGCTGATCGCCAACGGGATCGGGATGAACGGCGCGGCGGGCGAGCCGAAGACGCCGGTGTCGCTGATCGTGCTGCTGCTGGGCGTCCTGGCCCTGGTCCTGGCGGTCAGGCAGTGGACGGGACGCGGCGGGAGCCTGCCGGGCTGGATGCAGACCGTCGACCGGCTGGAACCGCGTCGGGCGGCGATGCTGGGGGCGCGGCTGTCGATGGGCCCCGAGGCTCTGCTGATGTGCGTCGCGGCGGCCATCACCGTGTCCGAGGGGGAACTCGGGGTCGGGCTGCAGGTCGTGGCCGTGGCGGTGTTCGTCGTCGTCGCGGTCTGCACCGTCGCCGTTCCGGTGGCCGTGTACTTCGCGAACACCGGGACGGCGGTGCTGGACGGTCCGCGGGCGTGGCTGGAACGCAACCACGCCGCGGTGACGTCGGTGTTGCTCCTGGTCATCGGCGTCGTCCTGCTGGGCCGCGGGATGGGCGGCCTCATCGACTGACGATCAGACGGACGCGTTCGCGTTCGCCGTGTTCAGCGGGGCCGACCGGGACAGTTCGGCGCCGCTGCCGTCCAGTGCGACGGCGACGGCGGTCGCGGCCCGCTTGACCTGCGCGGACGTCTCGAAGCCGGACCGCCGGACGGTCGTCGCGGCCGACAGCCGGGACGCGGACGGGCCGGTGAGGAACCGCCAGGCCGCGACGTCCGTGGCGCCGTTCCAGCTCGCGTACAGGCGCATGCCCGCCGAGGTGGGACGGGACGCGACCAGCGGGGGATCGGACGGCCGGGCCGACCACGTGTTGCGGTAGGCGCGGTAGGACGACGAGCCCGTATTGAGTTCGTAGACGACGTCGCCGCCCGGGGTGTACTCGATGACGGAGGCGGTGGAGCCGTAGCCGAGCAGGACGTTGCCGCCCGGGAGGATCTGCATGTTCGCCATGTAATGGCCGTACGTGACGTCGTCCGAGTACTCCCACACGAGGTCGGCGCGCTTGGCGCGTTCGTCGACCTTGAGGCGGAGGCCGCGGGACGCGCCGGTCTCGGCCTCGGTGATCGCGTTGTCGAACAGGGTGATCGTCCCGTCGGGGCGGCGGCGGGCGTCGTGCTGCCACTTGAAGGCGACGCCCTCGCCGAGTTCGAAGTCGCCGCGCGTGCCGCCGAGCCGCCACCGGATCTTCCCGGTCCCGCGGTCGATCCGGTAGAGGGCGCTGGTGTTGCGGGCGGAGAGCAGGAGCGCGTCGCCGTCGGGTTCGACCGAGTTGACGTGGACGGGGTCGAACGGCTTGCCGTCCGTCCCGTCGGCGTTGTCGGCGAGGGGGCTGACGGTCTCGGCGACGTCGATGTGCGCGAGGGCGCTCCAGTCGAGGAGCACCTCGCCGGTCCGGACGTCGATCTCCTGGACGCGGTTGTCGAACACGTGCCCGTCCCGCGGCCCGCCGATGGCGCGCAGGTCGGCGCGGACGATCGGGTACGCGATGATCAGCGCGGTGCCCCGGTCGGTGAGCCGGAACTCGTGCAGGTCGACGTGGAGGTTCTCGCCGACCGCGCGCACTTCGGCGATCTGCCGGTAGTCGCTGTCGAGGACGACGCCGCGGCCCCAGCCGTAGCCGCCGGTGCGGCGCTCGCCCTCCCAGAACGTCAGGACGGGCCGCCCCTCGAACGTCTGCACCCGCAGGTCGGTGATCGTCTGCTTCGACGGCCGCATCCAGACGGGCTCGCCCGCGTCGTCGACGATCAGCCCGTCGGCCTGCGCGGTGCCGTGGAACGGTCCGACGAACAGCAGCCCGTCCTCGGGGACGCCGCCGCGCCGCGCGCTCATCTGCGGGGGACGCAGCTCGGGCATGGTCACGTACGGGCCGGTCTGGGCGGCGGTGGCGGGGCTCTCGGCCCCGCGCAGGCTCGCCGTACCGCTGACCAGTGCCGCTCCGCCGGTGAGCCCGACGGCGCCGCCCAACACCAGGAACCTTCGACGTGTGAGGAGCATGTATCCGGTTCTATGCGATGAGTCTCAAAAAATGATGAGAATGACAGTGAAATCGTGATCGAATCCTGCCACAGACCGCCGTCCCGATGGGAGAGGCGCTCCGACGATCATCGCGTGCGCGGTTCGCGCGAGCGGCGCGCGTCCGCGGCGTCCGCGGGTCAGACCGGGTGGACGACGCGGAGGTGCTCCTTGAAGGATGCCAGTTCGAGCAGCGCTTCCTCGCAGCGTTCGCAGACCCAGACACCGCTCGGCACCTGGACGCCGCGGCCCGCCGCGTCGTCCCGCGCGCAGGCGTGCAGGTACGCCCGGTGAACCCGGCGCCATGCCCGCCGAACCGTGGTTGACATCCCCGCTCCCCCTGGGCGTCGTGGGTCATGTTCGGCCCAGGATAAGGGAGCGGGTCGGTAAACCGGACAGGTGGTGCATAAGTGGACCCCATGCCGCGGGGAGCGGCATGGAGTCGGTCGGCCGGCCGGATCACTGCCCGATCTTGACGCCGGGCTGGCCGTACCGGTACTCGAGCGGCCTGGACGGCCCGCGGCCCTCCGGCACGTACTTGCCCCGGCGGGTCTTGAACAGGGGCATGACGGTCCGGCCGAAGGTGTTCTCCATCATCATCGCCGCCGCCGTGTAGACCGCGATCGCCGCGGACACCACGAACAGCCAGCCGCCGATGCGCAGCGGCCAGGTCGATCCCGCGAAGAACCCCGCGGCGGTGAATCCCGCGCCGACGGCCAGCGCCGCCAGCAGCAGCGTCAGCATCATGTTCCGGCCCGTCGCGGCCAGCGCGCCGAACCCGGTGATGACCGCCAGCGGGACGAACCAGAACCCGAACGCCGCGTTGGACTCGCCGAAGGCGGGAGCCAGCGCGACGGGGAAGACGCCCGCGGCGATCAGGAGCCACATCAGCCCCCAGGCCAGCCAGAACGCGCCCCACATGCCGTGCATGGCCGTGGCCAGGCCGTCCTGCGCCCGGTACGACCACATTCCCGCCAGGAACTGCGCGAGCCCGCCGAACATGAGGACGAACGGGGCCAGTACCAGCGGCGTGGTCGGGTTCCCGTACCAGTCCGCCTGCCACGCGCCGACCATCATGGTCGCGCCCGCGAACCCGAACAGGCCGAGGATCGACGGCGCGGCGACCGGCTGCAGGAACACCCGCGTCCGGTTCTCCCAGGTGCCGTACTCCTCCTGTTCGAGGTCCCGGCCCCCCGGGGCCGCGGACGCCGAGGTCTCTCTCGCCGAGTTCTCTCTCCGTTCCGCCATGACTTCCCCCTTCGGAATTGGAGAGCTTTCACCCCTTCTAACCTAGATTTCGCAGGTCAAACAGTTGTTCATGACGCACGGTGAGCGCCCGTTCCGCGCGTGGCCGGGGCCGTGTGCACCCCCGCGATGACGAACCCGCTGCGCGGCCGGGTCGGGACGCGCCGCAGCGGGACGGCGAGGTCCTGCGGCGGCACGTGGTACCGCAGCCGCGCGAGCCGGACGGCGAGGCACTTGAGCAGTTCGACGGTGATCGTCTCGCCGGGGCAGCGGTGGCCGGTGCGCGGGTCGCCGCCGCCCTGCGGCACGAGGACGTCCGGGTCGATCTCCGCGCCGGCGAACCGCGCGGGGTCGAAGCGGTACGGCTCGTCCCACAGGCCGGGGTCGTGGTTCTGCCCGAACAGGTCGAGCAGGACGAGCGCCCCGCCGGGGATCCGCTCGCCGCGCCAGCGCATCGTCCGGACGGCGGCGCCGCCGACGAACGGGGCGAACGGATAGAACCGCCGCACCTCGTGCGCGAAGGCCGTCGCGTACGCGTCGTCCCCGGACGCCAGGGGCTCCCGATGCTCGGGCCAGCGGTGCAGTGCGTGCGCCGCGAACGTGACGAACCACGCGACCGCGACCGTCGGACGGACGATGTTCAGCAGCTCGATCGCGGCCGTGCGGGGGTCGAGGGGCCGCCCGTCGGCGTCCCGGAACCCGGCGACCACGGCGATCGCCGACCGTGCGGGCGGGCCGCCGCCGTCCCCGGACGAGCGCGCCCGCGCCTCGCTGACCAGGCCCGCGACCCACGCCTCCTGCCGCCGCCGGGCCGCCCGCGCCCGCCAGTGCCGGGGGCCGGGCGTGGCGAACCCGTCGACCATGGCGGTCACGTCGCGGGCGAGGTGGCCGCGTCGGCGTCGTTGAGCGGCAGGCCCGCCCACCGGCACACGCCCCGCGCGAGCACCCGGCTCGCCTCGTCGAACACGACGGCGCGCGACCTGTCCTCCCAGGACCGCACCAGCTCGTCCCACGCCGCCCGGACGTGCGCGACGAGCCCTTCGACGCCCTCCGGGTCCTCCAGGAGCGACACGAACAGCTCCTTACGGACCCGGTGCGCGTGCCCGTCGAGCGTCTGGACGCCCCCATGACCGAACAGGGTGCTGAGGATGGGTTCCGGTAGGGCGGTGCGTCGGCTCACGTGGTCGTCGTCGTAAAAGAACCGGACGGCGTCCGGTCCGCGTAGCGCGACCGTGGGTTTCCCTAGCAACCGGGTACGGACGACTTGCCGGTCGGTACTGCGGAAGAGGCTGGGCAACCACGCGTACCCCTCGGCCAGCAAAAGGAAGGTGTTGTCCAGTATCAGACGATGAGGTCGACGCATGGGCGCCGCATCCCCGCAGCGCGCGCTTGCAAACTCCGATTGAACATTCCGGACATGTCCGTATCGCTCTGACCGGGGAGGACGTGCCGTCCTGCGCGTGGCCGAATCCGAGGCGACGATCGGCGATTCGGGCCGTCCGAAACAGGCGTCCTGACGGGCGGTCGGGAGGTCGCGTCGCTATTGTTCGGGAATGCCGGGAAAGAAGATCAGCCCCCTTTTCGTGATCTGCGCGGGCGTCGGGGTCCTCCTCATCGCCTTCGCCGTGTTCGGCACCGTCATCGTCGGCGCCAAGGTGGACGAACCCGACGGCGACAAGGCCGAGATCCAGATCCAGCTCGCGACCTGCCTGAACTTCATCGTCGCCGGACTGGCGTTCGTCCTCATCGGCCTCGGCTTCCAGATGGCGTCCGGCACCCGTGCCCCCATGCCGCAGGTGCCCCCGGGCGGCTGGCCGCAGCAGCCCCCCGGCCACGTCCCCGGCCCGCAGCAGGCGCCGCCCGGCATGCCGATGCACCAGCAGCCCCAGCCGCCGCAGCAGCCCCAGCCGCAGCAACCGCAGCAGCCGCCCCAGCGTTGACTTCGCCGCCGGATCCCCCTGGACATCGGGCGCGCCGATCTGCCACCATCCGGGCATGATCGATGGAAGGGGGCGCACCGCCCCGACGCGGTGAGCGCCATAGCGCGGCACGCGGCCGCCGAAATCCGCGACGAATGGCTCGCCCGGGTGCTGTGCACCGAGCCCGCCGACCGACCGGCCGCCGAAGCGGCCATCTCCGAGCTGTACCGGCTGATCGGCCTCGATCCGCCGCGCTTCCACTGGGTTCCCTCCCCGGTCACGGCCGTCATGACCGTTCCGCCGGGGCATCGGCCGCGCCGCGACGAGCCGCCCGACCGTCCGTCCGCCTGGCCGCTGCCGCTCGCCTTCCACCGGCTGGCGGTGGAGCTGTTCGGACGCGTCGGCATGCGCATCGACATCCCGGAGTCGTCCGTGGAGTCGTACCTGCGGTGGGACATCGTCGAACCGGTGCGGCGAACCCGTACCGCCACGCTGCTGACTGCCCTACGTGCGGCCGACGACCCGACGGGCTTCGGCGGCCGGTTCTGGCGGGACACGCAGTGCGTCTCCTGGGTGGCGCGCTTCGACGCCCTGCGCCGCCTGACCTCGACCGCCGCCACCCCCGAACTGGACCGCCGGCTCGCCCCGTGGACGACGCTCGCCCGCAGTTGCGGGCCCTGGTGGCCCCGCCGCGACGTCTGCGTCGTGTCCGAACGTCCCGCCGAGATCCGCACCGAACCCGCCGGTGACCACGGCGAGGTGCGGCTGCACGGCGCGGACGGCCCGGCCGTCCGGTACCGCGACGGCTGGACGGTGCACGCGTGGCACGGCACGCGCGTCCCGTCCTGGGTGATCGACGACCCGGACGTGCGGCGCATCGAGAACGAGCGGAACGTCGAGGTCAGGCGGTGCGGGATGGAACGCATCGGCTGGCCCGCCCATATCGACGCCGTCGGCATGACGCTGCTCGGCGTCGCGCCCGACCCCGGCAACCCCGGGCACGAGCTGCGGCTCTACGACACGGGCCGGGACGCGTGCGTCCTGCTGGCCGTCAACGGCTCGCCCGAACGCGACGGGACGCGCCGCCGCTACGGGCTCACCGTCCCGCGCCGCCTCACCGACCCCGTCGCCGCCGCCGGATGGACCTACGGCCTGTCCGCCGACCAGTACGCCGCCCTCGCCCGCCGAACCTGAAGGTGATCACATGAAATCGTCCGAAGTGCCGCAGGCCGCCGCGCCGTTCTCCGTTCCCGTCATCGACGGCTCGCAGGCGCAGGGCGACCTGATCGTCGTCCCGCTGTCCGTGATCGCGCCGTCCGTCCACGTTCGGGAGCGCGCGGTCTGGCGGGACGTGCCGCCCGACGGCGTCGAACTGCTGCGCGGCGTCGCGGGCGGGAACACGCACTCGCTCGTCGCCGAACCGGGCACCTGCCGCTGGACGTCGCACGTCCACGATCCCGCGTACCTGAGCGTCTGCGTGTTCGAGACGTCCGCCGTCGCCTACCTCATGCACCCCGAACACGGCGCGAGCGGCTGCGCGCCCGGTACCTACCTCGTCCGCCGCCAGCGGGAGCACGGCGGCGACGCGCGCCCGCGCCTCGTCCTCGACTGATCGTCAGGTCAGCGGGTCGCCCTCGAAGCGCTGCAGGAACCGCTCGACGACCTCGGTGGTCGCCTCGTGGCCGGTGGACATGCCCAGCGACCTTTCCATGCTGACCACCCGCGACAGGCTGGTCAGCAGCACCGAGAGGAAGGCGGGCGGGAACTCCGCGACGTCGAACTCGTACTTCTCCGCGAGCCGCTCGACCGCCTCGTCCTGCATCTCCCGTAGCCGGACGGCGTAGCGGGCGATCTCGTCCCGCAGGCCCTTGCGGTGGTTGGCGAGCGCGACGTACTCCATCGTCAGCGCGGTCGCGGCCGGATCGGTGCTGAACGCCCACAGCGCCCGCAGCGGCTGCGGGGCGGCGAGCGCCGCCGCGAGGGCGTCCACCCCCTCGTCGGCGCGCCGCCGGAACGCCTCCAGGAACAGCTCGTCCATCGTGCGGAAGTAGTAGTGGACGAGCTGCGGCTTCAGCCCCGCCCGCGCCGCGACACGGCGCGACGTCACCGCCGCGTACCCCTCCTCCAGCATGAGGAGCTCCGCCGCCTCCAGCAGGGACGCCCGGTTCTTGGCGTCCGGCGCGCCGATCCTGCGCGGCGATGTCATCTGTCCGACCTCCACGAACTCACTCGCGTTCGATCGTAGCCGCCGGACTCCGAACGCCGAGGCCGGAGGTCGCGCCCCGGCCGTCGGCGGTGTTCGGTGCGCCGTTCGGCGCCGCGCTCGGTACCGCGCTCAGTGCCTGGGGTGCCGCTCCCTTCCGCCACCGGCTCCCGCCTTCTGCCTGCCGAGGTGGAAGTGGCCGCGCTTGTGCTGCGCCGGAACCGCCGTGTAGTCCGGCCCCTCGCGATCGTCGGCGGGCCGCCCGCCGCGGTCGTCGATCGGACGTCCGCCGCGGTCGTCGACCGGGCGCCGCTCGCGCTCGGCCCGCCGGGCCTCGCGAACGCCGACCACCAGGAAGCGGCCCAGCGCCAGCGCCGACAGCAGCAGCATGACGGCGCCGAGTCCCTCGAAGAACGTCAGCTGCTCGGTGACCCGGCGCGCCTCGCCGCCGAGGGCCTGCCCGATGCTCGAATTCCACAGCTGCCCGACCGTGTTGCCGACGATGAACCACAGGGCGCCCAGCGCCGCCAGCCAGCCGCCGAACAGGCGACCGGACGGTTCGCGCTGATCATCAGGATCAGCCCGCCGATACCGACGGCGATCGCCGGAAGGATCGACAGCACCAGCCGGTCGGTGCTGTACACCCAGGCGTCGCCCGACCCGAAGCCGAAGCTGAAGTAAGGCCCGATGAACGGAATGAGCCCGCCCCAGAGCGCCAGCAGTACCAGCAGGAGTCCGCTGAGCATGCCCCGGCTGCGGGGAGCCCGCATCGTCCCAGTCATGAGAACCCCTCCCTGACCAGGTGATATGCCAATATTTCAGGCAAGCCGTACCCGGCAGGGCCGCGCTCATTCGGGCTCCCGCGGCAAAGAATGGGGCGATCAGCCGCGCGCGGCGACCGGCGCCGCGCGCCGCTGGGCGCGGGCGGCGCGTCGACCGCGCGGCAGACCTCGGCGACGGTCAGGTCGCGGCGGCGCAGCAGCGCCGTCTCGCCCGCTCGATCCGCCGCGTCAGCAGGTAGCCGTGCGGCGAGTCGCCGTAGGCCGCCCGGAACCGGCGGATCAGGTGCCCCGGCGACATCCGGACGCCGCGCGCGAGCGCCTCGACGTCCAGCGGCCGCGCGTACTCCCGGTCGATCCGGTCACGGACGCGGCGCAGCAGCGCGAGCTCGTCCAGCCGCTGCGCCTGCGCGCGTGCGCGCCCCCACGAGGGCCGGCACATCAGCGGAGTTCCTGGATCCGGACGTGGTTGCCCGCGGGGTCGCGGAAGGCGCAGTCGCGGATGCCGTACGGCTGCTCGGTCGGTTCCTGGACGACCTCGGCGTCGGCGGCCTGGACCTGCTCGAAGACGGCGTCGAGGTTCCGGGTGGCCAGCAGGATCCAGCCGTAGGTGCCCTTGGCCATCATCTCGGAGATCATGCGGCGCTCGTCGTCGGTGATCCCCGGATCGGCGGCCGGGGGCGCCAGCAGGATGGACGTGCTCGGCTGGTCCACCGGCCCGACCGTGATCCAGCGCATCTTGCCCTGCCCGACGTCCTGGCGGACCTCGAAGCCGAGGACGTCGCGGTAGAAGGCCACGGACTCGTCCGGGTCGTCGTGCGGCAGGAAGCTGGTGTGAATGGTGATGTCCATGCCGACGAGGCTAGGCGCGCCCGTTCGACCGGCGCTTCTCGATTCCTGATCGATCCGGTCAACCGTCCGGAAGGGTTTCAGGCGCCCCCGGAACGGTCACCGGGGACGCCGGGCCGGTCACCAGGCGAGCGGCAGCGTGTCGAGGCCCAGGACGAGGCTGGCGTGCTCCATCGGCCGCGCCCCGTCGGGCACCCGGTAGTCCGGGATGCGGCGGTGCCATTCCTCCAGCGCGATGCGCATCTCCAGCCGGGCCAGGTGGGAGCCGAGGCAGCGGTGCGGGCCCGCGCCGAAGGCGATGTGCCGGTTGTCCGGCCGGTCGAAGTCGACGGTCTCGGGATCGTCGAACACGCGGGGGTCGCGGTTGGCCATCATGAGCGGCAGCATCAGCATGTCGCCCTCCCGCATCGGGCAGCCGTGCGCGTCGGAGTCGCCGGTGAGCTTGCGCGCGGGCAGTACCAGCGAGTAGGCGCGCAGCAGTTCCTCGACGGCGTCGGGGACGATCTCCGGTTCGGCGATGATCCGGGCCCGGTCGGCGCCGTTGCCGGCGAGGTGCCAGAAGGCGTACGAGAGCTGCGCGGCGACCGTGTCCAACCCCGCCAGGAACAGCAGGGTGCACAGCTGCAGCAGCTCGTCGTCGGTGACGGGCCGTCCGTCGGGTTCGAACGCGATCGCCGCACTGACGATGTCGTCCCGCGGGTCGGCCCGCCGTTCGGCGATCAGCTCCCGGAAGCAGACCGTCACGTTCGCCATCGCCTCGGCGCGCCCGCCCCCGTCCGGCGGCGGGTGCAGGATCGCGTACTCCCACTCCAGGAACTCCTCCAGCCGCTCCACCGGCAGGCCCATGAATTCGAGGAACACCGTGGTCGGGAAACGGCGGGCGAAGTCGGTGACGAAGTCGCACGACCCGCCGTCCAGCAGCCCCTCGATCAGCGCGACGCACTGCCGCCGGACGGCGCCCTCCATCGCGGCCGCGCGCGCCGGGGTGAACAGCGGGCGCAGCAGCCGGCGCCACGTCGTGTGCTCCGGCGGATCCAGCATGACCGGAATCCACTGGTAGGCCGGGTTCGGGTCGATGACCGAGATCGCCCGGCTGGAATGGGCCTCGGGGTCCTTGTAGGCGGCGACGATGTCCTCGTACCGCGTCAGCATCCAGAACCCGTTCCGCGACTCGCTCCGCGCCGCCGGACACTGCTCCCGCAGCTCGTCCAGCAGCCGGTGCGCGGTGCCCGCCGGACGCGCCTCACCGAAGGGATCGAAATCGAGCTTCATCGGACGTCTCCTTTGCGTGCGACCCCGCACAGGTAGAACCCGCGCGCGTAGTCTTGCCCGCCCGGCAGCGGGATCGGCGCCGGATGCGGCGCGTCGAGTTCCGGACGCCAGTCCGGCAGGTCGACGAGCCCGGGCTCCAGCATGTCCAGCCCGTCCAGCAGCCCGGTCAGCTGCTCGCGATCGCGGAACGTCATCACCGTGTTGACGTGCATGTCCGCGTAGACCCGGTTGCCCTGCAACGCGACGCTCCGCTTGTCGGACGACGGCGGCAGGTTGATGTGCGAGAGGGCGACGTGGCTGCCGGGTGCGAGCGCCGCGCGCAGCGCCGCCATCGCGTCCGCGAGCACGGCGTCGTCCGATATGCAGTGCGCCACCGAGATCAGCAGCAGCCCCACCGGACGGTCGAGGTCGATCAGCGCCCGCAGCCGCGGATCGTCCAGCAACTCCCCGGGGCGCGCGAGGTCGCCCTCGACGGCGATCGAGTTCTGGTCGTCGGCCAGCAGCGCCCGCGCGTGCGCCAGCACCACCGGGTCGTTGTCGGCGTACGCGACCCTGGCGTCACCGCGGACGTCCTGGGCCACCTGGTGCACGTTGCCCTGGGTGGGCAGCCCGCACCCGATGTCGATGAACTGGTCGATCCCGGCGTCCGCGGCCATGTACCGCACCGCCCGCCGCAGGAACGCCCGGTTGGCCCGCGCGATCGCCGGCGTCTGCGGAGTCGCGGCGATCACCTTCTCCGCCGCCTCGCGGTCGGCCGCGTAGTTGTCCTTGCCGCCCAGATAGCAGTCGTACATCCGCGCCACGTTGGGCCGCCGAACGTCGATCCTGTCGGACTGTTCCATGCGGGCAGGCTCTCTCTCGCCGTGGGCGGCTCCCGAAGGGCAGCCGAAGTCGATCATAGGAGCCGCGTCGTCGCTTCGCTGGACATGCCGGATTTCGGGCGTTCTCGATCTCCAGGCGCCGATCTCCGAAACGGCGACCGGCCGATTTCCCCGGCACGGGAACGATTCCGGAGGTTCGGCGAAGGTGCGGTGAAGGTCTCGATCAGAGAGAGGCGCACACGATGGAGACACCGACTTGACCGCCGACGTGGGTCACCGCGTCGGGGACGCCGAACTCGTCGCCCGGTTCCGGCGGGACCCGGACGAGTTCACCGCCGTCTACGACCGCTACTTCCCCGACGTGTACCGCTACGCGGTCGGACGCCTGGACGTGCAGACCGGCGAGGACATCGCCGCCGAGACGTTCTGCGTGGCCTTCGCGCAACGGGACCGCTTCGACCCCGAACGGGGCGGGCTCCGACCGTGGCTTTTCGGCATCGCCACGAAACTGATGCAGCGGCACCGCCGCAAAGAGGCCCGCCACTACAAGGCGCTGATCCGGACGGGCGCGGCCGCGTCCGTCGAAGGCCACGAGAGCCGCGTCGTCACCTCGCTGGCCGCACAACGCCTGCAACCGGAGCTGCTCAAGGCGCTCACCAAGCTGAACCGCGGCGAACGCGACGTCATCCTGCTCATCGCCATCGGCCAGCTCGGCCACGAGGAAGTGGCCCAGACGCTCGGCATCGCCGCCGGGACCGTCCGATCCCGGCTCAGCCGGGCCCGCAAGAAGTTCCAGCAGACGATCGACCGGGAGGCAATCCATGGATGACCTGAAGATCATCGAGGCCGCGCTGACCAAGCCCGGACCGTCCGCCGACACCGTCGACCGCCGCCGCCGCCAGCTCCGCGACACCATGCGCGGGCCGGTCCGCCGCCGGTCCCGCCGGCCGTTCATCGCGATCGGCGTGACGGCCGCGACGGCGGCCGCCGCGATCGCCATCGTCACCACGGGCGGCGAGCCGACTCCGCCGTCCGAGGGCGGCACGTCCGTCGTCCAGATGTCGGGCCCGCAGGTGCTGCTCGCCGCCGCCACCGCCGCCGAGGCGCAGCCGGCGCGGTCCGGCAAGTACTGGCACGTCAAGCGGGCGGACCCGGGCGGCGCCTACTTCGAAAGCTGGACCACCGCCGACGGCCGCCGGTGGACCAGCGTCCAAGGTAAGCCGATCACCGAGGTTCCCGGACGGCACCCCATCGGGCTGCGCGCCACCGACCTCGACATGGCGGACATCGCCGAGCTGCCGACCTCCCCGGCCGAGCTGACGTCGACCCTGCTGGGCGCCTACAAGGAGAAGCCGGAGATCACGAAGGAGACCCTGACGCTCCTGGTCCTGACGGACCTGCTCTCCGAGGTCCCGGCGCCGCCCAAGGTCCGCGCCGCGGCCCTGCGCGCGCTCGCCGCGCTTCCCAACGTCAAGAACACGGGCGACGTCGACGGCGGGAAGAGCCTGCTCTTCGCCGGGGACGGCGGCGGGACGAAGCTGATCGTGAACCCGAAGACGTCCGAAATCAACGCCGAAGGCTACGCCGACATCAACGGGACGCAGGAGTCGATGGGCGGCACGACGACCACGGCCGAATGGACGAACGAACTGCCGCAATAACCTTCGGACACCGGGGCGACGTCACCGGCCGCCGTCGCCCCTCCTGGCGAGGACGAGCCGGAACCGCGGCACGCCCTCGCGCAGCCCCATCTCCGTCAGCGGAACCGTCGTCACCGTGAACCCGGCGGCCGCCAGTTCGTCGCGCACCGCGCCCAGCGGGCAGGTGCGGTAGTACATGACGAACGGCGGCCGCCAAACGACGTTCCGGACCCGCATGGCCACGTCGAACCCCAGCAGCGCCCAATACGGAACCGACGCGACGGGAGGCGGTGCGCCGACGGGAAACGCGAAGACCCCACCGGGACGCAGCGCCCGGTACACCCCGCCGAACAGCGCGGGCCGTTCGGCGGGCAGGAAATGCCCGAGCGCCCCGAAACTGACCGCGAGGTCGAACTCCTCCCGAAAACGCAACGCCCGGACGTCCGCCCGCACCCATTCGGCGTCCGGACGGGCGCGGCGCGCCTCCGCCAGCATCCCCGCGCTGAAATCGACGCCCGTGATCCCGTCCCGGCACACGGGTTCGAGTGCCCGCACGCCCGCGCCGGTGCCGCAGCACACGTCCAGTCCCCGGCCGAACGGGCCGAGCGGACGCAGCGCGCCGGCGGTCGCGTCGAGGATGCCGTCGGGCGTCCGGAAAGGCGTGCGGTCGAACTTCGGGGCCAGCAGGTCGTAGCCGTCCTCCACCGAGGACAGCGCTTGGATCGCCAGCTCACGCAAAGACGGACCTTGAGGCGAGAACACCGCCCAAGAGTACTTCTCAACCGAGATCCGGCCCGGCGTATCCCGGTATTCGCAAGCCCGTCACCGACTGGAAGGAAGCCGCGGACGTCAGAATCCGGGCCGCGTCCAAGGGGCGAGGCGGGCGCGCAGCTCCGCTTCGTCGAGACCGAACGCGTCGGCGGTGTAGTGGTGGGCGCCCTTGGCGGTGCGCGGGTGGGCGGCGTGGTAGCGGTCGGTAAGAGCGACCGGATCGCCCGAATCGAGCCCCGCAGCGCCGTAGACGCGGCGGAGCACGGCAGGGGTATCGCGGACGAGGTCGTCGTAGGCGATGTCGACGAGCTCCACGGAGCTGGCCCGGAAGGCGCGGGCGCGGCGGAACCACAGTTCGGTCTGGTCCGTCAGGAAACGGCCGACGTCGGCGGGGTCGACGTCGTCGCTGTAGGTGGAGCGGAAGACCGCGAAGAGGCTGGCGCCCGAGGTGACCGTCCGGACGATGTCGCGGTGCAGGACGATCACGGTCGCGCCGGGGAAGGCGGCGGCCAGCGCGGGGAGTTCGGCGGTGTGGGCGGGGGCCTTGAGGACCCAGCGGCGGCCGTCGCCGCCGTCGAGGGTCGACAGCGCGTGCCGGTAGTCCAGATAAGTGCCGGTGAAATCCTGATCGGCGAGCCAGCGGCTGTAGCCGTCGAGGCGGACGGTGGAGCCGAGGCCCCAGTTGCGGAACCCGGAGTTCATGGCGACGACGCATTCCTCGGGCAGGCGCGGGCCGTGGTCGTGGACGGTCGCCAGTGCGGGGTTGAGCAGGTTCAGCAGGTCGTTGCCCGCCGAGGCCGCCTCGATGAGTTCGTCGCGCCGCCGTGCCGAAGCCCCGGCGAACTTCCACGGCCGGGCCAGTTCGGCGGAGAGCGGCGCCCGCAGCCGGGGATCGGTCGCCAGAAGCCGGTACAGGAAGGTCGTTCCCGTGCGCCAACCTCCGGTGATAATGATCGGCGGCCGGTCGAGCGGCCCATCGACGCGGGGGAGACCGTTCATCGCCAGGCGGGCCCGCAGACCGGCGACGGCCGTGCCGCGGACCATCCGGGCCCCGACCGCGTTGAGACGCCCGTCGTCGCGCGCCGAAGCCAGATACCGGTCCAGCCCCTCGCGCCACTGCGCGGGATCCCCGAGCCCGTCCGGCTCGGCGCCGCGCAGCGCCGCACCGACGACGCATCGGGATCCAGGACGTACGCGTCCGGACGGGCGGCCCGATCGGCTTCGGCCGCGGCATGAACGGCCTCGGCTTCCGGCGTGCGCCGCGGAGGGCTCCACATCAGGCCCCCAACTCGTCGATCCGGCAGACGCGGACGCGCGGCGGCGGCGGCGTCCGTTCGGCGTGCAGCCAGCGCAGCACGATCAACCCGGACGGACGCCCCTCGGTGTCGAGCCAGTCGCCGCCCGGCGGGACCGGGACGTCCGGTCGCCGGGCGCCACGATGAGCCGGTAGCGGCCGTCGCGGAGCGTGGCGTTGCCGCCCGTCCGCGACACCGTCCGGTGCCGGTGGTCGAGGGAGTTCAGGTACCTGCTGTAGAGCAGGGCGTTCCAGTGCCGGCAGGGGACGGTCTCGCCTTCGACGACGAGCACCTGATCGGGTTCGAGCCGCCAGGCGCCGCGCTGGTAGTGGATGCCGGGCTCGGTGTAGGCGGCACCGTCGGCCATCTCCGCCCAGTGGTCCACGGTGTTGGGCTCGACCTGCCCGTCGACCCCCGCGAACACGACCGGCATCATCTCCACGGTCTCGGCGAGCCGCTGCAACCGGTGCCGGAACCGCGCCCCCTCGATCGAGGGCGGTGGCGGGGACGGGGCGACCGGCTCGATGGCGCACCATCCGTGCCGGTCGGCGGCGACATCATCGTGGAAGTGGCGCACCCACAGCTGCCCGTTGCCCTCCGGCAGCCGCAGCCACGAACCCGTCTCGGGCCGTTCCCCTCCGACGAGCAGGGAGAACTCGCCGGACGCATCGACCGCGAGCCGGTCGCCGTCGATACGGGACACGGCCGTCACCGCCCCGGCCGTCCCGCTGTAGGCGGTGACCGAGGCGTAGACGGCATCGCCCATGTGGCCGGTCAACCGGTACTGCCGGTCTCCCCGCACGTCGGCGACCCAGTAACGGGTGTCGGGGTTGTCCATGAAGAACTTCTGTCGCCAGCCGTTGAACAGAACCAATTCCGGCCGGTCGCGATCGACCTCGAACCGGGCCAACTGATTGTGCAGACCGCGCAGCAGCGCCCGGTAGCCGTCGGCGCGCTCGTCCGCACTCAAACCGGCGGTGTCCTCGTCGAGCCGCCGCCCCGCCGCCTGCAGCGCGTCGACCAGACCCGCCCACGCCCGCCCTTCGGGCGTCAAGCCGTGCCCTTCGCGCACCCTCGCTCCCGTTCTGGACGCCCCCCGAACGAGGCGCTAACTTACAGATCGCAAGTTAGCGTCGCAAGAGGCGGGGAGCATGACCACACGGCGACGGTTGAGCGGTCCCCGGCGACGCGCGCAGATCCTCGACGTCACCCGCCGGATCGTCGTCGAGCAGGGGTACCACGCGGTCACCTTCGAACGGGTCGCCGCCGAGTGCGGCGTCACCCGTACCGTCCTCTACCAGCAGTTCGACACCCTGCCGAAACTCCTCGTCGCGCTGATCGACCGCGAGGTCGAGCACGCCTTCGCCGGTTTCCGCGACGCCGTCGCCCGTCCCGTCCCGCCGGGCGAGGACCCCTTCACCACCGGCCTGGCCGGCGTCCTGGAAGCCGTCGACGCCGCCCCCGCCACCTGGCGGATGCTCATGCTGCCCGCCGAGGGCGGCCCGCCCGAACTGCACCGGCGCCTGGCCCGCGCCCGCGCCGTGACCCGCTCCCACCTGCACAAGATCACCGGCCATCAGGACGACCCCGACCTGAGCATCCGCGTCCTGCACGCCCTCGCCGACGAGCTCGTCCGCCTCCGCCTCACCGACCCCGACGCCCACCCGACCGACCGCCTCCTCGCGCAGTCCCGCCGGATCGCCCGAGCCTGCCTGGACCCGCACCCCGCCCAAAACTGACGCCGAATCAGGCAATCACGGACCATCGAAGGGCTTGCTCGTACTGGGAGTGGGAGAACGCAAAAGGACCCACCGCGGACAGGTCCCAATCCCCGTGCGATTTACGGAACCCCGACCACCGAACAGTGCCGTCCATGACTTCGACCCGAGCCAAAAGCGACCAACATTCGGCCATGCTGCACCCCGAGCAAACAAGCAACATGGTCTCGCCGTCCTCCCTGATCCCCAGCGGCTCGTCCTTCGGCTCACCCACAAAATGCCGGCTCGGCCAGTAATAGCTAGAAATCAGGCCAACATAGGCCCCAGCCAGCCCCTCAGGACTTTCCTCGAGGCCAAAATCCTCCGGCCATTCCCGCCCCTCCTGCATCGCAAAGGGCAACTCAGCCTCGCGAACAAGATCCACCAGCCGAACGCCGTTGACGAAAACCCCACCCCGGGAAAACTCAACCGAATCCATAGTCCCACCATACCGACAAACCCCACCCAGCCCCCGATAAATCACTCCACCAAAAGCGTTGGGACGGCGTCGTACGACGCGAACAGCGCAACCTTGCCACGAGAAGAATCGCTGTTCGCGAGCAGCGTGCGCATCTCGGACCGGCCCTGGGTGGGGCTGCGAAGCCCGCTGCATTCAAGGGTGTCGACGAGAGGCCGTCCCGACCCCGGCCAACCTGTCGGCGGCTTACTCAATCAAGGCAGCGGTGACCGGAGGCTGGCGAAATGTCCTAGGTTTGGTGGGTGCGGCAAGCGGTGAACGGTGCGAGGGTGGGAGTGTGCAGCCGGGACTGGAGTTGGCGGGCCGGTACCGCCTGGAGACGTTGCTGGGGCGCGGCGGCATGGGCGAGGTGTGGCGCGGGCTTGACCTGTCGCTGGAGCGTCCTGTCGCGTTGAAGGTACTGCTACCCCACTGGCGCGATGAGAGCGAAATGGTCCAGGCGATGGGCAGGTTCCGCCGCGAGGGCCGGGCCGCCGCCCGCCTGTCCCACCCGGCCATCGCTGCGGTCTTCGATGTCGGTGAGGAACGCGGGCACCCTTTCCTTGTGCTGGAATTGCTGACCGGGCAGGACCTGCGCAAGATTCTGGCACGGCGTCCCGGTGGCCTTCCCGTCGGGCAGGTACTGGACTACGGGGCTCAGACCGCCGACGGGCTGGCGGCCGCGCACGCGGCCGGGGTGGTGCATCGCGATATCAAGCCGGCCAATCTCATGCTGCTGCCCAGCGGACACGTGAAGATCTGCGACTTCGGCATCGCCAGACTGCAGGGCGCAACGGCGGGATTGTCGGCGGCAGGCGTCCGATTGGGCACTTTCGCATATATGGCCCCCGAGCAGGCTGCGGGCAGGCCTCTGGACGGGCGAGCCGACCTTTACGCCCTCGGCTGCACCCTGTTCCATATGCTCACCGGCCAGCACGTTTTCCCTGGTGACGATCTGCAGGCCATCGTCGCCCAGCACCTGGCTGTGCCCGCCCCTTCCCCCCGGGCGCTGCGATCCGAAATCCCTGCGGATTTGGACGCCCTCGTCTTGGCCCTGCTCGCCAAAACCCCTGAGGACCGCCCTGCGGACGCCGCCGCCGTAGCACGCGAACTGAAGCGCATTGGGCGACCGGCTTCGCCGGTGAACACCTCGTACTACGTGCTGCCCGAGCCGTCGGCGCTGCGGCCGGGCAGCACGACCAAGCCGCGCACCAAGGCCAACGACACCGTCGTGAAC
>NZ_MKJY01000028.1 GCF_001942465.1 Actinomadura sp. CNU-125
CCCGCCCAGGCCCCGCACCCGACCCCGCCGCACCCGGCCCCGCCACAGAGGCATAGATCACATCCCGGGCCCCCACCGGCGTGTCGCACCACAACCCGCCAAAACCGCCCGACCCCACCGCCACACCAACCCACGACACCACGAAACCCCAGGTCCGACCCCCCGCCGCCCCACCACCGGACCACCCCCCGCACAGCCCCGGGAACCACCCGCACGACACGAGAACCGAATGGGCAGGTTACGGAAGCCCTCCAGATAGGTAGGGTCTCAGTAGGTCGTCGGCTCTCTTCGTGAGGAGGTGACGGGGCGTGGCCGCTCGTGATGATGCTGGGGCGCGCAGACCGCAGCACGACAAGGAGGTGAAGGACCTCCAAACGCAGATCTCCTTCCTCGAGGAGGAGATCACCGTGCTGCGCCGCAAACTCGCGGAATCCCCGCGCCAAGCACGCGTGCTGGAAGAACGTCTCCATGAGGCACAGGCCAACCTGGCCGCAGTGACCGGTCAGAACGAGCGTCTCGTAGCGACCCTCAAAGAGGCTCGCGAACAGATCGTGGCGCTCAAGGAGGAGGTCGACAGGCTCGCACAACCACCCTCGGGCTTCGGAGTCTTCCTCGAAACCCGCGACGACGGAACAGTCGACATCTTCACCGGCGGACGCAAACTACGCGTGAACGTCAGCCCCGCCGTGGACGTCGACGAACTCCAGCGCGGCCAAGAGGTCATGCTCAACGAAGCCCTCAACGTCGTCGAAGCCCTCGACTTCGAAGAACAAGGCGAAGTCGTCATGCTCAAGGAACTCTTCGACGACGGAGAACGCGCCCTCGTCATCGCGCACGCCGACGAGGAACGCGTCATCAAACTCGCCGAACCGCTCCGCGGCGTCCCACTCCGCGCCGGCGACTCCCTCATGCTCGAGTCCCGCTCCGGATACGCCTACGAGAAGATCCACAAGGCCGAGGTCGAAGAACTCGTCCTCGAAGAGGTCCCCGACATCTCCTACAACGAGATCGGCGGCCTCGGCGGCCAGATCGAACTCATCCGCGACGCCGTCGAACTGCCCTACCTGCACGCCGACCTGTTCCGCGAACACCAGCTCCGGCCACCCAAGGGCGTCCTCCTCTACGGACCCCCCGGGTGCGGCAAGACGCTCATCGCCAAGGCCGTGGCCAACTCGCTCGCCAAACAGGTCGCCGAAAAGACCGGCAAAGAAGGCAAAAGCTTCTTCCTCAACATCAAGGGACCCGAACTCCTCAACAAGTACGTCGGCGAAACCGAACGGCACATCCGCCTCGTCTTCCAGCGAGCCCGCGAAAAAGCCTCCGCCGGCACCCCCGTCATCGTGTTCTTCGACGAGATGGACTCCATCTTCCGCACCCGCGGCTCCGGAGTCTCCTCCGACGTCGAGAACACCATCGTCCCGCAGCTCCTCAGCGAAATCGACGGAGTCGAAGGCCTCGAAAACGTCATCGTCATCGGCGCGTCCAACCGCGAGGACATGATCGACCCCGCGATCCTGCGCCCCGGACGACTCGACGTCAAGATCAAGATCGAGCGCCCCGACGCCGAAGCCGCCAAGGACATCTTCTCCAAGTACATCCTCAGCGGCCTCCCGCTCCACCCCGACGACATCAAGGAACACGACGGCTCCGAAGAAACCACCGTCGACGCCATGATCCAGCGCACCGTCGAACGCATGTACGCCGAAACCGAGGAAAACCGCTTCCTCGAAGTCACCTACGCCAACGGTGACAAGGAAGTCCTCTACTTCAAGGACTTCAACTCCGGCGCCATGATCCAGAACATCGTCGACCGCGCCAAGAAAATGGCCATCAAACAGTTCCTCGACACCGGGCAAAAAGGACTCCGCGTCAACCACCTGCTCGCCGCCTGCGTCGACGAGTTCAGCGAAAACGAAGACCTGCCCAACACCACCAACCCCGACGACTGGGCCCGCATCTCCGGCAAGAAGGGCGAACGGATCGTCTACATCCGCACCCTCGTCTCCGGAACCAAGGGCGCAGAAGCCGGACGCTCCATCGACACCGTCGCCAACACCGGCCAGTACCTCTGACCCGCACCACCACCGACACGCACGCGGCGGCCCCGCCCAGGGCCGCCGCACCCATGTCACCACCACGCGACCACACCGGAACCACCACCAACCCGCCACGGAACCACGCCCCCGTGGCTCCACCCCCACAGCCCCGATAGGCTCGACAATATGACTGTTCGGCGGGTGATGGGCATCGAGACCGAGTACGGCATCTCCGTACCGGGCCAGCCAGGGGCCAACGCGATGGTGACCTCCTCCCAGGTCGTCAACGCCTACCTCGCGGCATCGGCGGCACGCGCCCGCCGAGCCCGCTGGGACTTCGAAGAAGAAAACCCCCTCCGCGACGCCCGCGGCTTCGACCTCGCCCGCGAAGTCGCCGACCCCACCCAACTCACCGACGAAGACCTCGGCCTCGCCAACATCATCCTCACCAACGGCGCCCGGCTCTACGTCGACCACGCACACCCCGAATACTCCGCACCCGAATGCACCAACCCCCTCGACGCCGTCCTCTGGGACAAAGCCGGAGAACGCGTCATGGCCGACGCCGCCCAACGCGCCGCCATGGTCCCCGGCACCAACCCCATCCAGCTCTACAAGAACAACACCGACAACAAGGGCGCCTCCTACGGCTGCCATGAGAACTACCTCATGCGCCGCGAAACCCCCTTCGCCGACATCGTCCGCCACCTCACCCCCTTCTTCGTCTCCCGCCAGGTCGTCTGCGGCGCGGGCCGAGTCGGCATCGGCGTCGACGGACGTGGCGACGGCTTCCAGATCAGCCAGCGCGCCGACTTCTTCGAAGTCGAAGTCGGCCTCGAAACCACCCTCAAACGCCCCATCATCAACACCCGCGACGAACCCCACGCCGACCCCGAGAAATACCGGCGCCTCCACGTCATCATCGGCGACGCCAACCTCGCCGAACTGTCCACCTACCTCAAACTCGGCACCACCTCGCTCGTCCTCGCCATGATCGAAGACGGCTTCCTCACCACCGACCTCTCGGTCGACATGCCCGTCGCCTCACTCCGCGCCGTCTCCCACGACCCCTCCTGCAAACACCTGCTCACCCTCCGCGACGGCCGAAAGATGACCGCCGTCCAACTCCAGATGGAGTACCTCGAGCAGTCCCGCAAATACGTCGAGGACCGCTTCGGCGCCGACGTCGACGACATGACCAAGGACGTCCTCGACCGCTGGGAGTCGGTCCTGCACCGCCTCGGCGACGACCCCATGCAGCTCTCCCGAGAACTCGACTGGGTCGCCAAACTCGCCCTCCTCGAGGGCTACCGCAGCCGCGACGACATCGACTGGTCGCACTCCCGCCTGCACCTCGTCGACCTGCAGTACGCCGACGTCCGTCCCGACAAGGGCCTCTACAACCGCCTCGTCGACCGCGGCCGCATCGAACGCCTCGTCACCGAGGACCAGGTCGAGTCCGCCATCGACGACCCGCCCGAGGACACCCGCGCCTACTTCCGCGGCCGCTGCCTGCGCCAGTACGCCGACAACGTCGCCGCCGCCTCCTGGGACTCCGTCATCTTCGACGTCCCCGGCCGCGAATCCCTCCAGCGCGTCCCCACCCTCGAACCCCTGCGCGGCACCAAGGAGCACGTGGGCGCCCTGCTGGACCGCTGCCGCACCGCGGAGGCCCTCGTGTCCACCCTGACCGGCCAGGACTGACCTGAGGGCCGCGAGACGGCCCCGACCAGCACGCACACCCGACGCCGGCGGTACCAGCCGCCGCCGTCGGGTGTACTGCTGTCATGAAGCCGTATCGCCGTGTTGACCTGGGTAAACGGTCGACGTCTCCGTATCGAGACCGGTATGCCCGTTTCATTGGTCTACGGACCGGCGATAACCCGAGCATGTCGACGGCCTCCCGCCAAGGCGGACGAAACGGACTGCAAGATCCACTCGTCGCCGAAGATCGGGGATAGGGTCGAAGGCAACGGCAGGAGCGGAGGTACGTGATGGCCACAAAGGACACCGGCGGTCAGAAGCACACCACTCGGCGCACGGACGAGGTCGAGGAGACCGAGGCCACGACCAGCGAAGACGTCCAGGAGCGCCACGAGGAACTGACCGACGACGTCGACAATATTCTCGACGAAATTGACGAAGTCTCGAGGAAAATGCGGAGGAATTCGTCCGTTCATTTGTCCAAAAAGGGGGACAATAGTATGGTTTGTCTGGAATGTCCGATTTGAAATAGAAGAAACGGACTTCCGGCAAGTCGACAATAGAAAAGTGCGGCGATCATGGGTGGGACTTGCTAAAGTCCCACCCATGATTCGTGAGAAGGAATGCAAAGACTGTGGGCAAGTCAAGCCGGTCGCCGAGTTCTGGAAGCGCAAGGCGTCTCAGGACGGCTGGGCGCTCTACTGCAAAGAGTGCTTCGCCCAGCGGAACTCCAGGTCCTACCGCAAGAAGCAAAGGTCGCTGGGTAAGGAGACGAGGGAATTTCGGAGGCGGCGAAGTGATCCGGAGGGGATGAAGTACTGCCCAAGGTGCAAAGCGGTCAAAACGGTGGAAGAGTTCGGCCGTAACCGATCCGAGAAATCTGGGAAGTCGGCTTACTGCAAACCTTGCTGGAACGTCATCACCAGGGAGCATCGCGAGAGCAGACACGGCAGCAGCCGCAACTACCTCCTCAAGCTGCGCTACGGCGTCACCGAGGAGGAGGTGCGGCAGATGATCGCCCGCCAGGGAGGCGTGTGCGTCATCTGCCTGCGGGCCGCCGCGAAGCACGTGGACCACGACCACTTCAGCGGCGCCGTACGCCACATCCTGTGTTTCAAGTGCAACGGCGCTCTCGGCCAGTTCGAAGACGACCCGCAGCGGATGCTCCTCGCGGCCGACTACCTCGAACTGCGCGGTTCTCAGGCTCGCATGCTCGAGAACGAACTCGAGGAACCGGTTTTCAGGGGCCGCGCGCGTCCCGAGTCGCGCGGCGTGGGTCGGGTCGCGTGGGGCACCTTGGGCGGCACCTCACGCGCGGGCCACTTGTACCACCGGTACGGGATCACCGAAGGTGACGCCGACTGGTTGCTCAAGCGCCAAGTGGGCCTCTGCGGGGTCTGTAGCGATCGTCCCGGCGAGCACATCGATCACGACCATGGGACCGGGGCGGTGCGAGGTGTCGCCTGCACGGGCTGCAACACGGGCATGGGCCAGTTCGGAGACGATGCCACGTGTCTCCGCCGCGCCGCGGACTACGTGATGGGGGAGCTCGTGAAGACGGTGTCCCTGGACGACGACGCCACGCGCTTGTCGTTCACGCTCCCGGACGTGGATCCGGCGACGGTGGGCCTGAACGGCTGGAGGCGGTACTTCGAGGCGGACGGTGAGCGTCGCCGCGACAATCCGTCCTTCGGTGCGGGCGCGGGCGGCGGCCTGACGCCGATCGAGGTTCTGGTGCGGGAGGTCGTCGCGCGGAGCAGGGCGGCCAGACGTTCGTCGGTGCCCGTCCGCGAGTCCCGCCCGTAGGGCGTGTCGGGCCCCGCCGGGGCGGCGGTTCGCCGTGGGCTGACTCGGCGGGGTGGGCGCGGCATGCAGGGACGGGCGTTGAACAGTAGGGTCGTACTCGTCCGCGCCGGTGATCTGTAAGGGGCCGGTGCCATGGTCGAGGGAAGGGAGTCGCGTGGCGTCCCACGAATCGCATATCGGGCGTCTGCCGGGCTTGTTCGCGAGTCCGGACACGTCTTCGTTCACGGAGTTTCTGGGGGCGTACTCGCCGGATCTGCTGCCGGGCGGGCGGACGCCGCCGGCGGGGCCGGTCGGGGACGAGATCCCGCACGGGACGACGATCGTCGCGGTGAGCTTCCCCGGTGGGGTGGTGATGGCGGGGGACCGGCGGGCGACGGCGGGGCATCAGATCGCGCAGCGCGACATCGAGAAGGTGTTCCGGGCCGACGAGTTCTCGGCGATCGCGATCGCGGGGACGGCGGGCATCGGCATCGAGATGATGCGGTTGTTCCAGGTGGAGTTGGAGCATTACGAGAAGCGTGAGGGCCGGACGCTGTCGGTCGAGGGCAAGGCGAATCGGCTGGCGACGATGGTCAGGCAGAACCTGGGGATGGCGATGCAGGGCCTGGCGGTGGTGCCGCTGTTCGCGGGGTACGACGAGGAGCGGGACGCGGGGCGGATCTTCTCCTACGATCCGGCGGGCGGACGGTACGAGGAGCGGGACTTCCACTCGATCGGTTCGGGTTCGGTGTTCGCGCGGGGCGCGCTGAAGAAGCTGTTCCGGCGGGATCTGTCGGCCGAGGACGCGGCGCTGGTGTGCGTGCAGGCGTTGTACGACGCGGCGGACGATGATTCGGCGACGGGTGGTCCGGATCTGCCGCGGCGGATTTTCCCGGTGGTGGCGTCTGTGACGTCGGACGGGTATCGCCGGCTCGGTGAGGACGAGGTGGGGGCGCTCGCGCGGTCCGTGGTCGAGGGACGTTACGACTCGCCGGGCGGGCCGACCGCCCCGCTGCGATAGAAGGGATCCAGACCGGTGTCGATGCCGTTCTATGTGTCGCCTGAACAGCAGATGAAGGACAAGGCGGACTATGCGCGGAAGGGTATTTCGCGTGGCCGCAGCGTGGTCGTGCTGCAGTACGACGACGGCATCCTGTTCGTGGCGGACAATCCGTCGCGGGCGCTGCACAAGATCAGTGAGATCTATGACCGGATCGCGTTCGCGGCGGTGGGGAAGTACAACGAGTTCGAGAATCTGCGGCTGGGCGGGGTGCGGTACGCGGACATCAACGGGTACCAGTACGACCGTCGTGATGTGACGGCGCGGGGGCTGGCGAACGTGTACGCGCAGTCGCTGGGGACGATCTTCACGGAGACGAACAAGCCGTACGAGGTGGAGTTGGTCGTCGCGGAGGTCGGTGAGGACGCGGAGTCGGATCAGATCTACCGGTTGACGTTCGACGGGTCGGTGGCCGATGAGCACGGGTACGTGGCGATGGGCGGTCAGGCGGATGCGGTGGCGCAGGCGCTGAAGGACGGGTTCCGGGAGGGGGCGTCGCTGGAGGAGGCGTTGCGGACGGCGGTGCGTGCGCTGGAGGCGCAGGATTCGGATCGTCATCTGGAGGCGTCGTCGCTGGAGGTGGCGGTGCTGGATCGGAATCGGGAGCATCGGCTGTTCAAGCGGCTGGCGGCGCGGCGGATCGAGGGTTTGTTGTCGGAGGGTTCCGGTGGTTCGTCGGACGGTGCGGAGGACGCGGAGGACGAGGCCGGTTCGGGTTCGGGTTCTGGTTCGTCCGACGAGGACTGAGTCCGGTTGATGCCCGGGGTGTGAGCGGGTGGGCCGGTCGGCCGGGCGCGGCTGCCCCAAGGCCGGGGTCGGCCCGGTGGGTGTCGGCGTGTTGCCGTTGGGCCCGTCGTGGTGGTGCGGTGTGGTGCCGTGTCGCTGCGGCGGGCTTTCGGTGTGTCGGGGGTGGTTCGGGGCGGGTGCTGGGAACCTTGTCCATCCGGAGACTACGAAGTTGGGGTCGGGGCGCATAGGGTCGTGGTGTGGACAGGCGCATCTTCGGGCTTGAGAACGAGTACGGCGTCACTTGCACGTTCCGTGGGCAGCGGCGGCTGTCTCCGGACGAGGTGGCGCGTTATCTGTTCCGGCGGGTGGTTTCGTGGGGGCGCAGCAGCAACGTGTTCCTGCGGAACGGGGCGCGGTTGTATCTGGATGTGGGGAGTCATCCGGAGTACGCGACGCCGGAGTGCGACAGCGTCGTCGATCTGGTGACGCACGACAAGGCGGGGGAGCGGATCCTCGAGGGTCTGCAGGTGGATGCCGAGCGGCGGTTGCGTGAGGAGGGCATCGCCGGGGACATCTATCTGTTCAAGAACAACACGGATTCGGCGGGGAACTCCTACGGCTGCCACGAGAACTATCTCGTGGGGCGGCATGGGGAGTTCGGCCGGCTGGCGGATGTGCTGATCCCGTATCTGGTGACGCGGCAGATCATCTGTGGTGCGGGGAAGGTGCTGCAGACGCCGCGGGGCGCGGTGTACTGCGTGTCGCAGCGTGCGGAGCACATCTGGGAGGGCGTGTCGTCGGCGACGACGCGGTCGCGTCCGATCATCAATACGCGGGACGAGCCGCATGCGGATGCGGAGCGGTTCCGGCGGCTGCATGTGATCGTCGGTGACTCGAACATGAGCGAGGCGACGATGCTGCTGAAGGTCGGGGCGACCGATCTGGTGCTGCGGATGGTCGAGGCCGGGGTGGTGATGCGTGATTTGACGCTGGAGAACCCGATTCGGGCGATCCGGGAGGTCAGTCATGACATGACGGGGCGGCGGAAGGTGCGGCTGGCGAACGGCCGGGAGGCGAGTTCGCTGGAGATCCAGAAGGAGTACTTCGTCAAGGCGCGGGATTTCGTGGACGCGCGCGGTGGGGACGCGACGGCGAAGCGGGTGCTGGATCTGTGGGAGCGGACGCTGCGGGCGGTGGAGACGGGCGATCTGGATCTGGTGTCGCGGGAGATCGACTGGGTGATGAAGTACCAGTTGATCGAGCGGTATCGGCGTAAGTACGATTTGCCGTTGTCGTCGCCGCGGGTGGCGCAGTTGGATTTGACGTATCACGATGTGCATCGTGATCGGGGGTTGTACTACCTGCTGGAGCGTCGTGGGGGCGCGGAGCGGGTGACGCGTGATCTGGATATTTTCGAGGCGAAGTCGGTGCCGCCGCAGACGACGCGTGCGCGGCTTCGGGGGGAGTTCATCCGTAAGGCGCAGGAGAAGCGTCGTGATTTCACGGTGGACTGGGTGCATTTGAAGTTGAACGATCAGGCGCAGCGGACGGTGTTGTGCAAGGATCCGTTCCGTTCGGTGGACGAGCGGGTGGACAAGTTGATCGCGGGGATGTAGCGCGGGTGGCGGGGCGCCTCGGGGCGCTTGGTGCGTGCCGGGGCGGCCTTTGGTGTTGTGGGAGTTGCGGGGTGCGCCTGAACCTACTGGCGGGTCACTTTGGGGGTAGGGTGAGCGGCCAGCAGCGTTCGTCGCCCCCGTGAAGGACCCGTATGCGCCGTCGTCGTCTTTCGGTCGTGTCCGCGGCCGTCGTGCTGGCCGTTCCGCTCGCGTTCGCGTCGTCGTGTTCGTTGTTCGGCGGCGGGGTGGGGGTGTCGGTCGACGGGGAGTTCGGGAAGGTTCCGGAGGTGGAGTTTCCGGACGGGGGCCCGGACGATTCGCTGGCGGTGGAGACCCTTGAGGAGGGGGACGGGGTCGAGGCGCGCAAGGGCGACCTGGTGGTGGCCGATTATGTCGGTTACCGGTGGAACGATGACGAGCGCAAGCTCGTGGCGAGCAGTTATGCGGAGGGCGAGCCGGGGGTGTTCCCGACGGGGACGGTGGTTCCCGGGTTGGCGGAGGCGCTGGTGGGGTCGCGTCCGGGGGCGCGTGTGGTGGCGCGGATTCCGCCGGAGAAGGCTTTCGGGGAGGACGGCGATACCCGGCATCGGGTGGGGCCGGGCGACACGCTGGTGTACGTGCTGGACGTGCGGGGCGTGTACGGGAAGTCGGCGGGGCCCGAGGGGGAGGCGCGGCCGCAGAAGGAACCGGGCATGCCGCGGGTCGCGGACGCGGCGGCGGGTCAGGTGCCGGTGGTGACGATGCCGAAGGGTGCGGCGTCGAAGAGGCTGCGTGCGGTGACGCTCGTGGAGGGTGACGGGCCCGAGGTGAAGGGCGGGCAGCTCGTCGCGTTGCAGTATGCGGGGTATTTCTGGCGTAACGGGCAGGTGTTCAATTCGTCGTGGGGTGAGGGGCATCCGGCGGCGATGACGATCGGGACCGGTGAGGTGCTGAAGGCTGGGACGAGGGGCTGGTGGGGCGGCGGGTCGCAGCCGGGTGCTGCTGGTGGTTCCGCCGTCGCTCGGTTACGGGGAGAAGGGGTTGTCGCAGTACGGCATCCGGGGCGATGACACGCTGGTGTTCGTCGTCGATCTTCTCGGCGTCCACTGAGCCCGCCGGGTTCTAAAACCCATTCTCGCTGTTTCTAGACTGGCGGGCGTGGAGGACATCGACGCGATCGCGCTGCTGCAGGATCCGGTTCGGCGGCGGCTGTACGAGTTCGTGGCCGGGCTGGGCCGTGAGGTGGGCCGGAACGAGGCGGCCGAGGCGGTGGGGGTGGGCCGGACGCTGGCGGCGTTCCATCTGGACAAGCTGGCGGACGCGGGTCTGCTGGAGGCGGGCAGCCGGCGGTTGTCGGGGCGGTCGGGGCCGGGTGCGGGCCGTCCGGCGAAGGTGTACCGGCGTTCGGCGGCGGAGCGCGGGGTGTCGGTGCCCGCGCGGGATTACGGGACGGCGGCGGGGCTGCTGGCGGAGGCCGCGGAGCGGCGGGCCAGGACGCGGAGTTGCGGGACGCGGCGCGGGGGCGGGGGCGTTCGCTGGCGGCGTCGGGCGGGCCGTGCGGTGGTCTGGCGGAGTTCGAGGCGGTGCTGGCGCGGCGCGGTTACGAGCCGGTGCGCGAAGATCGCGAGCCGGACGGTCCGGGCGGGGGGAGCGGGGACGGGGCGGTGGTGCGGATGCGCAATTGCCCGTTCCACGCGGTCGCGGAGGCGTTTCCGCCGCTGGTGTGCGGCATGAATCTGGCGCTGCTGGAAGGCATGGCGGAGGGGGCGCGGGGGGTGCGTGTGCGGATGGACGCGCGTCCCGGCTGGTGCTGCGTGGTGGCGGAGGAGGCGCCGTCCGGTCATCCCCCCTCTAAAAACAATCAGCATTGACATAGAAACGAGGGCGTGGTGAGGTGACCCCATGACGGACGATCACCGCGCCCCGGACGCCCCTGCCCGCACCGACGCCCGCACCGACGACTCTCTGCCCGGCCCCCCGCCCCTCCACCTCGCCCAGTTCAACGTGGCGACCCTGCACTTCCCCCTGGACGATCCGCGCTCGGCGGCGTTCGTGGAAATGCTCGACCCCGTGAACGCCCTCGCCGACGCGCGCCGGGGTTCGTGTGGCGGCTGGTGGAGGAGGGGAAACCGGACGCCACGGGCATGCGTCCCGCCGGCGACGACGTGATCGTGAACTTCTCGGTGTGGGAGTCGGCGGAGTCGCTGTGGGACTTCGTCTACAGGTCGCCGCATCTGGAGACGATGCGGCGCCGCCGCGAGTGGTTCCGGCGGCACGCCGAGGCGCACCTCGTCCTGTGGTGGATTCCGGCGGGGCACGTCCCGACGGTGGAGGAGGCGCTGGAGCGGCTGGAGCTGCTGCGCGCGCAGGGCCCGTCGCCGCGCGCGTTCACGTTCGCGTCGTCCTCACCGACGGGGAGGCCGGGCTCGCGCCGGTGTGAGCCCCGCCCGGACCCGGTCCGGACCCGGCCCGGGCCGGTCCCCGGGCCGGTGGCGGGTCAGCCGAGCAGGGCGGCGGTGTGGCGTCCGGCGGCGGCCGCGGTGAGGAAGTAGGCGAGGTCCTCGTCGAGGCGGCGCACCATGGTGGACAGCCGGACGCCCCAGTCCCGTTCGGCGCCCGCGAGGGCGTCGCGCAGGCGTCGACGGCGACGGGGACGAGGGTGTGCCGGTCGCCGAGCGGGGCGGCCTGCGCCGCGACCCGCGCCCCGAACTCCCCGCCGAGTTCGGGGACGGGGACGTCGGCGCGGGCGAGGGCGACGCGCCCGTAGGCGGTGAGGGAGTGGTGGGAGACCCCGATGTGGCGTTCGCGCCGGTCTCCCTCGCTGACCCGCAGGGAGCCGACGGGCCGTCCGCCGAGGACGGACGCGGCGTTGACGGCCTCGCCCGCCGACACGCCGGAGAAGCCCCACCGCGTGCCGGTCCCGAGGTTCCCGGGGCCCTGCGCGAGAACGATGACCTCGGCGTCCAGGACGAGCCGCGCGGCGAGCAGCCCGGTGTGGACGGTGACGGCCTCCAGGTCCCCGCCGAACGCCTGCCCGACGGTGACGGCGGCCGCGAGGGCGCCGGCGTCCTTGAGCCGGGCGATCGACATGGAGAACCAGGACGGCAGCGCGCCGCCGTCCGGCATCACGTACACCACGCGCGTCCCGGGGCGCGCGGCGAGGAGCCCGGCGAGGATCGGGGGGAGCGCGGAGTTGAGGTCGGCGACGACGACGGGGGCGCCGCCGACGGAGTCGGCGTCGCGCAGGACGCCGTGGTGGGGGGAGTCCTGCTCGTCGGCGCCGAGGACGGTGGCCTGCAGGGGGGTGTAGCGGGCCTTGACCAGGTGGCCGGGGCCGGACGGGTCGGGCGGGAGCCGGTCGGGGATCGCGACGACCATCGCGTAGCCGCCGGTGCCCAGGCCCATCGCCAAGGCCGTAGTGTTGAGCAGGACGGTGTCGCCGGGTTCGGGGCGCCCCACGAGCGCGGGGTAGGCCAGGGCGCGGTGCGCGCCGTCGCCCCCGATCACGACGTCCAGTTCGACCGCCCCCGGCCATTCGCGTCGGATGCCCTCGACTGTGCCTTTACGCCATCGGATCACACTGGGAAACGGTAGCGTCCTCAGGTGACGGGCGTGGGGGCGTTCGGGCCCGTGTACGGGGTTCCGGGGGCTCACGGAGCGAAGAGGTGGTGGCGAAGTGTCGCGGCGCAAGACCGAGCGCCTGCTGAATCTGGTGGTCTGCCTGCTCGCCACCCGGCGTTATCTGACCGCGGAGCAGATCCGGCGGGCGGTGCCGGGATATCCGGACTCCGACGAGGCGTTCAAGCGGATGTTCGAGCGCGACAAGGAAGAGTTGCGCGAGCTGGGGATTCCGCTGGAGGTCGGCAGCGATCTGCAGGGCGGGGGCGGCGAGGAGATCGGGTACCGGATCCCGCCGCAGGATTACGAGCTGCCCGACGTGCATCTGACGCCGGACGAGGCGGCGGTGCTGGGCCTGGCGGCGCGCGTGTGGCAGCGGGCGAGCCTGGCGGAGGCGGCGTCGGGGGCGCTGCTGAAGCTGCGGGCGGCGGGCGTGGAGACCGACGCGTCGGCGGCGGTCGGGATCGAGCCGCGGGTCGACACCGGCGAGCCGGCGTTCCCCGCCCTGTGGGAGGCGGTCCGGGACCGGCGGCCGGTCGCGTTCGACTACCGGGCGATCGGGCGGACGTCGGTGACGCGCCGCCACCTGGAGCCGTGGGGCGTCGTCAGCAGGCGGGGCCGCTGGTACGTGGTCGGGTTCGACCGGGACCGCGACGAGGAGCGGGTGTTCCGGCTGAGCCGCATCGACGGTGAGGTCGCGGCGGACGGCCCGGCGGGCGCGGTGACGGTCCCGGACGGGGTGGACGTGCGGCGCATCGCGTTCGACCGGAGCGAGCCGGTGACCGAGCCGCGCCCGGCGACCGTCCGGCTGCGGGCGGGCGCGCGCAGGGCCCCCGGCGGTGGGCGCGCGACGTGCGGCCGTCCGGGGAAGCCGGGTGGGACGAGGCCGTCCTGACGTTCCGGGACGTGGAGCGGTTCGCGCCGTATCTGGTGCGGTTCGCCGACGACGTGGTCGTGCTGGACCCGCCGGATCTGCGCGACGCGGTGATCCAGCAGCTGAAGTCGGTGCTGGCCGCCGGGGAACCGGACGCGGCGGGCGGCGGGGAGACCGGGGACGGGACGGTGAACGCACGATGACCGCCAAGACCACCAGGACGGCCGGGGCCGCCGGCAGGGCGGCGAAGGGCGGCGCGGGGGGCGCGGCGAAGCAGGCGGCGGCGTCGACGGGACGGCTCGCGCGGCTGCTGGCGCTCGTCCCGTACGTCGTGAACCGCGACACCGTCGCGCTGGAGGAGGCCGCCGCCGCGTTCGGGGTCAGCGAGAAGCAGCTGATCGACGACCTGAACCTGCTGTGGTGCGTGGAGCTGCGCGCGCCCGACCCGTACTGCCCGATCGACCTGTCGTACGAGGGCGGGGAGATCACGGTGGCGGAGGCCGAGTCGATCGCGCGTCCGCTGCGGCTGAAGGTCGACGAGGCCAGCGCGCTGCTGGTGGCGCTGCGGATGCTCGCGGAGATCCCCGACCTGCACGACCGGGACGCGCTCAGCCGCGTCATCGCGAAGCTGGAGGGCGCCGCGGGCGCGGCGGCCGCGCCGAGCGCGCAGGTCGCGGTCGAGGTGGACGCCCGCGACGCCGCGGTGGGCGGCGGGGCGCCCGGGGCGCGGACGGTGCTGGGGACGCTGCGGGACGCCGTGGCGTCCCGCAGCCGCGTGCACCTGGCGTACTACGTTCCGGCGCGGGACGAGAACACCGAGCGCGACGTCGACCCGATGCGGCTGCTGGTGGTGGAGGGCAACACCTACCTGGAGGGGTGGTGCCGCCGCGCGGAGGCGGTGCGGCTGTTCAAGCTCGACCGGGTGACCGCGCTGACGGTGCTGGACGAGCCCGCGGAGGTCCCCGACCACGCCGAGCCGATCGACGTGGACGCCGGGTTGTTCCGGCCGTCGCCGCAGGACGTGCGGGTGACGCTGGAGCTGACGCCGCGGGGCCGGTGGGTCGCCGACTACTACCCGTGCGAGAGCGTCGAGGAACTGGGGGAGGGGCGGCTGCGGGTGGTGCTGCCGACGCCCGACACCCGGTGGGTGCGGGGGCTGGCGCTGTGCCTCGCGACCAGGGGCGCGTCGTGGCGCCCGCGTCGGTCGCCGGGGAGGTCCGCGACGACGCCGCCCGCGCCCTCGCCCGGTACGGGCTCGGCTGACACCGGCCCAGGCCGGGCCCAGGCCGGGCCCAGGTCGCCCGACCGGGTCCCGGCGGTGGGCGGTTCGCCGTCCCGGTGCCGAAAAAGGCGCCGGGATCGGCTACGGTGGCGGACGTGGCGTGGGTAGCGGTTTCGGTGACGGCGGGCTTCGTCGGCTTGGCCGTGCTCGCCTTCTGCGCGTTCAAGGTGTACCTGGGCGTGCGGCGGTTCGGACGTGAACTCGAGCGCACGAGATCACGGCTGGCACCGAAACAGTCGGCGCTTCGGGATGAACTCTCTCGACTAGAGGGATCTCGGGCGCCACAACCGCGCGAAGACGGCGTACGATCGTCGTGAGGACCCCTGCTGAAGAGGATTTGTCATGGCTGGACTTGGCACGACCGAAATTCTGATCATCCTGGCGGTGGTGCTGCTGCTGTTCGGGTCGGCGAAGCTGCCGCAGCTCGCCCGGTCGCTGGGCAAGTCGCCCGGATCCTGAAGGCCGAGACCAAGGGCCTGCACGACGACGATGACGACGGCCGCCAGGCGCAGGCCGCACCGCAGGCGCAGCGGCGCAGGCGCGCAGCAGGACGCGCCCGCCGACGCGCCCGGTGCGCCGCAGGGCACGCGGGGCCGGCAGGCGCTCGCGTCCGGTGAGCCGCTGCAGGGCGTCCCGGTTTCGGACCCGGGCCAGGCGCGCAAGGGCTGAGCCCGCGGACGGCGCCCGCCGCCGTCCCCCCGCGGCGGACACCTCCCGTGCCGGGGGGCGCCGCCGCAGATCGACCCCCGGACCGAACTCGAGCCCGAAAGCCGACGATGAAGCTGAGCAGGCGCAGCGCCGCACCCGACGGCCGCATGCCCCTCTTGGAACACCTCCGTGAGCTGCGCAACCGGTTGGTCAAGGCGATTCTGGGCCTGCTGGTCGGCGCGATCATCGGCTGGATCTTCTTCGACCCCATCTGGGACTGGCTGAAGCAGCCGTACACGCGGATCCCGGCGGAGCACTGCCTCGAAGGCAAGTGCGACCTGGTCGTGCACGGCATCTTCGACGGGTTCTTCGTGCACCTGAAGGTCGCGCTGATCATCGGCGCGGTGCTGTCGTCGCCGGTGTGGCTGTACCAGCTGTGGGCGTTCGTCGCGCGGCCTGTACGGGCGGGAGAAGCGCTGGACGTACACGTTCATGGCGGCGGCCGTCCCGCTGTTCTTCGCGGGCGGCTACCTGGCGTACCTGACGATGGACAAGGGCCTGGAGATCTTCATCGGGCTCGCGCCGGGCGACACCACCGTGCTCGTCGGCGTCCAGGACTACCTCGGCTACGCCCAGGCGATGCTGTTCATCTTCGGGTTGACGTTCGAGCTGCCGCTGTTCGTGGTCGTGCTGAACATGGCGGGCGTCCTCACCCACGAGCGGATCCGCAAGTCGCGCCGGATGCTGTGGTTCGGCGTGTTCGTGTTCGCCGCGATCGCCACCCCCAGCCAGGACCCCTTCACCATGCTGGCCCTGGCCCTCCCGACGATCGTGCTGTTCGAGATCGCCGAGCTGATCGCGTACGTGCACGACCGGCGGCTCGCCGCGCGCCCCGACGAGTACGAGGGCCTGTCGGACGACGAGGCGTCCCCGCTGGACATCGAGGCCATCGACGCCGAGCTGGAGAAGGGCGGCGGCCGCGCCCGCTGACCCGCCCGCGACCCGCCGCGATCCGGTTCGTTATGGATTGGGAATCGGGCCGGTCGAAACCGTAGGCTCGAAGACATGACCTCCCCCGACACAACGTCGACCGGGCGGCGCGCCGACAAGGAGACCGGGAACTCCCCGGCCTCCCGGTACGCGGCCTACCGCAGGCGCACCGCCGGGAACGGCCCCGCCCTGCTGGACTTCCGCACCCTGTACGACTTCGAGCTGGACGCCTTCCAGCTGCGGGCGTGCCAGGCGCTGGAGGACGGCAGCGGCGTCCTCGTCGCGGCGCCCACCGGCTCCGGCAAGACCGTCGTCGGGGAGTTCGCCGTGCACCTGGCGCTGACCGGCGGCGGCAAATGCTTCTACACCACGCCGATCAAGGCGCTGTCGAACCAGAAGTACGCCGACCTCGTCCGCCGCTACGGGGCCGAGAAGGTCGGGCTGCTCACCGGCGACAACAGCGTCAACGGCGAGGCGCCCATCGTGGTGATGACCACCGAGGTGCTGCGCAACATGCTGTACGCGCAGTCGCCGACCTGGCGGGGCTCGCGTTCGTGGTGATGGACGAGGTGCACTACCTCGCCGACCGGTTCCGCGGCGCCGTCTGGGAAGAGGTGATCATCCACGTCCCGGACTCGGTGCGGATCGTGGCGCTGTCGGCGACCGTCAGCAACGCCGAGGAGTTCGGCGAATGGCTGCACGCCGTCCGCGGCGACACCGCCGTCGTCGTGGACGAGCACCGGCCCGTCCCGCTGTTCCAGCACATGCTCGTCGGCACCTACCTGCACGACCTGTTCGTCGACACCGGCAAGGGCGAGCAGCGGCAGGCGCGCCTCAACCCGAAACTGACCCGGATGGCGGTCGAGGAGGTGCGCCGCGCCAAGGTCAACCAGGGGCGCCGCACCGGACGGCGCCGCGCGCCCCGCCCGCAGCGGTACCGGCCCCCGGCCCGGCCCGACGTGATCGAGCGGCTCGACCGCGCCGGGCTGCTCCCGGCGATCACGTTCATCTTCTCCCGCGCCGGGTGCGACGCCGCCGTCCAGCAGTGCCTGGCCGCCGGGATCCGGCTGACGTCCAAGGAGGAGTCGGAGGAGATCCGCGCGCACGCCGAGCTGCGCACCGCCGACATCCCCCCGGCCGACCTGCGGGTCCTCGGCTACGACGATTTCCTCGCCGCGCTGGAGCGGGGCGTGGCCGCGCACCACGCCGGGATGCTGCCCACGTTCAAGGAGATCGTGGAGGAGCTGTTCACCCGCGGGATGATCAAGGCGGTGTTCGCGACCGAGACGCTCGCGCTCGGCATCAACATGCCGGCCCGCACCGTCGTGATCGAGAAGCTCGACAAGTGGAACGGGGAGGCGCACGTCGACCTCACCCCCGGCGAGTTCACCCAGCTGACCGGACGCGCCGGGCGGCGCGGCATCGACGTCGAGGGGCACGCCGTCGTGGTGTGGGCGCCCAACGTCGACCCGGCGTCGGTCGCGGGCCTGGCCGGGGCCCGCACCTACCCGCTGAACTCCAGCTTCCGCCCGTCGTACAACATGGCGGTCAACCTCGTCGGCGCCGTCGGGATCGAACGGGCCCGCACGCTGCTGGAGGAGTCGTTCGCGCAGTTCCAGGCCGACCGCGCCGTGGTCGGGCTGGCGCGGCAGGTCCACAAGAACGAGGAGGCCCTCGCCGGGTACGCCGAGGCCGCGCGGTGCCACCTGGGCGACTTCATGGAGTACGCGGCGCTGCGGCGGCGGCTGTCGGACCGGGAGGCGCAGCTGTCGCGGGAACGGTCGGCGTCGCGCCGCGCCGAGGCCGCCAAGTCGCTGGAGCGGCTGCGGCCCGGCGACGTGATCCTGGTGCCGTCCGGGCGCCGCTCCGGGCTCGCCGTCGTCCTGGACCCCGGCCTGGGCCGCCGCTCGGACGGGCCCGCGCCGCTGGTGCTGACGGTGAACCGGTCGGTGCAGCGGCTGTCGATCCAGGACTTCCCCCGCGCCGTGGAACCCGTCGAGCGGCTGCGGATCCCCAAGTCGTTCAGCCCCCGCAACCCGCAGGACCGCCGCGACCTCGCCGCGACCCTGCGCAACAAGGTCCCCGACGAGGCGCGGGAACGCAAGCGGTCCCGCGGCGACTCCGCCGCCGCCGACGACGCCGAGATCGCCGCGCTGCGCACCGAGCTGCGCCGCCACCCCGTGCACGGCTGCGACGAGCGCGAGCAGCACGCCCGCTGGGCCGAGCGGTACCACCGCCTCGACCGCGAGACCGCGCAGCTGCGGCGCCGCGTCGAGGGCCGCTCCCAGGTCATCGCCCGCACCTTCGACCGGGTCTGCGGCGTCCTGGAACAGCTCGGCTACCTGTCCGGCGGCGAGGTCACCGACGAGGGCCGCCGCCTCGGCCGCATCTACAACGAACTCGACCTGCTCACCGCCGAAAGCCTCCGCGAGGGCCTGTGGAACAAGCTCGACCACGCCGAGCTGGCCGCGTGCGTGTCGGCGCTGGTGTACGAGTCGCGGCGCGACGACGACACCGGCCCGCACCGTCCGCCGTCGGAGCGGGCGGAGGACGCGCTCGCCGCGATGGTGCGGCTGTGGGGCGAGCTGGAAGGCGTCGAACGCGACAACCGGGTGTCGTTCCTGCGGGAACCCGACCTCGGGTTCGCGTGGACGGCGTACCGGTGGGCGAAGGGCGACGACCTCGACGCGGTGCTGCTCGCGAGCGACATGACCGCCGGTGACTTCGTCCGCGCCGTCAAGCAGCTGCTGGACCTGCTCGGGCAGGTCGCCGACGCGTCCCCCGCGAACGGGCACGTCCGCAAGACGGCGCGGCGCGCGATGGACGCGATGCGCCGCGGCGTCGTCGCCTACTCGTCCGTCACCTGACCCCGGCCGTGCCGCACCCGGCCGCCGCCCGGCCGTCCCGTTCGCCCGTTCGCCCGGTCATCCGGCCGGGCGGCCGGGGCGTTCGGCGCGGCGGCGGGCGCGGCGCTCCCGCAGCGTCCGCTCGACCCGGTGCGTGGCGAGGCACATCAGCAGCGCCTGGGCGCCGCCGCAGCGGCCCCGGCGTCACCCGGTGCCCGAGCGCGGCCGTGCCCAGGACGGCGCGCGGCGGCGCGGCGGTGCCGCCCGTCCCACGGCAGCCCGTACTGCTCGCGCATCGGCTCGGGCAGCAGCGCGGCCGTGACCACGCGGAACACCGCCAGGCCCGGGGCGAGCGCGCGCAGCTTGCGGGGGTGCAGCACGGCGTCGGCGACCTTCCGCGCGTTGTCGTCGACCTCCAGCGACGCCACCGTCTCGTCCATGTAGGCGCGGAACGACGCCAGGTCGGGAGGCTGGTCCTCCGGCGGGCAGCCGAGGACCTCCGCGACGATCCGCGCCTGCCGGTAGTACTCCTCGGCCGTCTCGCCGTCGGGACGGCCGGGCCGCCCGAGCCGCTCGTGCATGTACAGCGCCGAGTCGATGAGGGTCGCGTTCACCCACAGCTGCAGGTCGCGGTCGTTGCCGGAATAGCCGTCGCCGCGGACGGCGGTGTGGATGCCGCGGACCTTCGCGGCGATCCGCGCGACCTCCTCCGGCGTCCCGAACGAGGTGATCAGCAGGAAGTCGAGCGTGCCGAACAGCCGCGCCAGGGGCCGTTCGGCGAAGTCGCTGTGCTCGGCGACGCCCCGCGCCACCTTCGGATGCGCCAGCTGCATCAGCAGCGCCCGCCCGGCGCCGAGGCCCACGATCGGTTCGGCGCCCAGGGCGCGCAGCACGGCGCGGTCGGCGAGCCGGTCCGCGAGATCCCCGTCCGTGCCGGAACCGGCGCCGGACGCGGCGCGCGGCGGGACGTCGGAGGGGGCTCGGGGGGACGGGATCGGCGGTGTCGGCACGATGGCCTCCCGGGGGCGTTCGGCGGCCGGATCCTGGTGCCCCGCATCCTCACGCATTATTGACGGAACGTCAATAATGCGCCGTGCGGGGTCGCGGGCCGCGGCCGCCGTGACGGCGCCTACTGCGCAGGTCGGAGGCCGGACCGACCTGAGGATGAGGTCGACGGACATTTCCCGCCGATAAGGTCGTCACGGTCACCGAATCACCACCACGACCCCTGGACTCCCGCATGATCGAGGCCAAGAACCTCACCAAACGCTACGGCTCGAAAGTGGCCGTGCACGACCTCTCCTTCAACGTGGAACCCGGCCGGGTGACCGGCTTCCTCGGCCCGAACGGCGCCGGGAAGTCGACGACCATGCGGATGCTGCTCGGGCTCGACCGGCCCACCGGCGGCGACGCCCGCATCGCCGGCCGGCACTACAGCGACCTGCCCGCCCCGATGCGCACCGTCGGCGCGCTGCTGGAGGCGCGTGCCGTCCACACCGGCCGCAGCGCCCGCAACCACCTGCTGTGCCTCGCCCAGACGCAGGGCATCCCCGCCCGGCGCGTCGACGAGGTCCTGGAACTGGTCGGCCTCACCGACGTCGCCGGGCGGCGGGCGCAGGGCTTCTCCCTCGGCATGGGCCAGCGGCTCGGCATCGCCGCCGCGGTGCTCGGCGACCCCGAGGTGCTGATCCTGGACGAGCCGGTCAACGGGCTCGACCCCGAGGGCGTCGTCTGGATCCGCAGCCTCATGCAGCGGTTCGCCGCCGGGGGCCGCACCGTCTTCGTCTCCAGCCACCTGATGAACGAGATGGCCGTCACCGCCGAGCACCTCATCGTCATCGGCCGCGGCCGGCTCATCGCCGACTGCTCCACCGAGGAGTTCATCGAGCGCAGCACCGACAAGACGGTGGTCGTGCGCAGCCCCGACGCCGAACGGCTCACCGGCGTCCTGTCCGGCGAGGGCGGCAAGGTCACCGCCGCCGACGACGGCGCGCTGTCCGTCGCGAACCTGGAGGCCGCCAGGATCGGCGAGCTCGCCGCCGCCGAGGGCCTCGTCCTGCACGAGCTCACCCCCCGGCGCGGCTCCCTCGAGGACGCGTTCATGGAACTCACCCGCGACACCGTCGAGTACGGCACGCCCGCCGCCGACCGGCCGGCCGCCGCCCCCGCGAAGGAGGAGACCCGATGACCGCCGCCCCCGCCGACGCGGCCCGGCCCGCCGTCCCCGGCGCCGACGCCCGCCGCCCCGGCTTCGGCGCGCTGCTCCTGGCCGAATGGACCAAGATCCGCACCGTGCAGTCCACGCTGTGGTCGCTGCTCCTGCTCGTCCTGCTCAACCTCGGCTTCACCGGCCTGCTCGCCGCGGTCTTCGCCGCCCAGTGGGACAGCATGAACGAGGGCGACCGCGCCATGCTCGGCGAGGACCCGCCGGGTTCCTGTCCTCGGCGCCGGCCTGTCCTACAGCCAGCTCACGGTCTGCGTGCTCGGCGTCCTGCTGATCGCCTCCGAGTACTCCACCGGCATGATCCGCTCCAGCCTGCTGGCGGTGCCCGCGCGGCTGCCGATGCTGTGGGCCAAGGCCGTGGTGTTCGCCGCGATCGTCCTCGTGCTGGGCGTCGTGGTGTCGTTCGGGTCGTTCTTCCTCGGCACCGCGATCCTCGGGGACAAGCTCCCCGTCGGGCTGGGCGACCCCGGCGTGCTGCGCGCCGTCTTCGGCGGCGGCCTCTACCTGGCGATGCTCGGGCTGTTCTCGCTGGCGATCGGCGCGATCGTCCGGCACACCGCGGGCGCCATCACCGGCGTGATCGGGTTCGTGCTGGTGCTGGCGCCGCTCGCGTCGCTGCTGCCCGGCTCCGTCGGCGACTACGTCCACGGCTACCTCCCGTCGGTCGCGGGCATGGTGATCACCGCGGCGCAGCCGTCCGACGACGGCGTCCTCGGCCCCTGGGCCGGCTACGGGGTCTTCGCCCTGTGGACGGCCGCGCTGCTCGGCGTCGCCGCCTACCTGCTCAAACGCCGCGACGCCTGACGGCGCCCCGCCCGGCGCACCCCCTCGGGTGCGCGACCCGGCACACGGACCGGTCCCGCTCGGCGGGGCCGGTCCGTTCGTCGTCCCGCCCGCATGTTTGCGCCGGGCGGGAGAGCCGTCCTACTGTATTGGTCAAACGCTTTAAGCAAATGACCAATCTGGAGGACGCGGATGCCCGATCCGGAGGTGCCGACGCGGGTCCGCCTGCTGGAGGCCGCCGTGGCGATCCTGGCGGAGGACGGCTGGGGCGCGATGACGTCGCGCGGCGTCGCCGAGCGCGCGGGCGTCAACAACGCCCTCGTGCACTACTACTTCGGGTCCGTGGACGCGCTGCGCCGGGCCGCCGTCCTGCACGCGATCGAGCAGGAACTGGAAGGCCCCATCACCGCGATCATGGAAGCGCCGGACGTGCTCGACGGCGTCGTCGCCGCGATCGCCCGCCTCACCGCCCCGGAGACCACCGGCGGCGAGAACGGCGGGCCGCGCCTGCGGGTCATCACCGAGGCGCTCGTCCACGGGCTGCGCGACGAGGAACTGCGCCGCACGAGCGTCGAGCAGCTCGCGCTGTTCCGCGGCGCGCTCGCCGACCGGTTCGCCGCGCAGACGCGCCGCGGGCGGCTGCGCGCCGACGCCGAGGGCCGGCCTCGCCGTGGTGATCAGCGCACTGCTCGACGGGCTGCTGCTGCACGCGGTCGTCGACCCGCACCTCGACGCCGCCGGCGCCGCCGCGGGCCTCCTCGCACTGCTGCGCGCCACCGCGCCGCCCGCCGGCGAATCCCCGGGCGCTCCCGAGCCGAATCCTGAGACGGAACCTCCCGCAAGCCCTCCGACGAACCCCCAGCGACGAAGGAGACCGGCGTGACGAGCGAGACCGACCGAGAGAGGGACCCCGACCGAACGAGCGAAACCGACCGAACGAGCGAAACCGACCCGACGGCGACGGGCCGGACCACCAGGCCGGACGGCCGGGACGGCGACGGCGGGACGGCCGCGGCCGTGCGGCTGCGCGGCGCCGCCAAGACCTTCGGCTCCGGACCCGCCGCCGTGCACGCGCTGCGCGACGCCGACCTCGACGTCGAACCCGGCGAGTTCGTCGTCCTGCTCGGCCCGTCCGGGTCCGGGAAGACCACCCTGCTCAACCTCATCGGCGGGATCGAGCCCGCCACCGGCGGCGAGATCACCGTCGCCGGGCGCGACATCTCCGGCCTCGGCGAGGACGCCCGCACCGCCTACCGGCGCGACACCGTCGGGTTCGTGTTCCAGTTCTTCAACCTGGTGCCGTCCCTGACCGCGCGGGAGAACGTCCGGCTCGTCGCCGAGCTCACCACCGGCCGCGCCCTTCGGCCAACGCCGCGACCGCGCCGCCGGCCGCGCTCGCCGCCGTCGGCCTCGACGGGCGCGGCGGCCACTTCCCCGCGGCGCTGTCGGGCGGCGAGCAGCAGCGCGTCGCGATCGCCCGCGCCATCGCCAAGGACCCCGCCCTGCTGCTGTGCGACGAACCCACCGGCGCCCTCGACCTCGACACCGGACGCGGCGTCCTGCGCGTCCTGCAGGACCTCAACGCCCGGGGCCGCACCGTCCTGGTCGTCACCCACAACGCCGCGATCGCCGCCATGGCGCACCGCACCGTCCGGATGCGGTCCGGCCGCATCACCGAAGTGACCGTCGCCTCCCGCCCCGCCGCCGCCGAGGAGGTGACCTGGTGAGCGTCCTCACCGTCAAATGGCGCCGCGACCTGCGGCGCCGCCCCGGCCAGCTGGTGTCGGCGGTCGCCCTGGTCATGCTCGGCGTCGCCCTGTTCGGCGCGTCCTACGACGCGTACCGCAACCTCGACGAGGGCTACCACCGGCTGTTCGAGCGGTACCGGACCGCCGACCTGACGATCTCCGGCGGCGACGCCGCCGCGATCGCCGGGGCGGCCCGGGCCCGGCCCGGCGTCGCCGCCGCCGAAACCCGCACCGTCGCCGACGTCCCGCTGCGCACGCCCGGCGGCGGCACCCTCGTCGGCCGCGTCGTCGGGATGCCCGCCGCGGCGCAGCCGCGCATCGACCGGGTGAAGGTGCAGGACGGGCGGTACCTGTCGCCCGCCGCGCCCGCCGGGGTGCTCGCCGAGTCCCACTTCGCCGACGACGCCGGCCTCGGGCCCGGCTCGCGGGTCGAGGTGTGGGACGGGGACTCCTGGCGGAGCCTGCCGGTCCGCGGCGTCGCCGCCTCCACCGAATACCTGTGGCCCGCCCCCGACCGGCAGAACATCCTGCCCGCCCCCGGCACCTTCGGTGTCCTGTTCGTCCCGGAATCCCTCGCCCGCGACATCGCCGCGGCCGCCCGCCCGAACCAGGTCGTGGTCCACTACACCGAGCAGGGCAGGCGGGCCGCCGCCCGCCTCGACGGCGCGCTCACCGGGACGGCCCGGGGCCTGGGCGCCGCCGCGGTCGCGACCCGCGCCGAACAGCCCAGCAACGCCGCCCTCGGCCAGGACATTAAGGCGTTCTCGCAGCTCGCCGTCATGTTCCCGCTGCTGTTCCTCGCCGCCGCGGGCGTCGCGGTGTACGTCGTGCTGACCCGCCGGGTGCAGCGCGACCGCGTCGTCATCGGGACGCTGCGCGCGCACTTCCGGCGCCGCACCGTCGTCGGCCACTACCTGGCGACCGGCCTGGCCGCCGGGCTCGCCGGGG
>NZ_MKJY01000029.1 GCF_001942465.1 Actinomadura sp. CNU-125
CAGCGCCCCCGCCGCCCCACGTCGGCCACGCCCCGACCGCGCCGTCGACCGCGTCGCGCGCAGCCCGCGCAGGTCCACGACCACGCCGCCGTCCGCCGAGCGCGGCGCCGCTCCAGCCGTGGCCGCCGCCGCGGACCGTCAGCGGGACGTCGAGGTCGCGCGCGGCGCGCACGGCGGCCGCGACCTCCCCGGCGGTGGAGCAGGCGACGACGGCGGCGGGGCGGCGGTCGACCGCGCCGTTCCACAGGCGGCGCGCGCCGTCGTAGCCGGGCCCGCGGGCGTGCACGGTCCCGGGGTCCAGGACGGCCCGCAGGTGCCGTTCGACGCGTTCGGGGTCGATGCGGTGTCGCGCGGTCATGGCCGCCCCTCCGGTCGTAATGCAACAGGCTGTTGCATTAGAAGCTAGCAACAGCACCAGCACAATCGCAACAACCTGATGCGTTTGGTACTTTGGAGCGATGCATGGCAAGCCTGCGGACCAGGCCGAACAGCTCCACACCGATGCGGCGACCAAGCGACCCGGAGGGCGCACGGCCCGTACCGCGAAGGCGGTCCTGGACGCCACGATCGCCGAACTCAGCGACGTCGGTTACGCCGCGCTGCGGATCGACGCGGTCGCCGAGCGGGCGGGGGTCAACCGCGCGACGATCTACCGCCGCTGGAGCGACAAGCCGAGCCTCGTCGCGGCCGCCTTCACCGCCCGGCAGGTCGAGATCTCGCCCCCCGCGGACACCGGCGACCTGCTCGCGGACCTGCTCTCCTTCCTCGGCGAGGTCCGCCGCGGCTTCGACAGCCCCTGGATCACCGCCCTGATCAGGGAGACCGGCCCCCGCACGGCCGAGAACGCCGGGCTGCGCGAAGCCCTGGACCAGATCTGGCCCGCCCGGTTCCGCCTGTCGCGCGAGATCTTCGTGCGGGCGGTCGAGCGCGGCGAACTCCCCGCCGACACCGATCCCGACCATCTCGTCGAGGCCGCCGCGGGGCCGCTCTACTTCCGCTGGCTCATGCTCGGCCGCCCCCTCACCGACGACTTCCTGAAGCGGACCGCCGCCCTGGTCATCGCGGGTGCCCGGCACCCCGCGAACGACTGACCCTAGACCTCGAAGCCGATGAGGCGGGCCAGGAGCGTCATCGAGTGGTCGAAGTAGTCGGCGCGCTCCTCGATGGTGTTCTCGAACGTTCCGAACAGCTCGAAACCGACCGTCCCGAATAGGCCCGACCACGCCGTGACGGCGCGCGCGACGACGTCGTCCGGCACGGTCAGGCCCACGCCGTCGCGCACGCGCGCCATGTCGGCGGCGACGGCGGGCGGCGCCGGCGGGCACGGCCCGGCCGGGACGAGCGCGCCCGCCGCGTGCGCCGGCGGCGACGACCCGCGCGTACACGAGCGTGTCGCGGAGGGCCGCCGGGACGGTGTCCTGCGGCGCCCGGTACCCGGGGACCGGCGAGCCGTAGAGCAGCGCGAACTCGTGCGGGTGCGCGAGCGCCCACTCCCGGACGGCCCGGCACACCTCCAGCCACCGCTCCCCGAACGCGTCCGGACGCTCGCCGCGAACCCCGTCGTCGGCACGCTCGACCGCCGCGCCGAGCGCGTTGTACCCGTCGATGATCAGGGCCGTGAGCAGGTCGTCCCGGCTCGGGAAGTACCGGTAGATCGCCGACGACACCATCCCCATCTCGCGGGCGACCGCGCGCAGCGACAGCCCCGCCGCCCCGTCGGTCGCGAGCTGTTTCCGCGCGATCTCGGTGATTTCCGCGATCAGCTCCGCCCGCACCCGTTCCCTTGCCGTCTTCCCAGCGCTCATGCCGCGAGGCTAGCAGAGCGCCGCAACGAAACGAGAGCACTGCTCTTGACGAGCGGTGCACTCGTGAGAGAGCATTGCTCTCGGAACGGAACACCGATTCGACAGGAGATCACCGATGGGCGCCGCACTCCTCTACACCGGCCCGAAGCTCGCGACGCTGCACGACGAGTACGCCCTCCGCGGGCTCATCGACGACTCCGCGCAGCTCACCAACACCTCCAGCGTGTTCATCGACGGCCGGCGGACGAGGTGTGGGCCGTCCTCGCCGACCTGCGCGGCTGGGAGACCTGGTCGCCCGACTTCAAGCTCAAGGAGCTGGACGCCGTGGAGACGGGCCGCGAGTTCCGCTGGTCACAGGCCGGTACGCCGCTGCGCTCGCGCTTCGCCGTCGTCGCCCCGGGCCGCGAACTGAGCTGGACGGGCGTCTTCCTCGGCATCTACAAGGCCGTCGACCGGATGGTGCTGACCCCCGAGGGCACCGGCACGCGCGTCACGGTCCAGGAGTCGCTCGCCGGCCCGTTCCTGCGGCTCTTCTACAGCGAAGCCAAGCTCCGCAAGGGCCACGAAGCCCGCCTCGCCGCCCTGCTTGCTTGCGACGCCCTTGGCGTCGGGCCCTAGGGGGCCCTCCTTCAACGGGCGCCGCGTGCGATTGCTGCATCGCTCCGACTCGCCCAGGGGCTCGCTGCGCGATCAAGTTCTCGCTTCGCTCGAACTTGGCTTCGCACGCAATCGCAGTTGTTTCGGTTCGCTCTGGCTGGGGTCTGGCCGGGGTTGTTGTGTCAGGAAACTTTCGTAAGGGGATTCATCGTGGGTAAGCATGTGATCGCGGGGGCCGGGCAGGTCGGGACGCATCTGGCGGAGCGGCTGCTGGAGCGCGGGCACGACGTCGTCGTCGTGACGCGGTCGGGCTCGGGGCCCCGGGGTGCCGAGCGGGTCGCGGCGGACGTCGGCGACCGGGCGCGGCTCACGGCGGTCGCCAAGGGCGCCGACACCCTCTACAACTGCGTCAATCCGAGGATGGACCGGTGGGCGCAGGACTGGCCGCCGATGGCGGCGGCGTTCCTCGGCGCCGCCGAGGACACCGGGGCGGTGCTCGTCACGCTCGGGAACCTGTACGGGTACGGGCCGGTGGACGGCCCGATGACCGAGGACCTGCCGCTCGCCGCGACCGGGAAGAAGGCGCGGGTGCGGGTGAAGATGTGGCGCGACATGATCGCGGCGCACGAGGCCGGACGGGTCCGCGTCACCGAACTGCGCCCGTCCGACTACTACGGGCCGGGCACCACCGACCAGGCGTACCTGGGCGAAGAGCGCTTCGTCCGGCCGCTGCTCGCGGGCAAGCGGGCGACGTTCATGAGCGCCCCCTCGATCCCGCACGCGTGGACGTACACGCCCGACGTCGCCGCGGCGCTCGCGATCGCCGGGACGGACGAGCGCGTCCTCGGCCGCGCGTGGCACGTGCCGACCGGGCCGGCGGTGTCGGCGCTGGACGTCGCGAAGCGGCTCTGCGCGATCGCCGGGGCGCCCGAGCCGCGGGTGTCCGGGATTCCGCGGCCGGTGTTCAACGCGCTCGGGACGGTGTCGCCGCTGCTCCGCGAATTGCGCGAGACGCGGTACCAGTTCGACAAGCCGTACATCGTCGACTCATCGGCCTTCGAGGACACTTTCGGGATGAGCCCGACGCCGTTGGACGTCGCACTGAAGGAGATCGTCCGCGCGGCGTGAACGCGGCGACCGAAATCCGGCTTCCGGGCGTCCGCCCGTGCCGTCCGGCCCTTCCGGGAACGGCGGGTTAATTAAGCTGTCCCGGACTGGAGGACGGCGCTCGTTGGAGGGGCTTCGATGCGGATCTCGTTCACGGCGCTGACCGAGGAGGGGCCGCGGGACGTCGTGCTCAACCTCGACGCCGAGGCCACCGTGGACGGCGTCGCGCGGTCGCTCGCGGCGGCACTGGACGGACGCGCGCAGCAGGCGTCGGTGACGGTCCCGGCCCCGCGCTTCTCCAAGGACGCGCTGCAGCGCACCGGCGGGACGGCGCCCGCGGCGGAGCGGCGGGCGCTGTGGGTGGACGGGCGGATGCTCGACCCGCAGGCCCGCGCGGTGAAGGAGCTGCGGGACGGCGCCGCGGCGCGGTCGAGCGCGGCGAGCGCCGCCGACGGTGGTCGCCGAGCCGTCCGGCCTGGTCGAGGTGCGGGTGGTGGGCGGGCCCGCGGCCGGGAAGGTGCACCGGCTCGGGCTGGGGACGAGCACGCTGGGGTCGGGCGACGACGTGGACGTGCGGCTGGACGATCCCGCGGTGCCCCCGCGCGCGCTGCGGGTGACGGTCGCACCGGACGGCGCGAAGGTCGAGGCGACCGCGCGGGGCGCGGAGCTCGCCGGGGCGCCGCTGGACGGTCCCGCGCCGTGGACGACCGGCGGGATGCTGTCGGTCGGGGCGAGCGTGCTGGCGCTGGCGCCGGGCGCGGCGCCGGACACGCACCTGGAGCCGCTGCCGGAGGGCGGGATGGCGTTCAACCGGCCGCCGCGGCTGGCCCCGGCGCGGCGCGTCCGGCGGCTGGAGGTGCCCAAGCGGCCCGAGCGCAGCCCGCGGGAGCGGCTGCGGCTGGTCGGGGCGCTGCTGTTCTCGGCGTTCGGGCTGGTCATGGCGTTCGCGCTGGGTCAGTGGTGGTGGGCGCTGTTCGCGCTGGCGTGGCCGCTGATGACGATCGGCGAATGGGTCGGCGACCGGATGTACGGCCGCAAGTCGTACAAGAAGGCCCTGCGGGAGTACACCGACAAGGCGGGACGTTTCGACGGCGAGCTCGATCGGCTGCGGCGGGAGGACGAGGACGAGCGGCGGGCCTTCCACCCGGATCCGGCGGAGGTGCTGCTGACCGCGACCGGGCCCCGGCGGCGGCTGTGGGAGCGGCGCCGCGACGACGCGGACGTCCTGCACCTGCGGGTCGGGCTCGCCGATCTGCGCCGCGCGCGTCGAGCTGGCCGACGACGGGCCGCGCGAGGACGGGTCGGCGGTGGCCGTCCCGGTGGCGCGGCAGGTGCCGGTGGCGCTGCCGCTGGCGGACGTCGGCGTGTTGGGCCTGACGGGTCCGCGGCCGGCGTCGCGGGCGCTGGCGCGCTGGCTGGTCGGGCAGGCCGCGGCCCTGCACAGCCCGCGCGACCTGGCGATCGTGGTGCTGTCGGCGGAGCCGGACGCGGCCGACGAGTGGAACTGGGTGCGCTGGCTGCCGCACTGCGCGCCGCGCGAGGACGAGGACTGCACGGCGCTCGTCGGCACCGACCAGTCGTCCATCGCGCACCGCATCACGGAGCTGGCCATGCGCGTGACCGAGCGCAGGCGCGCGGCACAGGCCGAGACCCAGTTCCTGGGCGGGCAGGCAAAGCCTTCGGACAACGTTCCGTACAACATCCTGATCGTCCTGGACGGGGCGCGCGCGCTGAGGCGCGTCCCCGGCATGCCCATGCTGCTGTCGCGGGGTGCCGAGTACGGCCTTTACGCGGTCTGCATCGACGACGAGGAACGGCTCCTGCCGGAGGAGTGCAGCGCCGTCGCGTCCTGGGACCCGCAGTACCCGGCCGTCATCCACCTCCAGGGGCAGGACCTCGACGCAGTAGGCCCCGTGCTAGCCGACCAGGTCTCCCCCGCCTGGACGGACCGGGTAGCGCGCGCGCTCGCGCCCGTCCGGGACGTGTCCAGGGAGGACGCCGAGGAGTCCCTCCCCGGGGACGTGCGGCTGCTCGACCTCCTGCAGATGCCCGACCCCACCGCCGAGGCCGTCCTGCAGTCGTGGACGCGGACGGGCGGACGGACGACGCGCGTCCCGATCGGCGTCGGCTCCACCGGCACCGGGCACGGACGGACCGGCCGCGAACCCTACGAGGTCGACCTGCGCACGGACGGCCCGCACGGGCTCATCGCGGGGACGACGGGGGCCGGGAAGTCCGAGCTGCTGCAGACGCTCATCGCGTCGCTCGCGGTGGCGAACCGTCCGGACGAGATGACGTTCGTCCTGATCGACTACAAGGGCGGTTCGGCGTTCAACGACTGCGCGAAACTGCCCCACACGGTGGGGATGGTCACCGACCTGGACGGGCACGCGACAGAGCGCGCGCTGGAGTCCCTCGCGGCCGAACTGCGGCGCCGGGAGGAGATCCTGCTCGCCGCCGGGGCGAAGGACATCGACGACTTCGTCGACGGACGCGCGCCCGGTTCGCCGTCGATGCCCCGGCTCGTCCTGGTCATCGATGAGTTCGCCGCGATGGTCGAGGAACTGCCCGATTTCGTCACCGGTCTCGTGGACATCGGCCGCCGGGGCCGCTCCCTCGGCGTCCACCTGATCCTCGCGACGCAGCGTCCCGCCGGGGTCGTGACGGCCGACATGCGCGCGAACACGAACCTGCGGATCGCGCTGCGCGTCACCGGCGCCGACGACTCCACCGACGTGCTCGACTCGACCGACGCCGTGCAGATCCCGAAGTCGCTGCCGGGCCGCTGCTACGTCCGGTCGGGCGTGTCGGCGCCGCACGCCGTGCAGTCGGCGCGGATCGGCGGGCGGCGGCCGGGCACGGCGGCGCGCCGCACGACCGTCCAGGCCCTCCCCTGGCAGGGCCTCGGGCACCCGCTCCCGGCGGCCCGCGACGCCGCCGACGACGCGGGCACCGTCACCGACCTGGCCGTCCTCGTGCAGGCCGTGGACGAGGCCGCGCGGCGGGCCGGGATCGCGCGGCAGCCGTCGCCGTGGCTGAACCCGCTGCCCGAGCAGGTCCGGCTGACGCCCCGCACGGCCGCCGGGGGCTCGGTGGTGGACGTCCCGCCCGTCCCGTTCGGAATCACCGACCTGCCCGCCGTGCAGTCCCGCGAGGAGCTGGCGCTCGACCTGGCGTCCGGCGGCCACCTGTACGTCGCCGGGGCCGCCCAGTCGGGACGGTCGACGGCGCTGCGCACGGTCGCCGGGTCCCTCGCGGGGGCGTGCTCCCCGTTCGACGCGCACCTGTACGCGATCGACTGCGGCGCGAACGCGCTGCTGCCGCTGATCGCGCTGCCGCACTGCGGCGCCGTCGTCACCCGCGACCAGCTCGACCGCTGCGAACGGCTGATCACGGCGCTGGCGGCGGAGGTCGCGCGCCGCCAGCAGCTGTTCGCCGAGGCCGGGTTCGCGTCGCTGCCCGAGCAGCGCGCCGCCGTCGCCGCCACCGACCGGCTCCCCTGGATGGTCCTGCTGCTCGACCGCTGGGAGGGGTTCCTCGGCGCGTTCGAGCACTACGACTACGGCCGGCTCGTCGACCAGGTCCTGCGGCTGCTGCGCGAGGGCGCCGCCGTCGGGCTGCGCGCGGTGTTCACCGGCGACCGCTCCGGCCTGTCCGGGCAGGTCTCCACGGTGTTCGACCGGCGGCTGATCCTGCGGATGGCCGACCCGAACGACTACGGCTACGCGGGGCTGCAGGACCGGCACGTCCCGGCCGCGATGCCGCCCGGCCGCGCCCTGGAGGCCACCGCGCCGGGCGCCCCGCCGCGCGAGTCGCAGATCGGGCTGCTCGGCGACGACCCGTCCGGGACGGCGCAGGTCGCGGCGCTGCAGGAGATCGCGCGGGGCTGCGTCGCGCGGTACGGGCGGCTGCCGCGCCGCCGCCGTCCGCTGCACGTGGACGAGCTGCCGGTGCGGGTCACCTACCGGGAGGCGATGACGCTCGACGCCGACTTCCTCGCGCCGTCCGCGCTGTGGGCGCTCGTCGGCGTCGGCGGCGACAGCCTCGCGCCCGTCGGGATCGACCTGCTGAACGAGGGCCCCGGGTTCGCGGTGGCCGGGCCGCCGCGCTCGGGACGGTCGACGACGCTGCGCACGATCGTCCACTCGCTGCTGGACCCGGCGGTCGGCGGCGGGCTGGTGCCGGTGGTGCTGGTGACGCCGCGCCGGTCGCCGCTGCGGCTGCTGGCGGGCCGCCCCGGCGTGCTCGGCGTCCTGACGGCCGACGCGGACGCGCACGACCTGGAGGCGGCGATCGGCGACGAGCACCGGTACGCGGTGGTCGTGGACGACGCCGAACTACTGGACGAGACGGAGCTCGACGACGCGCTGTGCGACGTCCTGCGGACGGCGCGGGACGGGGAGCACGCGGTCGTCATCGGCGGGACGACCACCGACCTCGGGCGCGGCTACCGCGGTTTCCTCGCGGACGCGCGGCGCTCGCGCTCGGGCGTGCTGCTGTCGATCGAGTCCCCGGACGACGGCGACCTGTTCGGCCTGCGGCTGCCCCGCAACGCGCCCCTCGCGGGCCCGAGCGGCCGCGGCCTGTTCGTAGCCACCGGCACGACCACGCAGATCCAGGTAGCGCTGCCGCCACCGGTATCGGGCGACTAGCGCGGCGACCACCAAGGTTCGCCTGGGTTCGTTGATCTGCGGCGTGTTGCCCTTATAGGCGTCCGAGTTAGGGCAACACGCCGCAGATCAACATCGAGAGCGGGCGGGCGGCCCGGCGAACGAAAGAGCGGGCCCCGGCCTCGGGGGGATGGGCCGGGACCCGCAGCTGGTCCGAGGCGTCAGCGGGTGGCGGCCTCGATGTTCTGCTGGGAGCGCTTGATGTCCTGACTGCCCTGCTCAAGGGCGATGGCCATCTTGTCGAAGGCGGTCTTGGCCTCGGCCCACGCGGCGCGGAACCGGTCCGCGCCCGGCCCCCACCAGACGGCGCTGGAACTGACCGTGCGGCCGTTCAGGTCTCTGATCAGGGCGTCGAGGTTCCGGCCGTGCTTGGCGAAGATCCGGGACAGTTCCTCGAGCTCGCCGATGTTGGCGCCGCGCTTGTCACCGCTCATCACTGTGGCCTTTCGTAAAGAATGGCGCCAGCCTACGCCCGAAGGATCATCGGAATCCAGTGTCACCCGACCGATCAGTCGGGATAGACCGATATTTCCGCCGCCGTCCACTGACCGGATGTGGTCGTAACGCCCCGGCGGGCGGGGCTTCGGCCTTGTCAAGGCGGCGCCGGGACGGCATCGGCCGCGGCGGCGAAGGGACGGCGAAGCGACGACCCGCACGCTTGTGACCCGGTCAATTACCGTGCGTCAATCAATATTTCGAACGCGGTCCACCGTCGCTTTCGCGGCATTCACCGGGCCGCGCCGACGGGGTCGTTGACGGGATGGGCGCCCGGATCGAGGACCCGTTCGCCGATCAGGGTGAGGCGTCCGTCGATGTCCTTGAACTCGAACCGGCGCCGCACGTCCTGCCGCACCTTGCCGCTGTCGTACTTGACGACCGTGTGCTCGACGGCTTCGAGGGTCACCGTGTCGCCGCGGCGGACCGCCTCGACCTCTTCCAGGGTCGTCTTCGCGCCGGTGTAGGCGGGCCCGCCCTCGACCGGCGCCCGGTTGCGGTTCTCCAGTTCCCGGACGGTCCGCGCGTGCGCCGTCGCGACGCCCGGGGAGATGCGGACGCCGAGGATCTCTTCGGGCAGCCGGCTGCGTTCGCGGTCCCGGGTCTGCACGAGGGCCTGCGAGCGGTGCTGCAGCAGCGTCTTGGCGACGATGGTGAGCTGCTCGGTCGTCTCGTGGTCCATCCGCGGCGCGCCGAGCCGGACCGCGGACGCGGACACCGGCAGGCAGGCGGCCGCCAGGACCATCGCCAGAAAGGCCCGGATCCACAGGCGCAAAACGCCCTCCCTCCACTGATCATTGGCGAAGATACACGCCGCTCCGGGCCCCCGTCCGGGTCGGCGCGGAACCCGCCGGAACCCTTTGCCCGCAGGGGTTCCGAGCACCCCGGCCGGAGGCGGAATGAAAACCGTTCCCGCCGTGTTGACGGGGGCATGAAGCAGCGAATCCACCCGGAGTACCGCCCCGTCGTCTTCCGCGACCGCGCCGCCGGCCACGCCTTCCTGACGCGGTCCACGGCCGTCACCGACCGGACCGTCGAGTGGGAGGACGGCCTCACCTACCCGGTGGTGGACGTGGACGTCTCGTCGGCGAGCCACCCGTTCTACACCGGGCAGGGCCGTGTGCTCGACACGACCGGAGCGGTCGACAAGTTCAACCGGCGGTACAACCGCAAGTGAGAGATACGACACCGAACCGGACGGTGTCGCAGGGCCCGCGGAACATGCGCCCCGCCGGGCCCGCGCCCGGCACCGTCCAGACCCGCCGAGGGCCCGCATCCGTCGAGGGTGCGGGCCCTCGGCGCGTCCGCCCGTCCCGCTCTCCGGGACGCGCGGATCCGGCCGTGACCCCGGGAAACACGGGCGTTCCGTCCAGATAAGGAGGGTCTTACGAAAACCTCAAACGGCGGTTATCTAGACTGCGCCTGCGAGGTTGAGGGAGGAGACCCACGTGCGCAAGGTCCTGATCGCCAACCGCGGCGAGATCGCGGTCCGTATTGCCCGTGCCTGTAGCGACGCGGGGTTGGCCAGTGTCGCGGTGTACGCCGAGCCGGACCTGGACGCGCTGCACGTTCGGGTCGCGGACGAGGCATACGCGCTCGGCGGCTCGACGGCGGCCGAGAGCTACCTGGACATAGAGAAACTGCTGAAAATCGCGGCCGACGCCGGAGCGGACGCCGTCCACCCCGGTTACGGGTTCCTGGCCGAGAACGCGGACTTCGCGTCCGCCGTGCAGAACGCCGGGCTGACCTGGATCGGCCCGCCGCCCGCCGCGATCACCGCGCTGGGCGACAAGGTGCAGGCCCGGCACATCGCGCAGAAGGTCGGCGCGCCGCTGGTCGCGGGCACCACCGACCCGGTGTCGGGCGCCGACGAGGTCGTCGAGTTCGCCAAGGAGCACGGGCTGCCGATCGCGATCAAGGCGGCGTTCGGCGGCGGCGGGCGCGGCCTGAAGGTGGCCCGCAAGCTGGAGGAAGTCGAGGAACTGTACGAGTCGGCCGTCCGCGAGGCCGTCGGCGCGTTCGGCCGCGGCGAGTGCTTCGTCGAGCGGTACCTGGACAAGCCGCGGCACGTCGAGACGCAGTGCCTGGCCGACAAGCACGGCAACGTGGTCGTGGTGTCGACCCGCGACTGCTCGCTGCAGCGCCGCCACCAGAAGCTCGTCGAGGAAGCCCCCGCGCCGTACCTGTCGGACGCGCAGATGGAGCTGCTCTACTCGTCGTCGAAGGCCATCCTGAAGGAGGCCGGGTACGTCGGCGCGGGCACCTGCGAGTTCCTCGTCGGCCAGGACGGGACGATCTCGTTCCTTGAGGTCAACACGCGGCTGCAGGTCGAGCACCCGGTGACCGAGGAGGTCGCGGGCGTGGACCTGGTCCGCGAGATGTTCCGCGTCGCCGACGGCGAGGAGCTCGGCTACGGCGACCCCGAGCTGCGCGGCCACTCGATCGAGTTCCGGCTGAACGCCGAGGACGCCGGGCGCGGCTTCCTGCCCGCCGTCGGCACCTTGACCGCGTTCGACCCGCCGACCGGGCCGGGCGTCCGGCTCGACTCCGGGTACGTGGCCGGGCAGACGGTCCCGCAGGCGTTCGACTCGCTGATCGCGAAGCTGATCGTCACCGGCGCGTCCCGCCGCCAGGCCGTCGAGCGCGCGCGCCGCGCCCTCGCCGAGTTCACGATCGACGGCATGCCGACCGTCCTGCCGTTCCACCAGGCGGTACTGGACGACCCCGCGTTCGTCCCCGCGGACGACGCCGAGCCGTTCGCCGTCCACACCCGGTGGATCGAGACCGAGTACGACAACCAGATCCCGCCGTTCGTCACCGTGCCGGCCGACGAGGAGTCCGAAGCCGAGCGCGAGCGGATCACGGTCGAGGTCGGCGGCAAGCGCGTCGAGGTCGTGCTCCCGGCGGGCCTCGGCGCGGCGGCGGCCCCGGGCGCGGCGGCCGGGCAGGCGCCCGGCAAGCGGCGCGCGGGCAAGAAGGGCGCCGCCGCGCAGGCGTCCGGCGACTCGCTGGTCAGCCCGATGCAGGGCACGATCGTCAAGATCGTCGCCGAGGACGGCGCGACCGTCGAGGCGGGCGACACGGTCGTCGTGCTGGAGGCGATGAAGATGGAGCAGCCGCTCACCGCGCACAAGGCCGGGACGATCGCGGGCCTGTCCGCCGAGGTCGGCCAGACGGTCACGGCCGGTGCGTCGATCTGCGACATCAAGGACTGACGCGGGTTCGACCGGGACCGACCGGGACCGACGTGCACGAACCGGGTGCCGCCCTCTCCCCGAGAGGGCGGCACCCGGCCGTCTCCGGCGGCCCCGACGCACGCACGCGTCCGCAATCGGCTGCTTCGTCCGGCTTTGACTCCCGACCGGTACTAGGGCGTGGCGGACGGTCACCGGGTGGGGTCCGGGATTTTCCGAAATGGGGTCTGGCACGCTGATTGTCGGGCTCATCGGCGAGGCAGACTAGAGATATGAGCACCGACAACCGCCGGACCGCCCGGACGGCTCGTCGCGCGGCGTTCCCCGCGCTCGTGGCGGGTGCGGCCGTGATCGGCCTCGCCGCCCCGGCGGCCGCCGCTGCAGCCTCCCCCGAAACCGCACGCCCCGCCGCCGCGACCGCCAGCAGGCCGCCGTCCGTCCAGCACACCGCGACCGTCCCGCAGGCGGCCGGCCGCCCAGGCCGCCGCGGCGCAGGCCGCACCGCAGGCCGCGCCCGCGCGGTCCGCCGACACCGTCGGGCAGATCGCCAACGGGCTGGTCGATTCGCGGCTGTACGTGACGAGCAACGCCGGGAACGCGCTGAGCGCGGCCGACCGGCAGCAGATCGAGTCGAAGCTGAACGGGCTCGGCGACGCCGACGTCCGCGCGATCGTCGTGGACGACGGCATCTCCCAGCAGCAGATGGGCCAGATGCTCGTGTCCGTCGCGAACCGCGTCGGCGAGGGCGAGACGTACGTGGGCGTCACCGCGAACGGGCGGCTGATGGCCGGGATCTCCCAGAACCTGAACGAGCAGGAGATCAACCAGATCGTCACCCGCACCAACGGGCAGCCGCTCAAGGAGCGGATCATCGACTTCGGTGACCGGGCCGAGAAGCGGGTCGACGAGAACTCCGCGTCGGCGGCGACCCTCGGGTACGTGATGCTGGGCGTGCTCATCGCGCTGGTCGCGGCGGCGACGTCGGTGTTCCTGGTGTCCCGCAAGCGGCGGCAGGAGCGGCAGGCCCGCGAGATGGCGGAGCTGAAGGAAGGCGTCGAAGAGGACGTGACGCTCCTCGGCGAGGACATCGCCCGCCTCGACCTCGACGTCATGGACCGCAAGCTCGACCCGGCGATCCGCGCCGACTACGAGCGCGCCATGAACTCCTACGACGAGGCGAAGCGCGCGACCGACCGCGCCGCCCGTCCGGAGGAGATGCAGAACGTCACGAAGGCGCTGGAGGACGGCCGGTTCTTCATGATCGCGACCCGTGCGCGGCTCGCGGGCGACGAGGTGCCGGAGCGGCGCGCGCCGTGCTTCTTCAACCCGAACCACGGCCCGTCGGTGAAGGACGTGGTGTGGGCGCCGCCGGGCGGCACCGCCCGGTCCGTCCCGGCGTGCGCGGCCGACGCCCACGCGGTGCTGCACGGCGCCGAACCGGACGTCCGGATGGTCCCGTACCACGGCGGGCGGCGGCCCTACTACAACGCGGGCCCGGCGTACGCGCCCTACGCGGGCGGCTACTACGCGGGCTACGGCGGGTTCGACCTGCTGACCGGCATGATGGTCGGGACGATGCTCGGCTCGATGATGTCCGGCGGGTTCGGCGGCTACGGCGACATGGGCGGCGGGTTCGGCGGCGACGGCGGCGATGTCGGCGGCGGCTGGGACTTCGGCAGCGGCGACTTCGGCGGCGGCGGGTTCGGCGACTTCGGCGGCTTCTAGCGGGGCGCCGCCCGATGGTCCGCATTCCAGGCGATCCGGGGCCGTGGGGGCAGCTCCGGTACACGCTGGGGCTCCGGCTGCCGCCCGGTAACCGCGACTGGGTGCGGCACGACCTCACCGACGCGGGCTGGCGGGGCAGGCTGCTGTGGCGGCACGTGTGCCTGATGATCCCGGTGTGCGCGGTGCTGGCGCTGCTGCCCGGCCCCTGGTGGGTGCACGTGTCGGTGCCGCTGATGGCGCTGTCCGCGAGCCTGCTCGCGGTCGCGATCACCGCGGACGAGCTGCGGCGGTCGCGGCTGCGGCGGCACGGCATCGCCGAGCCGCCCCGCATACGGTGAGGGGATGAGCACGGCACCCGTCCCGACCCTGTACTGGCGCATCCTCGCCATCAACGGGCTGATCTTCGCGATCGGCACCGCGACCCTCGCGCTCGCCCCCGTCACCATCTCCTCGATGGTGCTGCTGCGCGAGCTGCCCGTCCTGCTGGTCGGGCTCGCGGTGATGATGCTGGCGAACGCGCTGCTGCTGCGCGCCGGTCTCGCGCCGCTCGGCAGGCTGACCGCGCTGATGGCGCGGATGGACTCGCTGAGCTCCGGCGACCGGCTCGTGGCCGGGGAGAGCGGCGACCTGTTCCACCTGGTGGACGAGTTCAACTCGATGCTCGACCGGCTGGAGGCCGACCGCAGCGCCGGCACGGCGATGGTGCTGGACGCGCAGGAGGAGGAGCGGCGCCGGATCGCGCAGGAGCTCCACGACGAGATCGGCCAGACGCTCACCGTGGCGCTGCTCGAACTGAAGTCGGTGGCCGACCGGGCGCCGGAGAAGGTCGCCGACGAGCTGCGCGGGGTGCTGGAGGTCGTCCGGTCGAGCCTGGACGAGGTCCGGCACGTCGCCCGGCGGCTGCGTCCGGGCGTCCTGGACGACCTGGGCCTGACCAGCGCGCTCATCGCCCTCCCCGCGGACTTCTCGGGCGGCCCGCACGTCCGCCGGGACGTCCAGGCGGGCCTCGCCGACGTCGGTGCGGACGCCGAACTCGTCATCTACCGGATCGCGCAGGAGGGCCTGACGAACGTGTGGCGGCACGCCGACGCGCGCCACGCGGAGCTGTCGCTGCGGCAGGACGCGGACGGCAGCCTGGTGCTGCGGGTCGCCGACGACGGCTGCGGGCCGCCCCGCCGGGCGGGTGCGGGCATCCGCGGCATGCGGGAACGCGCGATGCTCATCGGCGCGCAGCTGACGATCGGGGCGGCCGACGGCGGCGGCACCGAGGTGCGGCTGGTCGTCCCGCCCAAGAACGACCGCCGCGGGCAGGACCCGGCGCGGGACTGACGGCGGCGACCGGTGGTGCGGACGCCCCGGCTCAGGGTTCGACGAGCCCGACGCGTATGGCGTACTTGGTCAGCTCGACGCGGTCGCGCATGCCCAGCTTGCCGAGCACGTTCGCGCGGTGCCGGTCGACGGTCTTGACGCTGATCGTGAGGAGCTCCGCGATCTCCTTGGACGAGTGGCCCTCCGCGATCAGCTTGGTGATCTCCTCTTCGCGGGGGGTCAGCAGCTCCTCGCCGTCCTGCGCCCGGTTCAGGTACTCGCGGACCAGCAGCGTGACCGCCCCCGGGTACAGGAACGACTCGCCGTGCGTCGCGGACCGGATCGCGTTCAGCAGGTCGCGGTCGGCGACGGACTTCAGCACGTACCCGGACGCGCCCGCCTTCAGCGCCTCGAACAGGTACTGCTCGTTGTCGTACATCGACAGCATCAGGATCCGGACGCCGGGGAAGCGTGCGGCGATCTCCCGCGCCGCCTGCAGGCCGGTCATCCGCGGCATCGCGATGTCGAGGATCGCGAGATCGACGTCGCCCGCCGCGATCGCGGCGATGGCCTCCGCCCCGTCGCCGGCCTCGGCGACGACGGTCATGTCGGGCTCGGCGTCGAGGATCACCCGCAACCCGCGGCGGATCAGCGCGTGGTCGTCGGCCAGCAGGATCCGGGTGGCGGACTCCCGAGCGTGCAACCGATCACCTCCGGTATCGCCCCCATCCTAGGCACGCGCCTGCGGGAAGACCCCCCTCCCACCTCCGAATACATGCTTCTCCCAGGCACATCTGGGTGTTACACCCGATAACGATGTGATCCACCGCCGAGAAAACTGGTCAGCGTACGCAGAAAGGGGCGGACATATGGCACAGCGACTCGGCGGCGGGCCCCACCTTCCGCCCACGGGTGCGAGGAAGCCTTCGTCCTGCGACGGGACCGTCCCCGGCGCGAGGAGGAGGACCCTATCAGCCCGAAGAACCAGGCTCTGCGGGAGCCGAAAGGACGTCATGCTAGCGCGGGACATCGCCATCCAGGTGCCCACCGTGACGATGAGCGACTCGATCGGCCATGCGATCCAGGTCATGGCGCTCGGCCGGTTGCCCGGCCTGATCGTGCTGGACGAGCGGCAGCGCCCCCGGGTCGTCCTGCCCGGGACGCAGGTGCTGCGGCTCGCGGTGCCGGTCGCTTCCAGGAGGACTCGGCGCTGACCCGCACCGTCGACGAGGCGCATGCGGACGTGTTCTGGCACGAGATCCAGGACATGACGGTCAGGGAGTGCATAGGAACGCACACGCCCCGCCCGGCGATGGTCAAGCAGTCGGCGACGCTGCTGGAGCTCGCCACGCTGATGGCGAAGCAGCGCAGCCCGCTGGTGGCGGTGGTGGACGACGCGGGCCTGCTGGCCGGCGCGGTCACTCTCGACCGGTTGCTGTCGGCGCTGGCGCTGGCCCGGCCGGACGACTAGGCGGGGGCCTCGGCGACGCACCGGCCGGTCCCCGCGTGGGGCCGGCCGACGCTTGCCGCCGGGTCGACGGTCGTCGGCTTCGCGACGGACGTGACCGCGGGGACGTCCGTCATCTTTCCGGGGGTACCCGGTGAGCGCTGTCGCGGCGCTCGCCGTCTTCGTCGTCGCCTTCTTCTTCATCGCGACGGAGAAGGTCGACAAGACCAAGGTCGTCCTGATCGCGGCCGGGGTGATGACGGTGCTCGGGCTGACGCCCGGCGCCGAGGTCTTCTTCTCCGAGCACGACGGGATCGACTGGAACGTCATCTTCCTGCTGCTCGGCATGATGATCATCGTCGGGATCATCAAGAACACGGGGGTGTTCGACTACCTGGCGATCTGGGCGGCGAAACGGTCGAAGGGCAAGCCGTACCGGCTCATGGTGCTGCTGATGCTCATCACGGCCGTCGCGTCGCCGTTCCTGGACAACGTCACCACGATCATGCTGGTGGCGCCGGTGACGGTGGTCGTGTGCAACCGGCTGCGGATCTCCCCGATCCCGTACCTCATCGCCGAGGTGCTGGCCTCCAACATCGGCGGCGCCGCCACCCTGATCGGCGACCCGCCGAACATCATCATCGGCAGCCGCGCCGGGTTGACGTTCAACGACTTCCTCGTGCACATGACGCCCATCGTGGTGATCATCTTCATCGTGTTCACGCTGCTCACACGTGTGCTGTTCCGGAAGTCGTTCAAGTACAACCCGGAGTACGCGGCCGAGGTGATGTCGCTGGACGAGCGCAAAGCGATCACCGACACCGGGCTGCTCGTCCGGTGCATGGTCGTGCTCGGCGGCGTGATCATCGCGTTCGGCCTGCACTCGGTCGTGCACGTCGACCCGTCGATCGTCGCGCTCGTCGGCGCGGGCGTGATGCTGCTGGTCTCCAAGGCGGACGTCTCGGAGGTCATGCGGGAGGTCGAATGGTCCGTGCTGGTCTTCTTCACGGGACTGTTCGTCATGGTCGCGGGCCTCGGGCACACCGGCGTCATCGAGACCGCCGGGACCTGGGCGGCCGAAACGGTCGGCGACAACTACTTCGTCGCCGCGACGAGCCTGCTGTTCGGCTCGGCCGTCTTCGGCGCGTTCTTCGACAACATCCCCTACACGGCGACGATGGCGCCGATCGTGGAGGGGATGGCGGCGGGCGCCGACCCGGCCACCGGTGAGGCGCTGTGGTGGGCGTTCGCGCTCGGCGCCGACTTCGGCGGCAACGGGACGGCGATCGCGGCGAGCGCGAACGTGGTCGCGATCGGGATCGCCGCCAAGAGCGGCCACCCGATCAGCTTCTGGCAGTTCACCAAGTACGGCGTCGTCGTCACCGTGATGAGCACGCTGATGGCCTGGGTCTACGTGGCCCTGCGCTACTTCACCTAGCGCCCTCTTTCGTTGATCTGCGGCGTGTTGCCCTAACCCGGCCGCCCATAAGGGCAACACGCCGCAGATCAACTTCAGGGCGTCAGTAGGCGTGTTCCGTCATCAGGCGGCGGCCGGCCTCGGTGATGCTGCCCGACAGCGACGGGTACACGGCGAACGTGTGCGCGACCTGGTCGACCGTCAGGTGCTGCTGCACCGCGACCGACACGCCGAGGATCAGTTCGCTGGCGTGCGGCGAGACGACGACGCCGCCGAGCACGATCCCGGTGGACGGGCGGCAGAACAGCTTCACGAAGCCGTCCTCGAACCCCTGCATCTTGGCGCGCGCGTTCGTGAACAGCGGCAGCATGACCGTCCGGGCGTTGACCTCCCCCGAGTCGACCATGTGCTGGGTGACGCCGACCGACGCGACCTCGGGGTCGGTGAAGATGTTCGAGGAGACCCAGCCGAGCTTGAGCGGCTGGACGGCCTCGCCGAGCGCGTGCCACATCGCGATCCGGCCCTGCATCGCGGCGACCGACGCCAGCATCAGCACACCCGTGCAGTCCCCCGATGCGTAGATGTACGGGACGGACGTCCGCGACACCTTGTCGACCTTGACGAACCCGCGGTCGTCGCATTCGACGCCGACGTCCTCCAGCCCGATCCCGGTCGTGTTGGGGATCATCCCGACCGTCATCAGGCAGTGCGAGCCCTCGACCTTGGTGCCGTCCTCCAGCGTGACGATCACGCCGTTCCCGGACCGCTCCACGCTCGCCGCCCGCGACCGCGACATGACGTTCATGCCGCGCCGCAGGAAGACCTCCTGGAGGACGGCCGCGGCGTCGGCGTCCTCGGTCGGCAGGATGCGGTCCCGCGACGACACCAGCGTGACCTTCGACCCCAGCGACAGGTACGCCCCGGCCAGCTCGGCGCCGGTCACGCCGGACCCGACGACGATCAGCTCCTCGGGCAGTTCCGGCAGGTCGTAGAGCTGCCGCCAGTTGAGGATGCGCTCGCCGTCGGGTTCGGCGCCGGGCAGCACGCGCGGCGTGGCGCCGGTCGCGATCAGCACGATGTCGGCCCGGAGGCGGCGCTCCCCCACCGCGACGACGTGCGGCTCGACGAGCCGCGCCTCCCCGCGGACGATCTTGACTTCCTCGTAGGCGAGCCGTTCGGCGACGTCGAACGACTGGGCCCGCGCGAGGTCCTTGACGCGCTTGTTCACGGTGGCCATGTCGGCTTCGAGGCCGCCGACGATGCCGTCCGGGCCGCCGTTGAAGCGCAGGCCGAGGCCCGCCGACTCCGACATGACCGCCATCCGGGTCGAGGTGGCGATGAGCGTCTTGGAGGGCACGCAGTCGGTCAGGACGCACGCCCCGCCGGGGCCGTCGCGCTCCACGACGGTCACGTCGGCGCCGAGCTGCGCCGCGACGAGAGCGGCCTCGTAACCGCCCGGTCCTCCTCCGATGATGACGATGCGGGTCATACTTCCGATTGTTTCCTACTCAGAGCAGTGACAAGTCCAACCGTTTCCATCGGCGCCGCCAAGGCGCTCCGGGGCGCCGGGTGGCGTACCTTGGGCGGCGTGGCACTGTACGCGGCGTACGCCTCCAACATGGACCCCGAGCAGATGGCGACGCGGGCCCCGCATTCGCCGATGCGCGGCACGGGCTGGCTCACCGGATGGCGGCTCACTTTCGGCGGGCAGGACAAGGGCTGGGACGGCGCCCTGGCGACCGTCGCCGAGGACGCCGCCGACCAGGTCTTCGTCGTGATCTACGACGTGCCCCGCTGGGACGAGCAGGAGCTGGACGCCTGGGAGGGCGCGGCCCTCGGCGTCTACCGCAAGATCCGCGTCCGGGTGCAGACCCTCGACGGCGACGCGCTGTGCTGGCTGTACGTCCTGGACGACTACGAGGGCGGTCTCCCGTCGGCCCGCTACCTGGGCATCCTCGCGGACGCCGCCGAGGCCGCGGGCGCCCCGGACGACTACGTCAAGGAGCTGCGCAACCGTCCGTGCGCGTCGATCGGCGACGGCTGACGGCCCGTCCTCCCGGTAGTGTCGGCTTTGTGAGCAACGACGCTTTTACCTTGGCGAGTTCCGCCGCCGCCGAGCTGCGGGCCCGCACGTCCTTCGACTCGTTCGACGCGGCCCTGGTCATGGGGTCCGGCTGGGTTCCGGCCGCCGACGCGCTGGGCGAGCCCGTCGCCGAGCTGCCGGTCACGGACCTGCCGGGGTTCCCGCCGCCCGCCGTCGAGGGGCACGCTGGCCGCATCCGGGTGGTGGAGGTCGCCGGGCGCCGCGCGCTGGTGTTCCTCGGCCGCACGCACCTGTACGAGGGGCGGGGCGTCGACCCGGTCGTGCACGGGGTCCGGACGGCGCTCGCCGCGGGCGCGGGCACGATCGTCCTCACGAACGCGGCGGGCGGGCTGCGGCCGGAGACCCAGCACGTCGGCGAGCCCGTGCTGATCTCCGACCACCTGAACCTGACCGGCTCGAACCCGCTGACCGGCGCGACGTTCCTCGACCTGACCGAGGCGTACTCGGGACGGCTGCGCACCCTCGCCCGCGAGGTCGACCCGACGCTCGCGGAGGGCGTCTACGCGGCGTTCCGCGGCCCGACCTACGAGACGCCCGCCGAGATCCGGATGCTGCGCACGATGGGCGCCGACATGATCGGCATGTCGACGGTGCTGGAGACGATCGCGGCCCGGCAGGGCGGCGCGGACGTGCTCGGCATCTCGCTCGTCACGAACATCGCGGCGGGCCTGTCGGACGCGCCCCTCGACCACGAGGAGGTCCTGGCGGCCGGGCGCGCCGCCGCCGGCCGGATGGGTTCCCTGCTCGCGACCGTCCTGTCGAAGCTGTGAGCGGTCTTCGAGCCGCCGCCGCGGCGTGGCTGGCGCAGGACCCCGACCCCGACACGCGCACCGAGCTGCGGGACGTCCTGGACGCCGGGGACGAGCGCGCCCTCGCCGACCGGTTCGGGTCGCGGCTGGAGTTCGGCACGGCGGGGCTGCGCGGCGAGCTGGGCGCGGGGCCGAACCGGATGAACCGGGTGACGGTGATGCGCGCCGCCGCCGGGCTCGCCGCGACGCTCCCCGCGGGCTCCCGGGTGATCGTCGGGTTCGACGCGCGGCACAAGTCGGACCGGTTCGCGGGCGACACCGCGGCGGTCCTCACCGGCGCGGGCCACACCGTCGAGGTGTTCGCCGATCCGGTGCCGACGCCCGTCCTCGCGCACGCCGTCCGGACGTCCCGGGCGGCCGCGGGCGTCATGGTGACGGCGAGCCACAACCCGCCCCGCGACAACGGCTACAAGGTGTACTGGGGGGACGGGGCGCAGATCGTCCCGCCGCGGGACGTCGAGATCTCCGCCGCGATCGACGCCGTGGGGCGCGTCGACGAGCTGCCCCTCGGCTCGTCCTGGGAGATCCGCGACGATCTCGCCCCGTACCTGAACGCGGTGGCGGGGCTTCGGCTGGGCGACGCGCGCGACGTCTCGATCGTCTACACGCCGATGCACGGCGTCGGGTTCGACACGCTCCACGCGGCGTTCGCCGTCGCGGGCTTCCCCGCGCCCGTCGTCGTCCCGCAGCAGGCGGACCCGGATCCCGACTTCCCGACCGTCGCGTTCCCGAACCCGGAGGAACCGGGCGCGCTCGATCTCGCGCTCGCGCTCGCCGCCGAACGCGGCGCCGACCTGGTGATCGCGAACGATCCGGACGCCGACCGCTGCGCGGTCGCGGTGCCGACGCCGTCCGGGTGGCGGGCCCTGACCGGCGACGAGGTGGGCGGGCTGCTCGCCGAGCACGTCCTGCGGCACACCTCGGGCGACGACCGGCTGGTCGTGACGACGATCGTGTCGTCGTCGCTGCTCGGGAAGATCGCCCGCGCGCACGGCGTCCGGTTCGCCGAGTCGCTCACCGGCTTCAAGTGGATCATGAAGGCGGGGACGCGCGCCGACCGGCTCGTCTTCGGCTACGAGGAGGCCCTCGGTTACAGCGTCGGCGACGACCGGGGCGTCCCCGTCAACGACAAGGACGGCATCGGCGCGGCCCTCGCCGTCGCGGCGCTCGCCGCCGAGGCGGCCCGCGACGGACGCACCCTGCTCGATCTCCTCGACGACCAGGCCCGCCGCTACGGGCTGCACGCCACCGCGCAACTGTCGGTGCGTGTCGAGGACCTGTCGCTGATCGAGGCGGCCATGACCCGCCTGCGCACCGACACCCCCGCCGAACTGGGCGGACGCACCGTCGAGTCGTTCGACGATCTCGCCGCCCCGTCGAACGGCCTCCCGCCGACCGACGGCGTCCGGTTCCACCTGTCCGGGGGCGCGCGCGTGGTGATCCGGCCGTCCGGGACCGAACCGAAGCTCAAGTGCTACCTGGAGGTCGTCATGCCCACCGGGGACGACCGCGCGCGCGCTGCGACCGCGCTCGACGCCCTGCGCGAGGACGTCTCCGCGCTCATCAGCTGACGGCCGCGAGGATCAGGCACGCGACGACCGCGACACCGGGGACGGCCAGGGCCGCGACCGCCGGGATCGACCACGCGACCGTCCCCCGCGCGGGTTCGGCCTCCTCGGCCTTCGCCTCGGCGGCCTTCGCCTCGGCGGCCTTGTCCGGCGCGCCCGAGCGGGTCTTCGCCCGCAGCCGGTCCCGCATCTCGTTGAGCTGCTCGGCCGCGTAGCCCGCGGGGCTACGGCCCTTTACCTGCGCGCCCAGTTTCGCGTTCTGCTTCCGCGCGCGCGCCTCCGCCTTGGCCTGCGCACGCGGGGACGTCTGGTGCACCCACGCGCGGGTCTGCAGGTCGCCGCCGTCCGGCCCGGTGAACCGCACGACCAGCGCGTCCTTGCCCTCGATGGAGCGGACGGCCCGCCACGGAACGCGCGTGTCCCGCAGCGGGTTCCGGACGGTCACCGCCTCGTCGTCGCCGACGATCGCGGGCCGCAGCCCGATCGTGTAGGCGATCCCGCAGCCGAGGAGCAGGAGGGCGGCGATCGTGAACGTCATCAGCGAATACTCGGGGTCACCGGTGAAGCCGAAGACGAGATCCGCGATGTTGAGCGCGGCGAACGCCAGCCACGCGAACGCGGCCACGCGCCCGCCGGTGGAACGAATCGTCATCCTCGCATCATGCCAGGGGCCGCACCCCGCTCCACTTCCGCTGCGCGAACCCGGGCTTGATCACCCCGTTGATCAGCTCCAGCCGCTCGGTGAACGGGGCGAAGGCCGACTTCATCGCGTTCACCGTGAACCACTGCAGGTCGTCCCACCCGTACCCGAACGCGTCCACCAGCTTCGCGAACTCCGCCGACAGCGACGTCCCGCTCATCAGCCGGTTGTCGGTGTTGACCGTCACCCGGAAGTGCAGCCCGCGCAGCAGCCCGATCGGATGCTCCGCGATCGACTTCGCCGCGCCCGTCTGGATGTTCGACGTCGGGCACATCTCCAGCGGGATCCGCTTGTCCCGGACGTAGTTCGCGAGCCGCCCGAGCCGCGGCTCGTCCCCCGCGACGTCGATGTCGTCGATGATCCGCACCCCGTGCCCGAGCCGGTCGGCGCCGCACCACTGGATCGCCTGCCAGATCGACGGCAGTCCGAACCCCTCGCCCGCGTGGATCGTGAAGTGCGCGTTCTCCCGCTGCAGGTACTCGAACGCGTCCAGGTGCCGGGTCGGCGGGTACCCCGCCTCCGCCCCCGCGATGTCGAACCCGACCACGCCCGCGTCCCGGTACCGGACGGCCAGCTCCGCGATCTCCTTCGACCGCGCCTGGTGCCGCATCGCCGTGAGCAGCGCCCCCACGCGGATCCCGTGGTCGCGGCCGCCGCGCGCGAAGCCGTCCAGCACCGCCTCGACGACCTGTTCCAGCGGCATCCCCGTCCGGGTGTGCAGCTCCGGCGCGTACCGCACCTCCGCGTACACGATCCCGTCGGCGGCGAGGTCCTCCGCGCACTCGTACGCGACGCGCGCCAGCGCGTCCGCCGACTGCATCACCCCGACGGTGTGCGAGAACGTCTCCAGGTACCGTTCCAGCGATCCCGAGTCCGCCGCCGCCTCGAACCAGGCCCGCAGTTCGCGCGCGTCCGTCTCCGGCAGCTCCGCGTACCCGCTCTCCTCCGCCAGCTCCACGACCGTCCGGGGCCGCACCCCGCCGTCCAGGTGGTCGTGCAGGAGCACCTTCGGTGCCCGCCGGATGTCGTCGAGAGTAGGCCGATCGTCCATCTCAGGAATCTACCCGCCGCGCCCCGGCCGCGGGAAAGCAATCCGCGTCCGCCGCGAAGTGTTGCCGTGAGCACCCCCGCCCCGAGAGGCAGCGCATGAGAGAGCCGAGCGCGTGAGCGCCGCCGTGGAGGAACTCGGCGAAGCCGAGCTCGCGGCCCGCGTCCGCAGTGAACCCGACCTGTTCACCGTCGTCTACGACCGCTATCACCGCGACATCTACCAGTACGTCGCCGGACGCCTCGACGTGCACGCGGGCGAGGACGTCACCGCCGAGGTGTTCCTGACGGCCTTCGCGCGACGCCACAGGTTCGACCCCGAGCGCGGCACGCTGCGTCCCTGGCTGTTCGGCATCGCGACCAACCTCGTGGCCCGGCACCGCCGCACCGAGGCCCGCCACTACCGGGCCCTCACCGCCGCGCCCGAACTCCCGGCGGGCGGGCACGAGGACCGCGTCGTCACGTCCGTCGCCGCCCAGCACATGCAGCCCAAGCTCGCGGCGGCCCTCCGGCGGCTCTCGCGCGGCGAGCGGGACGTCGTCCTGCTCCTCGCCCTCGCCCAGCTCACCCACCAGGAGATCGCGCAGGCGCTCGGCATCTCCTACGGGACGGTCGGTTCCCGCCTCAGCCGCGCCCGCAAGAAGCTCACCGACGCCCTCGACCGGGAGGCCCTCCATGGATGACCTGAAGATCATCGTCGAGACGCTCCGCAAGCCCGAACCCTCGCCGCGGGCGGTCGACGACGGCCGCCGCCGCCTCCGCACGGCCCTCGACGGCGGGCGGCGCTCGTCCCGGCGCCGCCCCGCCTGGTTCGCGGCCGGGCTCGGCGCCGTCGCCGCCGCCTCGGCGCCGCCGTCGTCCTCGGCCTCCG